>NZ_JAVDUX010000022.1:0-78140 GCF_031456575.1 Ancylobacter sp. 3268
GCGGGGCTTTCAGCCCTGCACAGGACGACGGGCCGGGATCGCGAGAGGCCGCGGTTGAGCGACAGCGCCGCCGGGACGGCCTATCCGCGAGGAGGTTCCCCTCCCTTCCCTCCTTTTTCCCGTCGCCTGTAACGTTAGCCGCTTTTCACCTCCTGATGGTTGTCGAGGCCGCCACAGCGGTGGCCAACAGAAGGAGACATGACATGACAAACGAGAATTCCGACATCGACGGCGTAGAACCGATCGAGACCGACATCCAGGCCGCCGCCGACGTGGCGACCTGGGGAGATGGCGCCCCCCGTGGCGGCAAGGTCGTCATGAGCCGCGTTCTGAAGGACGGTGCGAAGGTGCCGATGTTCTTCGGCCAGACGCTCATCCGCAGCCTGCGCGACCAGGGTTATTCTTCGACGACCTCCGCACTCTGCGAGATCGTCGACAACTCCATCCAGTGGGGCGCAAGCAACGTTCATATCTATTTCCGCCAGTCGGGCGGGAAGGGCGACTACGCGATCGACGTTGCCGTCCTCGACGACGGAAAGGGGATGAGCCCCAACGTACTGAAGCTAGCGATGTCCTTCGGAGGCTCGCTCAACTACGACAAGCGTACCGGCATCGGCCGCTACGGCATGGGCATGAAGACAGCCGCGCTCAGCATGGCGCCTTCGTTCGATGTCTACAGCTGGCAGAACTCGAAAGATATCTACCGGCTGACGCTCGATGTGGACGAGGTCGGCAAGTCCCGCCTCAATATGATCGAGATGCAGGACCCGGAGTCAGTCGATGATCTGCCTTCCGAGGTCGCCTCGATCATTAGCAAGCCGATGGTTTGGCCGAACCGCGACGACCAGCAGCTCGTCGCCGAAACCGAAGACGACGTTTACGAAGCCCTCGGTGTTTCGGGGACCCTTGTCTTCATCCCCGATTGCGACCGGGTAGACGCCGCCAAGGCGCGCACGCTTGCGGAACGCGCCATCAAGGACATCGGCCGTATCTATCGCAAGTTCATCGACAACGGTCTTAAAATCTGGGTCAACAACAAGATCGTTCAGTCCTTCGACCCCACCTACTGGTCGCAGAACTCCCGTCACGTCCAAGTCGAAGGCATCACCGAGACGAAGTCGCGCTTGGTCGTCGCCAAAACTGTGCCGATCGAGCGGTCGCCTGGGGGCGAGAAGGGCAATCTAAGCATCCGGCTCTACGAGCTTCCGATCGAGGATTGGAGTCAGTTGCCGCGATCTGTTCGCAAGAACTCGCTGCGCCTCTATGACGACCACAACGTCTCGATCTTGCGGAACGATCGCGAGATGTTCGTCGGCGTCATGCCGGAGATTGCGCGTCGGCACGGCGATCTGAACTGGTTCCGCGTGCAGATCGACTTCTCGGGCGATCTGGATGAGGCCATGGGCTTATCGTCGAACAAGCAGGGGGTCCGTCCTAAGCCCTATGTCCTGGATGAGATTTCCAAGGCCATCGGCAACGAGGTCGGGACGGTGCGTGAGCGCATCCGCAAGTTCCAGAATACGAGCGCGGCGGCCAACAACCGCAGCGGAATTTCGGCGGCGGAGCGCAAGGCCAATGAGGCAGAGGAGGTTCAGTCCGAGCGGATCGAGATGCCGAATCCGATCACCGAGGATGAGCGGCAGGCGCTTCACCAGCAAGTTCGGGAACTCGCTGCATCGGTCCGTCGCGACGGCGAGAACGAGGACGACGCAATCGCGCGGGTCGAGAATTCAGCCTACCTCACCAAGTACACCCACGATCCATTCTGGCCGTTCTATCACGTTGAATACAAGGCTGGCCGGGTGATCCTGACCATCAACACCGCGCATCCCTTCTATGACCGCGTCTACCGCCCGCTGTCGGAAGCGGCGCTCGCCGCCAATCCCGAGAACGATGGGGACGAGGAGGCGCCGGGATTCGCGGGGGCGGCCGACGTTATGATCGGGGTGCAGCTTCTCTTGTTCTCGCTTGCCCGGACGCAGTCGTTCATGGGGCGCAACGAGCCCGACCGGGCGAAGCTGTTCGACAAGATGCGCAGGGAGTGGTCGGACGCATTCGCCACGCAGCTGGAAAGCTGATAAACTGTTGTTGTTCGGTTTCGAGTTCGACATCGAGGACATAGCGTTCCTCGATGTCATCCAGTTCGAAGCCGGGCTTTTTTACAGATCGCCATAGCGGCGGTCCATAATGGAGAGAACGATGATTTCAGAAGCCCAGTGGGCAGATTACGCGCGGATTCAATCTGCCGCCCAGCTAACAGCAGCCATCGCACAGTCCCATGCTGATGACGTGCGGCTAGACCGCATCCTTGACGGCATCACTTACGGCTTGACCGAGGACGCCGCCAGCATCGAACGCGCCGCGCAATCCCATATGCGGAAAGAACGAGCCCGGCAAAGAACGCGCAGGCTAACAGAGCATGCTTTCATGCCGATCGGCAGGGCGTGCCCAGAAAAGGCCCTGATCTGGAGTCAGGCGTGGAGACGGTTCGCGCAAGCATTCTCTGCGTCGGATCTGCGCCTTCTCGCTCTGGGCGAAATCGCCCCGACGACAGCGCCGATGGCAGCTGCAGACCGCACGCGTCTCTCTCGGATCCGATCTTCGTCAGCCTATAGAGCAGTCCGCGTCAGCACTTTTTCCTAGGATCGACAGCACTTCGGGGGACAGGTCCCCAACTGCTCAGAAAATGTTCGCTTTCGGCGTTTTGTCACCGGCAGATCAGGCCGCTTGAATTTGCACAGCCTGATCTGCCTCGTTATTTGCCGCCAGCGCCTTCCCGACCTCCACCAGTTGCCGACGGTTCTTGGCAAGTTCCTCCGCAAAGATGAACGTGCCGCCCTCGCGCGAGCGGTAGGATGCCAATCGGCGTTGGGCCTCGATCCGCCGCTGGCGATGGCCCTCCCGCTCGTCATGGAATCCCCCGAGCGCGTGTTCAAGCCGAGAGATCGCGCCAAGCGGCGTGACGGTCACCGGCAGCTCGATCTCATGATCGTGGCCGGCGCGCCGGAGCATGGTGTCGTAGCGATAGCTCTCCCCGCGATCGGAGCGCTCGCCATCATGGAGGAGATCGAACCCGCCGATGGACGCAAGGACGGTCTCGCCCTCATGCTGGTTCTGCACCAGGGTCAGGATCTCCTTCATCACTGCGCGGCCGGCGGCCTTTCGTTCGGAGAAGGCGGTGCTGTTCACCGTCATGCTGAAGGCCTCGCCTGTGGTCGGGACGAGGCGGGCGATGTCCTGTCCGATCTCCTCGATGCGACGGGTCGCGTGCGCGATATCGCGCTCGGCATCGCGGATCTGTCGGCGGATGGCGAACTGGTCGTCCTGATGCGCGGCGCGCAGGCGTTCCAGCCGGGCGATGTCGACCTCCAGCCCCGCCTTCTGCATCAGCCGTTGATCGCCCGAGGCAATCGCCTTGGCCATCGCGAACTGGTTCGCCTGCCCCTCGCCGAGGTCTTCCAGCCTGCGGATCGAGGTGTCGCCCGACAGCGCCGCCGCGATGAAGCGGGCCTTGCGCTCATTATTCTGCCATAGGGTCGCGTCGAGGCTACCCTCGGTGGCATAGGCGAAGATGTCGATCTCATCGTGCTGGTTGCCCTGCCGCACGATCCGCCCCTCGCGCTGTTCGATCTGGGACGGCAGCCAGGGCACGTCGAGATGATGCAGGGCCTTCAGGCGAAGCTGGGCATTGACGCCGGTGCCCATCGTCTCGGAGCTTCCGATCAGGAAGCGGACCTTGCCGGCACGGACATCGCCGAACAGACGCTGCTTCGCCTCGGACTTCTTGAAGTCCTGCATGAAGGCGATCTCGCCGGCCGGCACGCCGAGCCGCACGAGCTCGTCGCGGATCCAGCGATAGGCCGAGAAGCCACGGGTCTTCTCCACGCTGATGGTTCCAAGATCGGAGAAGATCATCTGCGCGGCGCCGGGCAGCTCATAGGGCCTGCCATCCGGCTGGAGATAGGTGCGCTCCGCAGTCTCGCGCCAGATACGGAGGGCGTTGCCGATGAGGGCGTTGAGCTTGTTCTCCGGCTCGTTGTCAGTGCCGGGGTCGACCAGACGCAGGTCGATCGCGGCATGGCGGCCGTCGGTGATGACGGAGAGCAGGATGTCGTCACCGGGCTCGGCCGGACGTTCGCGCTGTTCGATCGCCTTGATGCGGGCGTCGAGCTGGAGCTGGTAGCGCCGGAAGGCCGCCGTCGGCTTGGCGGTGACGATCCGGCGTCGGCCGGTCGCGATCGCCGGCACCTTCACATATCGCCGCAGGTCCTCCGGCATCACCACATCGGCGAAGGAGCGGAACATGGCGATCAGCTCCGGCACGTTGACGAAGCTGGCGAAGCGCGACACCGGCTTGTACTTGCCGGAGGGCTGGAGCTCCAACTCGGTCGTGGTGTCGCCAAAGGTGCTCGCCCAGGCATCGAACTCGTGCAGGCCTCGCTCGGTCAGCGCGGCATGGCCCATCAGGCGCTGCACCGAGAACATCTCGCCGAGCGAATTGGTGATCGGCGTGCCGGAGGCGAGTACGAGTGCCCGGCCCGGGTTCTTGGTCTCGATGAAGCGGGATTTCACATAGAGGTCCCAGGCGCGCTGTGAACCGTTGGGGTCGACACCTTTCAGGGTCGACATGTTGGTGGCGAAGGAGAGTTTGCGGAACTCCTGCGCCTCATCGACGATGATCTGGTCGACGCCGAGCTCGTTGATGGTGAGCAGATCGTCCTTACGGGTGGCGAGCGCCTCCAATCGTTCCTTCAGCCCCTGCTTCAGCCGTTCGAGCCGCTTGCGCGAGACGCGGTCCTCGCTCTCCACCTTCGTCAGCAGGGTCTCGTAGAGCTCCAGTTCGTCCTGGATCATCTGTTGTTCGAAGGCGGACGGGATGCCGATGAAGCGGAAGGAACTGTGCGTAATGATGATCGCATCCCAGGTCGCCGTGGCCGCCCGGCTGAGGAACCGGGCGCGCTTCTCCTTGATGAAGTTGGTCTCATCAGCGACAAGGATGCGGGCATTGGGATAGAGTGCCAGGCACTCGCGCGCTGCCTGCGCCAGGCAATGGCCGGGCACGACCAACATCGCCTTGGCGATCAGGCCGAGCCGGCGCTGCTCCATGATGGCGGCGACGAACGTCATGGTCTTCCCGGCACCGACGGCGTGGGCGAGATAGGTCGAGCCGGCCGAGATGATGCGCCAGATGCCGCGCCTCTGGTGGGCATAGAGCGTGAAGGCGCCCGACGCGCCCGGAAGCTTCAGATGATCGCCATTGAAGGCGCGGGGCGCGATGTTGTTGAAGCGGTCATTATAGACCCGCGCCAGCCTGTCGGTGCGATCAGGATCGGACCAGACCCAGCTCTGGAAGGCGGTCTTGATCTTGGCGAGCTTCTCCTTCGCCGCCTCGGTGTCGACGACATTGAGCACGCGCCGCTCGCTGTCCCCATCCCTGACGATGTCGAAGATCTGCGGCACGCGGCTGTTCAGTGCGTCCGCCAGAAGCTCGCCGGCATGACGGCGTTCCGTGCCCCATTCCGAGGTACCGGCGGCGAGCCAGCCGAGTTGTCGGGCCTCCACGGTCCACGAGGCAAGCTCCGGCATGTGGTGGATGCGGATATCCGCGCCCATGGCCTCCTTCACGAAGGCGACGACATCCGATGCCGGAATCCACGGCGCGCCGAGACGGGCGGTGATGTCGGAGGGACGCAGGTCCGCCGGCTGCACCTCGACAAGGGCGCGGACATTGCGCGCGAAGCTTGGGTCGAGCGCGGCGGCGGCCTCCGCCGCTTTCAGCCTGTCGCGCACCGGGCCGGAGAGATAGGCGTCCGCCGTCTGCCATGAGCCGGTCTCGGGATCACGGAAGATGGCATCGCCGAGCTCCGCGACGACGGCGTCACCATCGGCATGCAGAAGCTCGGCAATATGATCGAGATCGACATGACCACGCTCGTTCAGCACCACGGCGAGCGCATCCGCTGCCGAGGTGATGACGGGCGACGCCGGAGGCGCGATCACGCGCTCCGAGAAGATCGGACCTGGCTTCGCCGTATCGGTGTCGAGGTCGTAATTCTCGATCGAGGCGACCAGCCAGCAATCGGGATCGTCCAGGAAGGGCTGAAGATTAGGCCGACGATGGGTCTCGCGGACCTCGCCGGTCTCCTCGTCCTCGGCGATCGACACCGTGGTGTGGTTGATCGGACCGAAGTCCCGCACGAAACTCGACCAGGCGATGCGCAGCCGCACCTGCGCATCCTTCCACGGCTGGTCGAGCTCCTGGGCCTTCAACACCTCCCGCACGGCATCGCGGATCGGGATCAGCTTGCGGATGATGCGGATGTGTTTTTCAGGCACCCCGTCGCCGGATCGGCCTTTCCTCACCGTGACGGCGACGGACGCTCCGTCGATCACCTGCATGAGCCCGCGCACCGGGTCGAAGACATAGCTGCCTTCGCGGACATGTCGACTGGCAGACAGGTCAATGTCAGCGTCTTCAGCGGCGTCGTCGACATCGATCGACGTCGGCTCGCCGTCATAGAGGGCTTCCGGAAGAAGGGAGATGGCGGTGTCCAGCACTGTCGCCAGTTCCTCGCCCTCGCGCGGCTGGCAGGTGTAAATCTCGCCGAAGGGGCCTGACGTCATGGCATGAGTGCCGAGCACGAGGTCCGGGTGCCGAGCGAACCAGCGATTCACGCGGATCGGAGCTTCCTCGCCATCAGCGGCGCGGACCTCGTCGAGGTCGAGCCAGCTCTGGTCGCCCTCCGGCTCCCCGACCTTTCGCTTCCGGAAGAAGAGGATATCGACCACCACATCGGTGCCGGCCTCAGTGCGGAAGCTGCCTTCGGGCAGGCGGATCGCCGCGATCAGGTCGGCCGACTTCGCGATATGTTCCCGCGCCGTGGCGTCGGCCTTGTCCATCGTGCCGTGCGAGGTGACGAAGGCTGCGAGCGCGCCAGGCTTCAGCAGGTCGATGGAGCGGGCGATGAAGTAGTCGTGCAGGCGTAAGGCCAGCGACCGATAGGCCCGGTCCGAGCGCACCGTACGGTCGGAGAAGGGCGGATTGCCGAGGGCGAGGTCGAAGCTCGCCGGCAGCTCGGTGCGCGCGAAGTCGCCCGTCACGATGCGGGCGCGGGGCTGCAACAGTCGGGCGATACGCGCCGTCACCGGATCGAGCTCGATGCCGGTGACATGGGAGACCGCGCGCAGGCCTTCCGGCATCAGTGCCGGAAACAAGCCCGTGCCGATGCCTGGCTCCAGCACCCTGCCGCTGCGCCAGCCGAGACGCTGGAGCCCCGCCCAGATCGCCCGGATGATGAACTCCGGGGTGAAGTGGGCGTACTGCGTGCAACGGGCGAGCGAGGCATATCCCGCATCGTCGACGGCGTCCTGAAGTTCCGCTCCGATCTCCTCCCAGCCGGCGCGGAACATCGCTTCGCCGGGCCGGCGGAACACGCCGTTGGCGAGGTCGGATGCGCCGAAGCCGGTGAAGCGGACCAGCGTCTCCTGCTCCGTCCGCGTCGCCGGACGCGCATCGGCCTCGATCTCGGCTGCCAGCCGGATCGCCGCGATGTTGTCGCGGGCGCGCGCTTTCCAACCGCGTGCCAGACCGCGATCGCCGTCGAGATGGAAATTGACGCCACGCTCCGACGACGGCTTCACGCGAGCGATCGGCCCGGCCGAAGCCGGTGCCCGGGCCGGCGCCGGCGTGGTCGGATCGGGATCGTCATCACCGGGATCGGCCTCGAAGTCTCCGGCGAACGCCGTGACACCGAGGCTCAGGCCGCAGGACAGGGCGGTGTTGCCGAACAGGTTGAGCGTGAAGGGATCGTCATGCGCCATGGTGGAGAGCTCCTGTCGTCAAGGCGCGCGTCATCGTCCGCCGGAGAGGCGGACGGGTTGGACGCGAGGATGTGAAAAGGGAGAAGGGTCGGAACCCGCCTCAGCGGCGGATCAGCGTGAGCGACAGCGCGGCATCGTCCATCACGATCCGCAGATGCGTGGCGTCGGCCGAGGCGGCCATCAGCCGGTCGAGCTCGGCCGCATCGAGGAACTCGATCCCGTCATCCGCCCCGAAATGCTGGCGCTTGTAATGCCAGCAGTCCGCGTTGGTCTTCAGATCGCACTCCTCGGCATAGACGACGAGCGGGCGCTGCCCCTCAGCGAGCCTGCCATTCGAGAGCAGATAGACGCCCTCGTCGCCGACCAGCCAGAGGCCCGGCTTTTCGCCCTCACCGGGGCGAAGGCCGTAATAGGGATTGCGGAAGCCGCCATTGGCGGCGGCATCGATCCGCCCGCGCGTGATGACGGCGCGAACGTCGACCAGTGGAAAGGTGAACATGTGCGCCCCCTCAAGCCGCGAGCGCGTCGGGGAGGTAGCGCAGATGCACCGGCAGCTTCGCCGATATCTCGGCCTCGGTGAGGTGCTCCAGCAGCTTCAGCGCGGTGCCGCGCCGGCCCTCATAACAGAGTACGGTGCGCTTGCCATGCAGGCAGCGCGGCCAGCGCTCGCCGGCATAGCCGCGATAATCGTCATGGGTGGCGCTCCAGATGTGCTCGAGCCGCTCTTCCGGCGTCATCGCCCGAACCGGCCGGGTTTCCCGCTCGACGATCGCGGCGCGCATACGATCGGGCGAGCCTTTCGCGGCAAGGTCGCAATAGCCGTGAAAGTGACGGAGCCGACCGTTGATCGACAGCTCGAGGAAGACGCTGGTGATTGATCCGGTGAGGAACTCGCGCAGGGCGAACATGTCGCCGCGCATCCACAGCGGCGGCAGGATCTCGAACATGTGGTCGTGCTCGGCGCGGCCGATCTCGAACCATTCGCCGCGATAGAGCGCGCCATCATCATTGGCCTGCCAGCGGTTCGGGCGCTGCGCATGGCGGTCAAACATCCGGAACATCTGCCGCCGGTCGGCGACGCCCTGATAGACCTTGCGGATGGGAGGAGCGAAGAGGGTCATGAGCGGGCTCCTTCGGCCTCGTCCGGGCCGGAGCGCGGCTCCCTCCACGGGATCGCCATCCTCTCTTCAGCCCTTCCTGACCCCACCTCCACCGCCGCCTCACCGTCCGGGCGGGTCAAGGCCGGCAAAGCCGGGCGAAGCGTCACCCTTGACGCGGCCGGCGGGCATGCGGCAGGCCTCGTCTCTCCACCCTCCGTTCCCGCTCCTCTTTCACTTTCACCTTCAGGACCTCGTTCCAGTCCTCGGCCGGCGGCCTCAGCCTCAGCCAGTCGCAGCCCGCCTCCTCTGCGATGACGCGCAGGCGCGTGGCGAAGGCCTCGCCCTGGACATTGGCATCGGTCGCGGCGATGAGCTGCGCACCGGGACGCATGGCCAGTGCCCGCACCGCCGCCTCCGTCACCGGCGACCAGCCACCACCCGTGCTGAGATAGAGGCTGCCCTCCCGCAATCCCTCCATCGCCGCGAGGCTCATGGCGTCGATCGCCGCCTCGGTCACGCAGAGGCGCACACCTTCCGGCGCACCCAGCCGGAAAAGCACCTTCGACCCGCCGGTCGAGAATCCGCGCCACTCCGGGCCACGCTCCTCCCAGCCGGTGACGACACCCGCATCATCGACATGCGCTGCCCATACACTGCCACGCGGCCCCTCGCGCAGCCGGTCCTGTTGGATGGCGGCGCGGATAACCATCTCCGGCAGCGCGCGCTCATCACGGAGATAACGCCAGGTCGCCGAGCCCGACCAGAGCGTGCGACGGGCGCGCCAGCGTTCGGAAAGAGAGGCGACCGGTTCGTGTTCCCGCGCGTGCCTCGTCCATGCCGGCTCGAGCGGCGTGAAGCCCACCAGTTCGGCGGCTGTGGCGAGCGCATCCGTGAAGCTGTCGCCGTCGAGATGGCGGATCAGCGAGAACACGTCGCCCTTGGCATCCGACAAGGGGTCGAACCAGCCCTTGCCGTCATGGATCACGATGATGATGTCGTCGCCGCGCCGGTACTTCACCGCGCGGCGCGTGCTCTCCTTCACATCGACCGCGAAACCCGCCTTCTCCAGCACGGCGCCGCAGGTGACTCGCTCCTTCAGATACTCGACCTCGCTCGTCTCCATCTCACTCTTCCCGGACGATCTCCGTCCGGCCTTTCCTGCGTCTTCTGTCCGGCGCATCTCGCCGGACCGCTCCCACCGGGCGCGAAGAGCCAAGCCTGCAAGGGTGCGGGCCGGCAACAGACGAATTGATGAACCCCGTCGCGACCAAGCCGGCCCGCGGCGAAGCTTCCCTTGCGGGTGCCGGCTCGCAAGCGGCACAAGCAGGGCGGAAGACCGGTTCAATGAACCGGCCGCCCGCCCAGGAACGGATCGTACTCGAAAAGCACGGTGACATCGTCGCCGTCGAGCTCGTCGGCCGGCAGGACGCCGTAGGCGCCGTCGACCTCGAACAGTGAAACTAGGACCATCAGGGTGCGGGAGAGCTGCAAGGCGGCGTTCTGGGCAAGGGAAAGGTCGTTCGACATGATGAAGGCTCCATCGGGGAGCGGGTCAATTCCCGCTCGATGGCTCCCCCAATGGGCCGGGGCCGGTCGCGATCACCGCGAAGGCGAAGCCGCAGTGGCGGCACGTTCACGTAGCCGACCCCGCAGCGGGTTGATCGTGGAAGATCCGGAACCGGACCAGGAGACATCGCAGAAGAGCGGGATTGGGTTACGTCCCTTGGTCAGCGCCTCTCCAAACGAACCCTCTCGCCGGGCGCACAGCCGCGCATCTGCCATGCAATGTTCCGCACCGCATAAGCGGTCCGGCTAAAACGCGCCGGTTGCAGGTCCAGATAGCCTCTGGCCATCCATCCCGTCGAAATGGATTAACAGCGCCCGCGTCGCGGACCTACGATGTGTTTTTCAACGGGTGGAGCTCCGTGCATCGGCCCCATAATCAACTATGTCAAGACTATCTCAGATTGGATACAGCAGCTTTCTTCCGCACTAATCGGAAGTTGCTTTAGGCGCTCACGCAGCCATCTCTGAGCTGGGTGAGCGTCGTTGCGGCGATGCCAACTCATAACATAAGGGCATGGCGCCAGTTCGATGGGCGGCTTTAATACCTTCAGCTTGTCGCGAAATCCGCTGCCTTCAACGACGCCCAGCATCAGTGTCGCAATCAAATCCGACGCGGCCACCAGAGCGGGAGCGGGATACATCTGGCTGATCGTTACGCTGAGCGAGCGCGACAGCCCCTCTTTGGCGAGCACCGTGTCGGTGTGACCGAACCGATCCCCCTCCGGAGACACCAATAAGTGTTCAAGAGAAAGAAACGCGTCGAGATCGAGCGGCCGGCCCGCCGCCGGGTGGCCCTTGCGCAAAACGCACACGAACGCCTCCTCAAACAGGGGCTGCACGAAGATCCGCCCCGGAGCGCTTCGCGTCGGCACACCAACGGCGATATCCGCTTCTCCGCTGTCCAAGAGCGTGATCGCTTCATCCCGCGCGCGATAGGCAGCCACGTGCAGCTTGATGGCGGGCGCGCTTTCGCGCAGGCAACGCAGCAGGCCCGGCATCAACTTGAAGGCGGCGTGCTCCTGCATGGCGATGTTGAAGGACAGGGTCGATGTCGACGGGTCGAACTCTTCTACGACGCCCAGGGTCTGCCGGATATCGCGGAGGGCGCGGGCGATCGGTTTGGCCACGTCCATCGCTCGCGGTGTCGGCTGCAGCCCATCCCGACCGCGGACAAACAACTCGTCGCCGAAGAGCATCCTGAGGCGCGTAAGTGAGGCGCTCATTGCCGGTTGGGTCCTGCCAATCCGCTTGGCCGCCTTGGTCACACTGCGTTCCGCCATCAGTGCCTCAAAGGCGACCAGCAGGTTCAAGTCAAATCCATGCAGATCCATTCCACCAATCCATATCGATGAGGCTGATATGCGTGCATATCAAATATCTATGGAAAGTATAATGCCTTAGTCGGTTATGAATGCATGATCTTGAGGAGGCACCCCATGGCTTCTACCGCAAAGGTTGCGATCGTCACTGGCTCGTCGAAGGGCATTGGAGCTGCCATCGCGCAGCGTCTCGCCGCAGATGGGTTGTCAGTTGTCGTCAACTACTCCAGCGGCGCTGGGCCTGCCGCGGAAGTGGTCGCGGGCATCGTCGCGGCCGGTGGCTCGGCCATTGCCGTTCGGGCCGACGTCGCCGACAGGGCTTCAGTTTCCGCCCTGTTCGACGCGGCCGAACAGGCATTCGGCGGCGTGGATGTTCTTGTCAATAATGCCGGCATCATGAAGCTCGCGCCGCTCTCCGAGACCAGCGACGAGCTCTGGCAGCAGACGGTCGCAATTAACCTCACTGGCGCGTTCCACGGCATGCGCGAGGCGGCCAAACGCCTGCGCAACGGTGGACGGATCGTCAATTTCTCGTCGAGCGTCGTCGGGCTCTACCAGCCGACCTACGCCGCCTACGCGGCGACCAAGGGTGCCGTCGAGGCGATGACCCACATTCTGGCCAAGGAGCTGGGTCCGCGTCACATCACCGTCAACGCCGTCGCACCGGGCCCAGTCGAGACGGAGCTGTTCCTCGCCGACAAGACGGATCAGCAGGTCACAGCCATCGCAAAGATGAACCCCGCCGGTCGCATCGGCGAGCCTGAGGACATCGCCCGCGTCGTTTCTTTTCTCGCAAGCTCCGACAGCGCTTGGGTGAACGGTCAGGTCATCCGCATCAATGGCGGCGTCTGCTGAGTACGCAACATGAGCAAGATTGTTCTCGTTACCGGCGCATCCAGCGGCTTTGGCCGGATGATCGCTCGTGATTTCGCCAGTGCGGGCCACGTCGCCTATGCTTCAATGCGCGGCACGACGGGCAGGAACGCCGCGGCAGTTGCCGATGGCGGCTCATTCGCGCGTAATCATGGGGTCGATCTGCGAACGGTCGAACTCGACGTGCAAGACGATGCGTCGATCGAAGCTGCGGTGAAAGCGATTATCGCAGAACATGGCCGCATCGACGTGCTTGTCCACAATGCCGGCCACATGACCTGGGGGCCGAGCGAGGCCTTCACCTCCGAGCAGTTGGCTGAGCTCTACGATATCAACGTCCTCGGTGCCCAACGGGTGAACCGTGCGGTTCTGCCTCACATGCGCGCCGCCCGTGAGGGCCTTCTGGTCTGGGTGGGCAGTAGCAGCGCCGCGGGAGGTGTACCCCCATTTTTAGGTCCGTACTTTGCTGCAAAGGCAGCGATGGACGCACTGGCGGTCTGCTATGCCAAGGAGCTGGCGCCGTTTGGCATCGAGACGTCCATCGTCGTGCCCGGAGCGTTCACGACCGGCACCAACCACTTTGCTCATGCGGGGGCCCCCGAGGATCAAGGGACGGCGGACGCCTACACGCAGGCCTATCCGCCCCGCTTTGCCGAAGAGATCAAGGACGCACTGGCGGCGACGGTGCCGGATTGGGCGGATCCGGCCGAGGTCGGCCGTGCGGTGGTCAGCGTCGTCGCATCGCCGCCCGGCACACGCCCCCTGCGCATCCATGTCGATCCCGCAAGTGACGGCGCCGCCGTCAGCTATGCGGTGATCGACCGCGTCCGCGAGCAGTTCCTGGCGCGCATCGGCCATCCCGAATTGCTCCATCCGCGGCCCAGAGTCGTCTGAATCAAGCTTCCCACCTAAGGAGAGAGTTATGCCATTCGCAAACTTCAAAGTTCCGGAAGCCGCCCTTACGCGCGCGCAAAAGGAGGAAATCGTCCATCGCACCACCGACATGCTCGCCGAATATTTCACCGAAGCGGCACGCGCGCACACCATGGTATTGATCGAGGAGGTCAAAGACGGCGGCTACGCTCGCGCCGATGAGGTGTTTACAATCCCGGAGGAATATCGCGCCAAGGACTGACGAGGAGCCCCCTGTCTGTGGGCCGGGGCGTGGACCATCTCGACACGCCCGGGCCTGCACAGCCGTTTTCTACCTCAAAGCAACCGTTTGATAGATGCTGCCAAAAAGTCGGCGACCCGCCGGATATGCACATTGCTGCGAACATCCTCATGCACCACCAACCATACCGACATCGGCCGAATTAAGTCGAATTCCAGGCGTTCAAGGGTCCTCTCTCGCTCCGCAAGCATTACTTGAGCGAATCCTAAGCCTGCGCCAGCAAGAAGCAGTCCCCAGCCGACCATCTGGTCGTCGCATCGAAGTGGAAACGCCTCGCGAGTAACTGGGTGGCCGGCAGCGGCATAGAGATTCAGTATAACATCACTACGGTCAAAGCCAATGAGGTCGTGATTGAGTAACTCTTGAATTGTCCTCGGATAACCACGGCGAGCGAGATACGATTTCGCGCCATATAGCCCAAGGGGCGCCTCTCCTAGCTTACGGGCGATCAATGCATCCTGCGTCGGGTCCACCATGCGGATAGCAATATCCGCATCGCGGCGGAGCAGATTTTGATTGAGGTCCGATGCCACGAGCTCGATCTGAATATCCGGCTCTTCTACTCGCAGCTCAGCAAGAATAGGCGGCAGCCACATATTGGCGACCATCACAGAACTGGTAAGGCGCACGGTGCCCGAAAGCTCCTGGGATCGACCAAAAGCTTTCTCCGCCAGCGCATCCGCTGCTGCCGCCATACTCCGTGCATCATCTACAAGCCGAAGAGCTGCCCTAGTTGGCTCGAGTCCCCTTACGGTCCGCATGAAGAGCTTCGTGCCAAACTGCGTCTCGAGTTGGCGAATATGTCGGCTAAGCGTTGGCTGCGAAACCGCAATCTGCGTGGAAGCCGCAGACAAGGATCCCGCCTCTACTACAGCAAGAAAGGATCGTAGCAGCGACCATTCCAGTGGCCCGCCGTTGGCAGCGGTGCATTCAGACATGGCACCCACTCAGGCTAGAGCGATGAATCGAGCGAAGTCAGGCGCAGTTCCCCTGAGCCGACAGCCCCCACGTATTCATCACTGAATAGCACGATTTCGATTTTGGCGGTTTCCAACATCCACTCCAATCACTAAGCTACCACGATCATGTTTTATGATTATGATGGATCATAGACGATATATATGCCGATTGTCATCGTAAAAACAATTATTAATAACGTTATTTCGCGGTTAATCAGACAAGATCTAATATATATACATATCTATTATATTTCTATACATTGATGCAATTCCCATCTATTCACCTTCACTCGCTAATTGATCTTCTTTTCGCGCTCTCAGAAGTCAACAGCTCCAGGTGTACAGACATGCTCTCTAATCCTGAAAGACTCGGCGGTCGCCTTCCATTGCTCGATCCGGCAGCTTTGCAGGGAGAACAGCGCGAACTCTACCGCACGCTGTCTGATACACTTGTCACCTGGGCCCAAAGCAACGGCTTTCGGGGAGCGACGGATGACGGCCGGTTGATCGGACCGTTCAACCCTTACCTCTACAGTCCGGGAATTACGCCGGGGTTCCTGAAATGGATGCAGGCAGACGGGCATCACACCAGCCTGTCGAAGCCGGTGCACGAGATCGTCATTCTCACCGTCGGGGCCCTGTGGCACTCCCCATACGAACTCTACGCCCACGCGGCGGTGGCTCGTACCGTCGGCGTGCCAGAGCGCGTAATCGAAGACCTAGTCGCAGGGAGAACCCCCGACGGATTGTCCGACCAGGGCCTTCTGGCGCACCGTTTTGCCCGTCAGCTTACCGAAGAGCGCCGGGTCGACGAGGTCTTGTACCGGGATGCGGAGGCGGCATTCGGCCCAAAAGGACTGGTCGATCTCGTCTATCTCGTCGGCATGTATCTTCTGACATGTGCGCTGCTCAACGCCTTCGAGATTCCTGCGCCTGAGTAGCACTCATCGCCCAGACCTCGCACCGCGACCATTACAGCATTCACGAGGATCATTATGTCCAGCGTGCTTGATATCGAGCATACAACCTTCGCCATAATGGGCCCCCTTGCCCATACACCAACGGCGGCGATGCCGTGTCACTGCGTGATCTTTCATCTCAGCGACCGCATCATCCTGCTGGATACCGGCTTCGGCGTGCGCGAGATGGAAGAACCAGGAGCCCTGCTTGGCGAGGATGCGCTGTGGCGCCTCGCGCCCGTCGTCGACCGGCGGCTAACGGCGCTGTCCCGGCTGGAATCCCGCGGGATCGCGGCGAGTGACGTGACCGACATCATTCTGACCCATCTGGATAGCGATCACGCGGGCGGCGTGCACGACTTTCCGAACGCGACGGTCCATGTTTGCCACGAGGAGCTGGAAAGCTTTGACGGCACGCGCCCGCGGGGTCCCTACAAGCCCTACCAGCTCCCGCATACGACCAGGTTCAAGACGTATGACCGTACCGGGGAGGTTTGGTTCGGACTGGAGGCCCGCAGCTTGCGGTTGCCCGGAGATCTCGATGCCAAGCTGGTGATGTTGCCGGGTCATACCCTCGGACATTGCGGCGTTGCCTATCGCGAGGAGGCGCGCTGGACGTTGCATGCCGGCGACTCCTATTTCGACCACGGGGTTCACTTTTCCCCGCTGGCGCCCGCGCTCCCGCTCGAGATTGCCTTTCAGGCCTCTGCGCCTGCCCGCCTCGCGAGCCTCGGCCATCTTCGCCGCCTGAAGCAGGAGCATGGCGAGGAGATCGCAATGTTCTGCACGCATGACCAAGCCGAGTTCGAGCATTGGACGGCGGGCAAGGGCCGCCCCGACCCGATCAGTGCCGATATCATGGCGATGGCCGCCGGATCCCGAGAATAGGTGTTTTATGGTCCAGCCTGCCGGAATGTCTGGGTCCCGGCCGGCCTGACTTAGCAGCCGTGCAGATATGGCGCGCAAGCAGCGGATTGCGGTGCGACGCATTTGTATAAGTTTATCCAAAATACGGAGACGAGTTGTGAAAGTCGCTTTCAAGGACGACAGTTTCGCGTTCGAGTTCGTTCGGAATCTCGGATTCATGTATTACGGCGGCTCTGATCTCGGAGAGATGATCGCGACTGCCCGCGAAGTCGTCGAGGGGGATTTCGAGAGTTGGTTCACCGCTTGGAACCGGCGCGCCCAACGTGTTCTTGCGCGCGCCGAAGCCGACCTTGCCGCCGGGCACAAGGTGAGTGCCCGCGGCGGCTTTCTCCGCGCCTCGACGTACTTCCGTATGGCGGAGTTCTATGTTCACGTCGACCCGAAGGATCCTCGCATCCTGTCGGCATCGCGCGCCTCCCAGCAGGCCTATGCCAAGGCGGCGAAGCTGATCGGGCCCACTTGGGAGCCGGTTCAGATTCCCTATGAGGGCACTACACTTCCCGGCTACTTCTACAAGCCTGACACCTCCAACACCCCCCGCCCCACCATCATCTTCCATGGCGGCTATGATTCCAGTGTCGAGGAGCTCTTCTATTACGGTGGTGCTCCGGCGACTATGCGCGGCTACAATTGCCTCACCTGGGATGGTCCCGGACAGGGCGCGCCACTCCGCGAGCAGAAGCTTCCGTTCCGCCCCGATTGGGAAAAGGTGGTCAGTCCCGCCGTCGATTACGCGCTGACGCGGCCGGACGTCGATCCCGACAATCTCGTGTTGATCGGCATGAGCTTCGGCGGATATCTCGCGGCGCGCGCCGCAGCGTTCGAACATCGCTTCCGCGCCGCGGTATTTTTTGATGGCGTTTACGACTTCCACGAAACTCTGCGGAAGCTGCTTCCGAAGGAAGCGATGGAGGCTTACGACTCCGGGGATCGTGCGAAATGTGAGCGGATCGTCCAAGAGAAGATGGCAGCCAACACCGCCCTCCGCTGGACCGTGACCCAGGGCACTTGGACGTTCGGCGTTTCCGGGATCGCCGACCTTATCGACCAGACCAAGGCTTACACGGTTGCCGGAATCACCGACAAGATCCGCTGCCCGTGCTTGGTCATGGAGGCCGCAGATGACATCTTCTTCGAAGGACAGCCGCAGCAGGTATTCGAAGAACTGAAGGTTCCCAAGGCATACGCGCGCTTCACGGCCGAAGACGGCGCCGAGAACCACTGCCAGTCAGGCGCGCTCGCCTACAAGGACGAGGTCGTCTTCAACTGGATCGCCGAAACCCTCGGGCGCGAGCCGGCCTGAAGCCAACACGTCATCTGGCGGCAGGCCTCCATGTGTCTTCGGAGAATGACCCCGCTCCAGCTCGATCGGCCGGTACGCTGGAAATTCTGCAGCACTTCCAGCGTACCGGCCTGATCGATCTGCTCATTAGAGCGAGGCCTTTTTTGGAAGATGTATCGCCACACGCATGTGAGACGAAGCTGCTTTTTTGCCAAACCAAACCTTAGAACTTCGGCAAAGGCACCCCGCTTTCGACAGATCTCCTCATGGGCCACGCATTCTAGATAGATCTGTTATTTGACAGTATTTATAATTTTTATTATTCTAGCCCGCTTGAAGAGGAACATTTACTTGACGATTCGAAAGTCGAGGTAGGGATTTTATTGGGAAGCGCGACAGCAGCTCTCTAATCATAGGAGAGGCAATGCCATGCCTCGGCTGCTCAGCAACCTCTTCAGCCTACAGCTGACCTCGAGCATCCGCACAACCGTTAGAGCTTTTCCTCCGCTGCAATAGGAGAACTATCATGGATGACTTATCCCGGCGGTCGATGCTGGCGCTTAGCGCCCTTGGCGGTGCTGTCGTCGCGAGCGGCGCGACCAATGCCGCCACTTTCGGTAATCCCGACGAGCCGGCGGAAGGCGCGATCAACTCGACCCCTGCCGCCAATGCCAATCCGGGCCCGAGCAATCCCACCCTCGAAGCGCAGATTCCCGCGTTCCAGAACGCGCCGCCCACCGATGTCGGCAACTCGCCGATGTTCTGGTCGTCCTTCAACGTCATGCCCAAGCGCATCCAGAATGGCGGCTGGGCGCGGCAGATCACCAACGCCGAGTTCCCCGCCGCCAAGGAGGTGTCGGGCGTCAACATGCGGCTCGGCCCGGGCGGCATACGCGAGATGCACTGGCACCTCGCCGGCGAATGGGCGCTGATGACCAACGGCCAGTGCCGCATCACCGTGCTCGACCAGTTCGGCCATCCCTATTTCGCCGATGTTGGTCCGGGTGATCTTTGGTTCTTCCCCGCCGGCTGCCCGCATTCACTGCAGGGCATGGGTCCGGAAGGCGCCGAATTCCTGCTGGTCTTCGATGACGCCTACCAGTCCGAATACAACACCCTGCTGCTGACCGACTGGTTCGCGCATACGCCGCCGGAGGTGCTAGCGCAGAATTTCGGCGTGCCGGCGGAGACCTTCAAGAACATCCCGCTGCACGACCTCTGGATCTTCCAGGGCCAGGAGCCCCCGGCCCTCTCCGTCGACCTTGCCGCCGTGGCCGGCGCCGGCGCCCCCGCCGAGCCCTTCACCTTCTCGCTCGGCGGCTCGAAGCCAATCAAGCAGAATGCCGGCGGCCAGATCCAGCTCGCCGACAGCCGCACCTTCAAGGCCTCCAACACCATCGCGGCGGCACTCGAGACCATCAAGCCGGGTGCGCTGAGGCGCATGCACTGGCACCCCAACGCCGATGAGTGGCAGTACTGGATCAAGGGCAAGGGCCGCATGACGGTGTTCAACACCGGCCCCCGCGCCCTGACCATCGACTTCCAGGCGGGCGATCTCGGCGTCGTGCCCAAGAGCCAGGGCCACTACATCGTCAACACCGGTGACGAGGACGTGCAGGTCCTCGCGATCTTCAAGGCGCCGGAATACCAGGAGGTCGACCTCTCCGACTGGCTGACCCACGCGCCGCCAGAGCTGGTCGCTCAGCATCTCAACATCGATCCAGCGGTGATCTCGCGGTTCCCGAAGGGCCAGGCTGGCATCCAGCCCGCCTGAGCCTTCCGAACCATGCCGTAACCACGAGCGACAGGAGAGAACCATGGGTATCGCCAAGACAATTAGGCCGTATCACCAGCCTGCCGGCGGCTGGGGCGCGCTGAAGGCGATGGGCATGGCGCTAGCTGAGCAAGGTGTCGCGGTATCAGGTATGGCGCTGCTAGCACGCATAAACCAACCGAGCGGCTTCGATTGTCCCGGCTGCGGCTGGGCCGACCCCAAGCACACCTCGGCCTTCGAATATTGCGAGAATGGCGGCAAGGCAGTCGCCTGGGAGTCGACGGTCAAGCGCTGCACGCCCGAGTTCTTCGCCCAGCACAGAGTCGGCGAGCTCGCCATGTGGAGCGACTACGACCTGGAGATGGTCGGGCGCCTCACCCATCCCCTGCGCTACGACGCCTTCACCGACACCTATGTGCCGGTGAGCTGGGACGAGGCCTTCTCGATCGTCGGCCGGCACCTTAACGCCCTGCCCGATCCGAACATGGCGGATTTCTACACCTCCGGCCGGGCCTCGAACGAGGCGGCCTTTCTCTACCAGCTCTTCGCCCGCGAATACGGCACCAACAATTTCCCCGACTGCTCCAACATGTGCCACGAGGCCACCAGCGTCGGCTTGCCGCAGTCGCTCGGCGTCGGCAAGGGCACGGTGCTGCTGGAGGATTTCGAGAAGACCGACGCCATCCTCATCTTCGGCCAGAACCCGGGCACCAACTCTCCGCGCATGATGACCGACCTCCGCAATGCCTCGCGGCGCGGCTGCACCATTATGTCGTTCAACCCGTTCCGCGAGCGGGCACTGGAGCGCTTCCAGGCGCCGCAGAACCCGGTCGAGATGGCGACGCTCACCTCCACCCCGATTTCCGGCCGGCTGTTTCCGGTCAGGGTCGGCGGCGACGTCGCCCTGCTCAAGGGCATGATGAAATGGCTCGTCGAAGCCGACCGCCGCGCCCGCGCCGAGGATCGCGGACCGGTGCTCGACTGGGACTTCATCCGCGGCCACACGACCGGCATCGAGGCGCTGATCGCCGATCTCGACGCGACGCAATGGACGGATATCGAAGAGATCTCCGGCCTGCCGCGGGCCGAGATCGAGATCGCGGCGCAGGCCTACGCCAAGGCCGAACGTGCCATCCTCGTCTTCGGCATGGGCGTCACCCAGCACCGCCACGGCACGCAGAACGTCCAGCAACTCGCCAATCTCGCCCTGCTGCGCGGCAATATCGGGCGCGACGGCGCGGGCCTGTGCCCGGTGCGCGGCCATTCCAACGTGCAGGGGGACCGCACGGTCGGCATCACCGAGGTGCCGACGGCCGAGTTCCTCGACCGGCTGAAGGCGCGCTTCGGCTTCGAGCCGCCGCGCAAGCACGGCCACAACGTCGTCACCGGACTGGAAGCCATGGTGCGCGGCGAGGTGAAGGTGTTCGTGGGGCTCGGCGGCAACATCGCCGCCGCGGTGCCGGACTGGCAGCTCACCCGCGAGGCCATGCGCAAGCTCGACCTCACCGTCCACATCTCGACCAAGCTGAACCGCTCGCACCTCGTGCATGGCCGCGACGCGTTGATCCTGCCCTGCCTCGGCCGCACCGAGCTCGACATGCAGGCGGGCGGACCGCAATCGGTGACGGTGGAGGACTCCATGTCGATGGTCCACGCCTCGACCGGCCGCGCGACGCCCGCCTCCGAGCACCTGAAGAGCGAACCGGCCATCATCGCCGGCATCGCCAAGGCGACGCTCGGCGCACGCTCGGTCGTCGACTGGGACCGGCTGATCGGCGATTACGACCTGATCCGCGACGACATCGAGGCGGTGTTCCCGATCTTCGACGGCTACAATGCCCGTATCAAGGTGCCGGGCGGCTTCCACCTCACCTCGCTGGCGCGCGAGCGAATCTGGGCAACGCCCTCGGGCAAGGCCAACTTCCTCGTCTATGACAAGCTCGGCGAGGACCCGCGCCCTGACGAGCCGGACATGCTCTGGCTCACCACCATCCGCAGCCACGACCAGTACAACACCACGCTCTACTCGCTCTCCGACCGCTATCGCGGCGTCTACGGCCAGCGCGACGTGATCTTCCTAAACGAGGACGAGATGGCCCGGCGCGGGCTCAAGGCCGACGACCGGGTCGACATCGTCACTTTGTCGGATGACGGCATCGAGCGGGCGATCCGCGCCTTCAAGGTGGTGCCCTACACCTTTCCGGGCGGCAGCTGCGCCGCCTACTACCCGGAGGCCAATCCCCTGGTGCCGCTTTACGCGCACGACCCGCAGAGCTTCACCCCCGCCTCCAAGGGCGTGCCGGTCCGCCTCGTAAAGGTGGTTGCCGAACAGAGAGCGCACTGACATGGACGCGGTCGACCTCGCCCGGCTCCAGTTCGCCTTCACCATCGGCTTCCACATCTTGTGGCCGACCTTCACCATCGGCATCGCCTGGTTCATCACCATCCTCAGCGCCCAGTGGTGGCGCACCGGGCAGGTGATCTACCGCGACCTGATGCGCTTCTGGCTGAAGATCTTCGCCCTCGGCTTCGGCATGGGCGTGATCACCGGCATCGTGCTCAGCTACGAGATCGGCACCAACTGGGCGGGCTATTCGCGCTCGGTGGCCAACGTGCTCGGCCCGATGTTCATGTACGAGACGCTGACCGCCTTCTTTCTGGAGGCCGGCTTTATCGGCATCATGCTGTTCGGCGAGGGGCGCGTGTCCAGGGGCGCGCATTTCTTCGCCTGCCTGATGGTCTCCTCCGGCGCCGTGTTCAGCGCCACCTGGATCATCGCCGCCAATAGCTGGATGCAGACGCCGGCCGGTGCGGTGGCGGATGCCGACGGCATCTTCCACGTGGTCGACTGGTGGCGGGCGATCTTCACCGCCTCCTTCCCCTATCGCCTCGCCCATATGGTGTGCGCGAGCTTCCTCACCGGCTCCTTCGTCGTGGCCGGCGTCTCGGCCTTCCACATGTGGCGCGGGCAGCATCTGGCGGCGAGCCGCAAGGCGTTCTCTATGGCGATGTGGCTGGCGCTGGTTCTGGCGCCGACGCAGGCCTTCATCGGCGATCTGCACGGGCGCAACACGCTCGTGCACCAACCGACCAAGCTCGCGGCGATGGAAGGCCTGTGGGACACCACCAAGGGACCGGCGATGACCGTGATCGCCTGGCCGGACCAGGACGAGCAACGCAACCTCTACGCCATTGAGATCCCGCATCTCGCCAGTCTCTATCTGACCCATAGCTGGGACGGCGAGGTGCAGGGTCTCAAGGCGGTGCCGCCTTCCGACCAGCCCAACGTGCCCGTCGTGTTCTTTGCCTTCCGCATCATGGTGGGCATCGCCATGATCCTGCTGGCGACGGCTGTTACCGGCTTCGTGCTGCGGTTGCGCGGAAAACTGTTCGAGACGCGCTGGTTCCAGCTGCAAGCTATGGCGGTGACGCCGCTCGGCTTCCTGGCCGTGCTCGCCGGCTGGACCACCACCGAGGCCGGGCGCCAGCCCTGGGTCATCTACGGCCATCTGCGCACGGCGGACGCCGTGGCGCCGGTGACGGCGGGCGCGGTGACGACGAGCCTCATCATCTTCTTCGTCGTCTACAACGTGCTGATGCTGGCCTTCATCTGGTTCGCCGGCCGCGTGGCCCTGAAGGGGCCGGTCGACACCTCGCCGCCGGTGCTGGAGCGTCCCGGCATCGACCGCGCCAATGCGGGCCTGTTCGACAGCAGCAATGTCCCCGCGTCGGCCATCGGCGCCCAGCAGTCGGGAGCGACGTCATGACCGAGCTCATGCAGGCGGAATATGTGCCGCTCTTTTTCGGGGCGCTCGCCGCCTTCTGCGTCACCGTCTATGTGCTGGCCGACGGGCTCGACCTCGGCGTCGGCATCATCTTCCTGGTCGCCCCGCGCGATGAGGACCGCGACCTGATGATGGCCTCGATCGAGCCGGTCTGGGACGGCAACGAGACCTGGTTGGTGATGGGCGGCACCCTGCTCATCGCGGCCTTTCCCGCCGGCTACTACATCCTGCTGCCGGCCTTCTACCTGCCGATCATGTTCATGCTGTTCGCGCTGATCTTCCGCGGCGTCGCCTTCGGCTTCCGCCTGCAGGCGACGACGTTCCGCCTCGTCTGGGATATCGCCTTCTCCGCCGGCTCCATCTTCGCGACCTTTTGCCAGGGCTTCATCCTCGGCGGGCTGATCAATGGCGTGCCGGTGACGGAGGGGATGTTCTCGGGCGGGCCGTTCAGCTTCCTCAGCATACTCGGCGTGCTGTGCGGCGCCGGCCTCGTCGGCGGCTACGCCCTGCTCGGCGCAGGCTGGCTGATCTGGAAGACGGACGGGGCGACGCAGGTCTTCGCCCGCGAGATCGCCCATGCGGCGCTGATCCTCACCGGCGCGATGATGGCGCTGGTCAGCGCCTGGAGCGCGCTCACCGTGCCGGAAGTGGCGGCGCGCTGGTTCGCCTGGCCGAACATCGCCTTCCTTGCGCCGGTGCCGCTGGTGACGCTCGCCGTCATCCTCGCCGCCTGGCGCGGCATCTGGGGTAGGCCCGAGGCGCGCACCTTCATCCTCGGCATCGCGCTGTTCGCGCTCGGCCTGATCGGCCTCGTGGTCAGCCTGTGGCCCTATGTGGTGCCGCGCCATCTCACGGTGTGGGACGGCACTTCCGACCCGCAATCGCTGGCCTTCATCGCCGTCGGGCTGGTGATCATCCTGCCCATCGTCCTTGCCTATCAGGCGCATGCCTACTGGGTGTTCCGCGGCAAGACGGTGCGTCTGGGAGGCGGCTATGGCGGCGGGCACTGAAGCGCAACTTGGTGGTCGTTTGGGCCGGCGGTGGCAACGCGTAGCCACCGTAGCCACATCGAGGCTATCCGAAGTGGAAGTCTTATCGCGGGAAATTAGCTTATATGCACCGATGAATAAATCGATTTCATATTTCGATCTTACGGGATTCACTTCAGCCACTTATGCTAGCAGGCAACCCCAACTTAATTCTTTCGATCTGGTCGCTCACGTATTGATGCCGATCCGCGTCCATCGTCATGGGTTGAAACCGGCACATTTCATTGAGTGGCTTATCCGAACATATTTCCGGTAGGTAGATCAGACGACAATGACAACCATAGAGGCCGACGAAGCGTCGGAAATCTAGCGATCGACATAGTGAACTCGGCCTGAATTCAATGTTCAGTGAAGAGAATAATTCACCTACTGCAATGTTGCAGCCGCACAGGAGGCGTTCAGTTGCCAATGCGATCACAGCTATCCTGTTACAGGCGGAAGCGATTAATCAAAACGGACAGTCAATACATTTCCCTATCTCAGAGATTATTTATTCCGCGGAAAAAATTAAGGAAAGCGCTAAACTTATCTGGCAACTCCTCGAACAGGCAGAAGATTAGATCCGATTCTAGGTGCCGCATATTCCAAATGGATGCCAGCACGATGACTGACCATTTGAGATTGCCCTGCAATGGGCGCGGCGTGAAGTGATGAACCTCGTTCAGGCGAGTTCCGCCGCCCCGATCCGAAGTTAGCACCGTGCCAGCTGTCACCGACACACAGCCGCTCGCCTTGGCCGGCATTCCCGCCAGTGCTTGGACCTTTGCGCTAAGAATGTGGCTCGCTCTCGTCGGCGCTCTCTATGTCAGCTTTTGGCTGCAGCTCGACACGGCCTACTCCGCCGCGCTCACCGTGGCGATCGTTGCCATCCCCACGCGCGGTCAAACCATGGAAAAAGCCGTTTTCAGGCTGTTGGGCACGGTGATTGGCTGCGCCGCCTCCATCACCATCGTCGGCCTGTTCGCCCAAACGCAGGTTCTGCTGCTGGCGGCCATCGCAGTATGGATCGGGGCCTGCATATACATGGCCGCGCTGCTCGACGGCAACCGAGCTTACATGGCAGGGATTGGCGTCATCACCGTGGCGCTCGTCGTGCTCGAACATCTCGACGATCCCCAGGACGTCTTCGATGCCGTCACCGGGCGCGGGGCCGCGATCGTCGTCGGCATCCTCGCCGTCGCGTTCGTCAACGACCTCTTCGCGGCACCAGACTATTATCCGCAGGTGCTGGCAAAGCTGTCCGATCTGCACCGTCGAATCACTGGCTATGCGGAGCGTTGCGCGGAAGGTGAGCCACAGCCGTCGACAATGGCGGCCGGTCTCCTGCGCGAGCTTACGCTCCTACGCTCCGAAATCACCGGCCTCACTACGGAATCGAGTGCCGGGCCGGCGCGCAGCGCGGCCGCCCGCACCGCCATGGTCAATCTCGTAGCCATGGTCGCGACGGCGCGCGTGCTGGCCGATCTACCGTCGAACTCGCCCTGCGCCCCGAAGATCACGGACGAATTGCTGCGCAAGAATGCCGAGGTTCACGAAAATCTCTCGAGCCTGCGCGCTGGAAGGCGCCCCGTGCACGAACGGCAAGCCCCGGTCTATCGCTCACAGCGGATCGCCTTGGCAAAAGGGGCTCGGGCGGCCATCTACTTCACCCTGGCCGCGATCTTCTTTGTCATCGCGGGTTGGCCCGCGGCGGATGCGGCCTTGGCGCTGGCGGTGATCCCGATCAGCTTGAGTGCGACCATGTCCGATCCGGCCGTGACCACCCGGGTCTCGGTGATCGCTGCTCCGATCTCCTGCTTCTTCGGCGGACTGCTGAAATTCGTCGTGCTAGGCGGCGTTAGCGCCTTTCCGCTGCTAGCGCTCGCTCTGGCGCCGTTCGTCATGGGATCTGCGCTGCTGATGACCGGCCCCAATCCGCTTCTTGCGGGTGTCGGCCGGCTCAACGTCGTCTTCATCGTGCTGCTGCTGCAGCCGAGCAATCCACAGAGCTACGACCCGCAGGCCTTCCTTATCTCCTGCCTTTTCCTCGTCCTGGCCACGCTCCTCCTGTTCGCGATCCAGATCGTGTTGCCGCCGTTGTCCGGCGAGCGGCGCATCCTTTGGCTGGAGAGATTCGCGCGCCGCGATCTCGAAGCGCTGGAGGCGGGCGCCGCCAGGCGCCTGACGCCTGAGGAAGCGGCATTCCGCGATGCGGCGCGCATTGGCGAGATGATGACGGCCGGTGGTTCGGCGCCGCAGAATCAGACAGCCGTCGCAGGAGCCCTCGCCTGCTTCGACCGTGCCGCGTGGATGCGGCTGTGCGTCGATCGGCCTGGCACGAAGCGGGAGCCCTGACCGCCATGTTCTCGGAGCTCATTATCGGCGGTGTGCTGATCGCCCCTGCGGTTTCCTATGCGGTGGTCGCGCTCGTCATCATTCTGGTGCTGCGCACCCTGCTGCGCGCCGTTGGGTTCACCCGCTTGGTCAGCAATCCCGCGCTAGCGGAACTCGGTCTCTACGTCACGATCTTCAGCCTGCTCATCCAATTTGCTTGAGGGTACAGCCATGGACGCGCGCCAGCCGGAGGTGCAACTGCAGCTGCGCGAGAATCCCGCCCACGAACCGCCCAGCGGCAACGCGCCGGCCGCGCGTGCCGGGACGGAGGAGCACCCAGCCGGTTTGGTGACGCCGCCGACGGCAGCTACGCCCCGCCGCCTCGGCCATTTTCTCCGATCAGCCGGCCCGCATCTCCTCACCGTGGCCATCGTGGTAATTGCCCTCTCGACGGCGCTCGTCGCGTGGCAGTATTACGTATTGACACCATGGACGCGCGACGGTGCGGTTCGCGTGCAGGTGGCCAATGTCGCTCCGCAGATCTCCGGCCAGATCGTTGACGTCAAGGTCTCCGACAACCAGTTCGTCCGGGCCGGCGACGTGCTCTACATCATCGATGCCTTCGACTTCGAGGTGAGCCAGCGCGCCGCCAAGGCCCTGATGGACCAGCGCGCCGCCGACCTCGAGGTGAAGCAGGCAGAGTCGCAGCGTCGGCAGAATCTCTCGCCCATCGCGACCACCCCGGAGGAGCAGCAGATCTATGCCGGCAACGCCGCGCAGGCGAAGGCCGCCTTCGACGCGGCGGGCCAACAATTCGCGCAGGCCGAGGTGAACTTGAAGCGCACCAAGGTACTGAGCCCCGTTGACGGCTACGTCACCAACCTCCTGCTGCGCGTCGGCGACTACGCTCAAACCGGCATCACAAACATCTCGGTCATCGACTCGAACAGCTTCTGGATCGACGGCTATTTCGAAGAGACCAAGATGGCCAAGATATGCATTGGCGACTACGCCGAGGCCAAGTTGATGGGCTATTCCGCGCCGATCACCGGGCATGTCGAGACCATGACGCGCGGCATCAGCGTGTCCAACGCCGAAGTTGGCACGCAGGGACTGCCCAACGTCAACCCGATCTATACCTGGGTGCGCCTCGCCCAGCGCGTGCCGGTGCGTGTAGCCATCGACCATGTGCCACCGGGAGTGCCACTAGTCTCCGGTCTGACGGCGACGGTGAGCATCCTGCCGTCGCTCCCGGATCGTCCGGCCGAGTTCACGGGTATCTCTGCCCGCGCGTTGAGCCTTTTGTCGGAGATCTTCTACGGCCCGCCCCCGCCCCGGCCCGGATGCATCGCTGCCACGGCCGCCCCGCCGGCGGAGGAGAGGATTCCAGTGCCGGTAGATTCCTCACTGCCCCCCGCCAGCAACCTGGAACCTGGCCTAGCGCCCGGCCTCAGGTCGCCGCCGACCGTTCCGACTGGACAATAGCTATCAATAAAAAAGCGTTCAATACGAAAATAATGACTCTCTCATATATTGTATATTTTCTCGGTATTCGGAAATAATTTCCGACTTAACTTTTACTTTTGTTTCAATTAATCTTAATATACTGATAGTATATACAATATAACGAGTCGTTGACGAAGCAATTTCTTTAAGGATATCTCGGAACAAATGAGGTCGAGTATGTCGATCCCAGCGTGGCGTGCGGCGAAGGAGGGCCTCTATTCCCTCGTTCTGGGCACAGTACTCCTCATCGGATTTCCGATGATGGGCGCGAGAGCCGAGGTTGCGAGCGCGTCGGCCTTTTACCGAGCATCAAAGGCAGAGATTGCCGGAAAGCCTGGCACCTTGGCCCGGATCCAAAGTGTCCCACCGCCACCGGGCGCTGCTGCAGCCTACCGCATTATCTACCGCTCGCGCGGGCATTCCGGCAGCATTCTCATTTCTGGCCTCGTCGCGATACCTAGCCTTACGGGAAGCGATGGTCCAAGGCCGATCGTCTCCTGGGGGCACGGTACCACTGGAATTGCTTCGAGTTGCGCCCCATCCTTCCATCCGGAAGAGGGCTTCGAGAATATCGCTGGGTTGAAGGGCTTGTTGGCAAAGAAATACCTTGTCGTCGCCACCGACTATCAGGGCCTAGGGGAGGATGGCCGCACCGGTTATCTTGAGGGTGTCGGTGAGGCGCGAGCGATGATCGATGCGGCCCGTGCAATTCGACAGATTCCAGGGGTCCGGGTCGCAAGCCGATATGCGACTTGGGGCTTCTCACAAGGAGGTCATGCTTCCCTCTTCGCCGGAGCAGTCGGACGTGGCTACGCTCCCGACATGCTCCTTGTCGGCGTGGCTGCCGTCTCGGCACCTACGGAACTGCTCCCGCTCATGAAGGCAGACATCGGCACCATCGGCGGGGACGTCATCGCTTCGTATGTGGCGTGGTCCTGGAGCAAGGCTTACAACGCACCCCTTACCGCGATATTGAATAGCCGTGCGGCGGCCACCGTACGGCGGATCGCGAAAGCCTGTAGTTTGAACTTCACAGAGGATATCGCTCTCGGGCTCGAGTCGCTGGCGTTCCAGAATGAGGGTTTTCTCAAGGACAATGCCGCCAAGCAGGAAGAGTGGCAGCGGCTTATAGCGCGCAACTCAGTTCCGATACTGCGCGTCCCCGTCTTTATGGCTCAGGGTCAGCTCGATGTGTATGTAAAAACCGATATAACGCGCGACTATGTGCGTCGGCTCTGTCAAGCTAATACGGACGTGATCTATCGGGAGTTTCCACTAACTACTCATGGCGGGGCAGCGATGGCGAGCTCCGAGCAGGCAGTGGAGTGGCTCGATGCTCGGTTTTCAAATCGATCGCTCCCTACTACATGCAAATAGTGAATGAAGAATGCTATCTGGAACCGCCCCAATTCACTACACGCAAAGCTTAATTCACAGATGGCCCTCCATCCCTAGTAATCGGGCTTGAACTATTTGGTTAGACGATTGCGGGAGCGGGCCGGATGTCAACCCAAGCAGCCAGGTGCCGCCCGCCAGACGTTGCCGTTCAGATCGCGCCGGACATCCGCCCGCGCGCCAAGCCATGCACACGCCGGCGGCACGTGGCGCAGCTCCACACCCATCTCTCGGCACCGATCAACGCCTGAGCATCCAGAGCCGCTAATCTTCCCGCCGACCCGTAGTGACGTGAAGGCGGAGAAACACTCCTTTCAACGACGGTGCGTTTTGCTGTACCCGATCTGCGCAGGGCGGGTACAGCGTTTTGACGTAACCTTAGATCTGCCGCAGGCCACCATCGACGCACAATTCGGCACCGGCGATGTAGCTCGCGTCATCGCTCAACAAGAACAAGGCGGCGGCAGCCACTTCTGAAGGTCGCGCCATTCGTCCCATCGGGATCGGAGCGACAAGCGCCGCACGCATGTCCTCCGGCACCGCAGCCATCATTTCCGTATCGGTTGGACCGGGCGCGACGACGTTGACGCGTATACCTTTGGGCGCAAGCTCTGCCGTCCAGGTGCGGGCATAGGAACGGACCGCTGATTTGGTGGCGGCATAGGTTCCGTACGAAGAATAACCCGCGTTATCGGCAATGGATCCGACGAGGACGACCGACCCACCTCCTGTCATTGCGGGGAGAGCCGCCTGCAGACTGAAAACCATCCCGCGGACGTTGACGCCGAAGTGGCGGTCGAAGTGGTCCGGCGTTATTTCGGCTATTTGCGCTGGCTCCGAGAGGCCTGCATTCAATACCAGCGCGTCAATACGGCCGGATGCTTTGCGCACTTTTTTGACAGCCTCCACCATATCTTCGGGGACACTGGCATCGGCGGCAATGCCGACCGCGTCGTCACCGATAGCCTTCGCCGCCTTGTCGGCATCGTCACTTCTACGACTGGTGAGGAACACCTTCGCCCCTTCGGCGGACAGCCGCTCGGCAATTGCCAAGCCTATGCCCTTGGCGCCGCCGACCACCAGCGCAACCTTGTCACTCATTCGAGCCATCGTAGATCCTTTCCATTGATGGTCTCGGGATGATATACAGTGGATATCTGATATCAATTACGCACCTGAAGTAGCCTAGATATGGACGAGTATACCGACCTCGAAGCACTCTCTCGTTGCGCCCTTGGCGAGATGGCGCGGGTTCGTCCGGTGCTGGACAAGATCGCCGACAAATGGACAATTCTGATACTGACGGTGATCTGTCCAAAACCCTCGCGCTTCAACGAGATCAAGCGGCGTCTCGACGGGATCACGCACAAGGCCCTGGCCGACGCTTTGAAGAGGCTTGAGCGGAACGGCCTTGTGACGAGAACCGTATTGCCGACGCAGCCGATTGGCGTGGAATATGCGATCACGCCGCTCGGCCATTCGCTGCGGGAGCCTTTCGAAGCACTGTGTTCATGGGCCGCGGCCAATGGCGACAAGGTCGAAGCGGCCACGCTACGCTATGACAACGCGGGAAAGCATCGCTGACGCTGTCGCTATAATCGCTGCTGGCGCTGCTGAGCTACTCCCCAGTAATCGGACAATGACGGGTGCTACGCTTTGACGTCAGCTGGTTTCCATTGACGAGGAGATCAGGACATGTGCAAACGCAGGAACCATGATGCCGGCTTCATCCGAAGGTCATCGTCCACATCCGCTTAGATGATCATTACCTCGACATCGTCGAGCAGGGTTATCGACGTCGCGGTTCGTCTCGGCGAGTGGGCCGACTGCCGGCTTCTGAGCTGGCGTTTCGCGTCCTTGGAGGAAACGCCCCGCCGCCACCTCAACCCGCGACAAGTGCCGGGTAGTCAGTATAGCCCTCCGCGCCGCCGCCTGCGTAAAAGAGTGCTGGACGGACCTCGTTGAGCGGCCCGTTCGTCTTGAGGCGATGCACGAGATCTGGATTGGCGAGCGCCATGACACCGAGAGCCTCGATGTCGGCAAGTCCCGTCGCGAGATCCGCGCCCACCTGTTCGCGTTTGCGACCGGGGCGGTTGAGAACCAGCACGCCGCCGAATTTCCTACGAAGCTCCTCCAGCAGCGGGTCCTGGCGGACATAGAGGACATGGAGATAGGAGAGGCCCATTCCGGCGAACTCGGCCGCCAGATGGCGATAGAGATCGTCATTGCCCCGGCCTTCCGAGATGCCGCCCGTGGAGATGCCGGGGGAAAGGCGGAGTGCGGTCCTCTCCGGGCCGATGGCGTCAGCGATGGCTTGCACGACGTCAATCGCGAAACGCGCGCGGTTTTTGATCGAACCGCCATAGTCGTCGGTGCGGTGATTGGCGTCCGGCGCAAGGAACTGGTGGACCAGATAGCCATTCGCGCCATGCACTTCCACCCCGTCCGCGCCGGCTTCAATGGCACGTCTCGCCGCGGTGGCGAAGTCGGCCACAGTCTGCTTGACCTCGTCAGTCGTCAGTTCGCGCGGTTCCGGGATGGGCTGCATGCCGTTCATCGTGAACATGCCCTCGCCGGGAGCGATGGCCGAGGGCGCGACCGGCTGGCGATGATGTGGCGTGTTGTCCGGATGTGACCGTCGGCCGACATGCATGAGCTGGATGAACAGGCGGCCACCTGCGGCGTGGACTGCATCGGTCACCTTGCGCCAACCGGCGACGTGCGCCTCGGTGTAGATGCCGGGTGTGGCGAGATAGCCTTGCCCGTCATCGGACGGCTGCGTGCCCTCGGTGATGAGGAGGCCCATCGTGGCGCGCTGGGCGTAATATTCGGGCGCAAGATCACCTGGGGTGCCGTCGGGTTTGGCCCGGCTACGGGTCATCGGCGCCATGGCGAGGCGATGCGGCAGCTTCAAGCTGCCGATCCTAATGGGCGACCAGACATCGCTCATGGTTCGTCTCCTTGCATTTGTGATATTGAGGGTCAGAGCCGACCTTCGGCCAGCAATTCGCGGGTGCGCTTGAGCGTCGACAGCAATGCGGCCTTGTAGCCCGTGTCGCTGTCGAACCGCGCCTGTTCGGCCTGCTCCTCGGGTCCATTCGGCTGCTTGTCTCGTAGCCCGAGGTAGCAATAGAACCTGAGGTGGAGCTCGCCGCCCTCGTCCTCGAACAGTTCGTTGACGATGGCGCCTTCTCGCGGGCCGGTGGCTTGCAAGAAGGTCACCTTGCGCCGGGGCTCGAGCGTGATGATCTCGCGCAGATCCGCGCCGGCGATGGTCGCTTCGCGCACGAAATGGGTCGCGCTTTCCTCGGTCACATCGCAGCGGGTGCAGAGGCCTGCGGGCAAGAACAGCCGGGCATCACGGGCCTTCAGCTCCAGGCCCTTCCAAACCTGTTCGCAGGTCAGCTTGGTTTCGCCGGTGGGGTTCACCGGCACGGTTGCGGTCGAATAGATCATGACGGTTTTCCTTGGAATCGCGGGATTGCGCCGCCTCAGGCCCCGCGCGCGAGTTCGGCGGCGAAGTCCCGGTACGAATGGAGCGGGCGACCGAGCAGGCTGGTCAGACGCTCGACATCGCCGGCGTTCGGGATCATGCCGTCGCTAACATAGCGCTCGGCCATCAGGCGCATCTCGTAGGCCGTCCATTTGGGCATGAACTGCGCCATGTTCTGCTCGAAGCCGCTGGGGTCGTCGCCGCCATAGACGATGGGACGGCCAAGGACTTCGGACCAGATTGCCGCGATGCCCTGACCCGTCAGAGTGTCGGGACCGACCAGATCTATGGTGTCGACCGGCAGTCTGCCCGCAGCTTGGTCGCGACGGATCAGTTCGATCGCGGCGACCTCGGCGATGTCGCGGGCGTCGACCATCGCGACGCCCTTGCCGCCGATCGGCATAGGATAGACCCCGTGATCGAAGACGACGTCCTTGATCATGACCTCATTGTCGATGAAGTAGGATGGGCGCAGGATCGTGGCGCTGAAGCCCATCTGCCCGAGCATGCGCTCGGCGCCGAACTTCACCGCGAAATGCGGCACGTTCACCGCGCGATCGGCGTCGAACACCGACAGATAGACCACCCGCTCGACGCCGGCTTCGCGGGCGATGTTCAGCGTGATGAGCGCTTGGGTAAATTCGTCGCCGGTGACGGCGTTGAGCAAGAACAGCGTGCGCACACCGTCAAAGGCGCTCCGCAGCGCATCGATGTCGAGCAGGTCGCCCTGCGCGACTTCGACGCCGGCCGGGACATTGGCCTTGGATGCGTCGCGGGTAAGGACACGAACCGTCGCGCCGCGTTGCACGAGCTGGTGGACGACATGGCGGCCGACACGGCCGGTCGCACCGGTAACGAGGATGGTCATGGGGGTCACTCCTGTTTGGGTCAAGTCGATAGACGCCAATTTAGTGATCCACTTTCTTCTCGATAGCCGCTATATCTGGACACACTGTCTCGCTGGTGGAACACGTGGATCTTCTCACGCTGGCCGATTTCAATCTGGTTGCCCGCCACGGGGGGTTCGGAAAGGCCGCGCGTGCAACCGGTCGCCCTAAGGCGACGCTGTCGCGCCGCGTGGCCGAATTGGAAGCGAGGCTCAATCTGCGGCTGTTCGAGCGGGGGGCGCGAACGTTGAAACTCACCGAGGAAGGGCGGGCCCTGTTCGAAAGAACGGGCCAGTTGCTCACGGAGCTAGACGAGACGGCGGCAGCGATCGCTTCAGGCGGACGCAGCCCCCGCGGCAGGCTTCGGATCAGCGCGCCGTTGCTGTTCGCGCAAGCGGCATTGGGCAAGCTTGCGGCCGGCTTCGTGCTGAAATACCCGGAGGTTCAGGTCGAGATCATCGTCGAGGATCGGGCTGTCGATATGATTGAGGAGGCTTATGATCTGGTCATCCGCGTCAATCCGCAGCCTGATGCCAGCCTTGTCGGACGGGCCTTCCTGCGTGATCGGCAGGTCGTCGTCGCTGCACCCGGCGTGACTTGGCCGGCGGACGGGACTGCTGTCCCCGTAGTGGTGCGGGGGACCATCGGCCAGGCCGACCCGTGGAAGGTGGTGACGCCCACCGGGGCCGTCGAGCTTGCCGTTCTGCCTGTGCTTGCCATGTCGTCCAACATGATGTTGCGCGATGCGGTGCGCATGGGCGTAGGCGCGGCGCGGCTGCCGCTTTCCGTGGTCCGTGGGGACATCGCCGCCGGCAGGCTCATACATTGGGGCGATGTGGAGGGAGGGGAGACTGCGCTCTGGGCTCTCTATCCGACACGGCGGCTGCTCAGCGCTCGGGTATCGGCATTTCTTGGGTACCTTAAAGATGCATTCCCGGAAGGAACCTCCGACGAACTCGCCGCCTATGTGGGAGGCTGACGCTTCAACCGCGACACAAGTCGGAAGTTGGTGGTGGTTTCCCAAGCAGACATGATGAGAGCCGCCACGATGATTTGGCGCCGATGCGCCCGAGGCCGCCAGCCTCGACGCGCTGGTCGAACGGCCCTTCACCGGGAAGGAGCTGCGGCGCGACCAGGAAGCCGGCTATCCATTCGGCGGCTGCGTCGCCCGCGCACTGGGGCAGGTGGTGCGCATCCACCGGCCTCGGGCACTGCGAGCCGCCCGCTCGGGCTTGCCGATGGCCGACGCGACGTTGGCTCATCACCTGGGCGCCCCTCGCCCGAGACACGGCCGCGATCCCGACCGTACCGGCCCGATGTTCGGGAGATCCCGGCCAGATGGAGAACGTGCAGGCGGCAGAGGCGGACGTCCCGCTTCGCCCCCCTCCGCGCCCGTCAGCGCGGCAGAAAGTTCCTGCTTGGCGAGGTCGAGCACCTCGTCACCGCGACCGCTCATCACCGCACGGATCATCCAGAGGCCGAAACCCTTGGCCTACTCGAGGCCAATGGTCGGCGGCATGGAGAGTTCCTGCTTGGCGGGTGACGACGTCGAGCACGGCCGGCCCGTCATGAGCCAACACCTGCGTGACGGCGACGGGCAGATTGCCGGGATCGTCCACGCGCACGCTCAGAAACCCCATGGCCCGGGCCATTGCCGCGAAATCGGGATTCTCGAGGTCAGTGTCGAGCCCGAGGAAGCCGGCCGCCTTCATCTCCAGCGCGACGAAGTCCGAGCACGCCGTTGTCGAAGATCACCACTTTAATGGGGAGCTTTCCGCCGCTACAGCCCGGCTGATGATCGACCGCCTTCCGCTTGTCGCATTTGGTGAAGAAGAGGCGTTGCTACGCGATGTGGGCTTCGGCGAGGTTGCCTTATTCTACGCACCCTTCACCTTTCGTGGGTGGGTTGTGACTGCCGTTCCTGGATGAACTCACCCAGCCACGACGGACATACTCGCGCTCCAGTTCGGACCGAAGTCGGAGCTCAGCTTGTACGCCGGTTGAAGCTCGGGTGGGTCGGCAACATCAACCACAGTGCCGACGCGGATATCGACTTTGAGAAACTCGTCGCGGTGAGTGAGGGTTCGAGCGATTGGGTCATTTATGAGTTGGCCTTGTCAGGCTGGGCCGGCAATATCCAGACGATATGCCGCGCAATTCGCACGCCGTTTTTGCCGTACGGCTGCAATGGGTGACAGGAAGCGGCTCGCCGCGCACCGCTACGCGCCCTGCCCGGTGAGCCGTTCCCAATTGCCATGCGCGAAGCCTCGCTTCGCATGCTCGTTAAGCGGCGCGTCGATGAGGAAGCGCCGCGCCGCGCCGCCAGGGCGGTACTGATAGGGAAAGTCGGTGGAAAAGAGCAGGCGATCGGGGCCAACGATTTCGAGGCATCGAAGCAAGTAGGCCTCGCTCCACATGCCGCTGCCGGTGAGGTAGAGATTATTGCGTGCATAGTCCGAGAGGGTGCGGTTGAGCCTCAATGTCCGTTCGAACACTGGCGACATCCGCTCCAAGTAGAACAGCACGACTTCGCCCCAGTGGCCTAGAATGATCTGGAGACTCGGCAGTTCGTCAAACACCCCGGCCGCTGCCAGCCTCACCCATTGCAGGCCCGCCTCATAATGCCAGCCAAGGCCGAAGGCCGAGAGCGCGAGGTCAGCCTGCTCGCTGATTCCGGAATAATTGGCCTCGCGAACCGCCGCGAGCGGGGTTTGCGGGTGGATAAAGAGAGGGACGCCGAGCTCGACGGCCTTAAAGAGCATTGGCCGCAAAGCGGGATGATCGAGGTGGCGCTCGCGGGTGCGTCCGCAGAGCAATGCGCCCTTGAGGCCCAACTGCAGTACGGCGCGCTCCAACTCTTCCGGGGCCATGTGAGGGTCCGGGGTCGGGAGGGCCGCAAACCCTTGGAAGCGGTTGGGGTACCGGCTGCAAGTCTCGGCAATGAGGTCATTGACACGCCGCGCCATGTCCACCGCCAAGCCCGGTGCAAGATTGTGAAGGCCCGGCGTCGTTAGCGAAAGCACTTGAACGTCGACGCCCTGCTCATCCATGAGCGCCAATCGCCCTTTGCCGAGATCCGCAAGGCGGGGCGCATTATCGCCGCCATCGGCAAAGGCGGAGACCGGATCATGTGGCGGCTGGGCTGCGCTCCAGGCCTCTTTCACCATTTGCGGGAGCATATGCTCTTCAATTGCGACGAGGCGCATTGCGTCATTCCCTCTTCATTCGATCGCCCGCCTATTTGAGCGACAATGAGGAGTGAGCCGGCCCCTCCTCTAACATGATGTCGCTCCGCGGACTGCGTTGTAGAACCTCTCGATGTGGTCGAACACGTCGGACCGTGCCTCATTGCGCGTGCGGTAGACCTTGCCCCCGATCCGTTGGGTTTTGAGCGACGAGAAGAAGATCTCCATGGCCGCATTGTCCCAGACATTGCCGGACCGGCTCCTCGAACAAGTGACGCCATTCTCGGCCACCAACTTCTGGAACTTCTCGCTCGTATATTGGCTGCCCGGGTCGGAGTGGTGAAGCAAGGCGTCGGGCTTAACGCGCAAACAACTGCTCAGATAGCAGTGTCGATAATCGCATCCACAAAGTCGGCATTGATAGGCTCTTTGGAAAACCAGCGGCGATAGAAGAGCGGGCCCACCGCCGCCGCGATAAGGTCGGCCGCGGAGCGGTCGCGTTCGACCTCGCCCCTATCCTTTGCCCTTTCGACGACGAGGTGGAACGGCGCCATAAACGTCTCATGCAAGCCGCACTGCATGGCAGCGATTTCCGGATCGCGTTCCGCGGCATCAATTATAGACGGATAGACCGAGGCCCATGCGGCAATCTGAAGTTGCTTAGCGAGATTTGTCAGCAGCACTTGGAGATCCGCTCGCACAGCACCCGTGTCGGGTGGCGGATACGCGCCGCCAAGCCTGGAACAGGCGTCGATCAGCAGCGCAGAGCGCGAGGGCCAATGTCGATAGATCGTTGTTTTTGACACCCCCGAGGCGCGCGACACTTCGTCGATGCTGACGCCGCTCAGTCCACTCTGCGTTAACTGCCGATAGGTTTCGGCCAACACCGACGCCTTAGAGCGCTCCACCCTTTTGTCCAAGATTTGAACCATACGGACCTCCATTGACGAGTACAGAACGATACGGTATCGTTCTACAGGTACGGCATCGTTCTGTACCTATATCTGAAGGTAAACCGCAAGCCTGAAAGGTCTCACTCGTGAAATTTGCCTACGCGCGCCTCGTTACCGAGGATGTCCCAAGCCTCGCGAGCTTCTACGAAAACATCCTGGGCGTACAGCGCAGGGGCGATGACAGCTATGTCGAGCTGCATCCGGGGGGTGCCATCCTCGCAATTGCCAGCAGCAAGGCCGCCAGCTTCATGCATGGCGGGGAATGGTCCGCAGGCGCGAATAAATCCGCGATCCTCGAGTTCGAAGTTGATGACGTCGATGCCGAGCGCGCGCGGATCGATCCCTTCGTGACGGACTGGCTGCAGCAGCCCAAAGATATGCCCTGGGGCAACCGGTCGATGCTGTTCCGCGACCCCGACAACAACCCGATAAACTTCTTCAGGCCGATTAAGAAGCCGTGATCGGGCGGCAAAGCCGTGAACGCAACCCTCCTCACGCCTTGACGATTGGGAAGGTTCAGCAGGGCCGCTAGGCTCGCTCGCCCTTCCGACCCTCTGGGTTGAGCCGCCTTCCCAGAACCGGTTCCCGATTGCACCTTCCCGAAACGGTCCGTCGGACATGGCGAAACGGAACTTCTGCGAGTTGGAGGAACCGCCGGTTTCGGGCCTCGCGCTTGTGCAGCGCGTCCTTCTACCGATAGTCAGCAATTGTTTCAGATAATAGTCGCGCTGTTTCGGTACTAATACCAATAGCGGCAGCCGGCGTTTTTGTCCTGCTCAGTCCTCGTCCTGCCACCTGCGCAGATCCGTCTGGTCATGATAAGCCATGCGGTCCGGCGTGCTGATGAATTCCATCGTCGTGCCCCATGGCATGCGGCAATAGCAGACTTTGTTTCCAGGACCTTTTTCGGTTGCGTAGGGAATAGCGCGCGGTGCGGTAAGAGCGGTACCTCCGGCCTTTTCGAAGCGCTCTACCGATGCGTCGATGTCGTCGGTGTAGACACCGAAGTGCGTAATGCCGAAGTCGCTCGCTCGAACGGGCTGCGCTTGTTCGGGTCCGTGCATTTCAAAGAGCTCGATGTCAGGCCCGGTTCCAATTTTGACCATGGCCTGCGCGCGGACGACCGTTCCGAGAAAAGCGCCGGTGGCCTGCTCGAATTCGGGCCCCTGTCGCGGAGGGTCCTGCGGTCCGAAGGACTGATAGATCACCTGGCCGCCGAAAGCTTCCACTAGGAACGATTTTGCCGCTTCGATGTCGGGCACCGTGATGCCGATATGATTGACGCCGCGAATGATAGGTGCGGTCATGATAGTCTTCCTTTCTTGTTTGATTGATCGAACGCTACGGGTGCGGGCGCAACTCGCCCGCAAGCTCGTGATCCGCCCGGCCCACGACGGCGCGGGCGCAGAGTTTCAATTGGCCTTGAGGAAATCGATCAGAGTGGCTGCGAGTTCATTCGGCCGCTCGTCAGCGACATAGTGGCTGCACAGCGCAATCGAGCCGCCCGTCACGTTGGTGGCAAACTCCTTGAGCATCGGTATCATCTGCGCACCGAAGCGCTGGTCGCCACCCATGCCAAGCACGGGTATCTTGAGAGGTTGCTTCTTATACTCGAGCGCGGCGGCGTGGTCGGCCGCGAGGGCTCGATACCATTCCATGCCGCCACGGGTGCGGCCGGGAAGTGCCATCGCTTTCGCGTAGACCGCGATGTCCGCCGGATTGAAAGTGCTGTGATCGTAGAACCGCTCAGCCATGAAGGCCGAAACATAGTCATATTCACGGCCATGGATCAGGCGCTCGGGTAGGTCCCGGTTCATATGAAAACTGAAGTGCCAGATCCTTGCTGTCGTCGACTCCCATTGCGTCCAGCCAGGAAGTGGAACGTCGAGGACAGCAAGATGCGTGACAGCATCTCGATAAAGTGCCGCCTGGGGCAACGCCACCATGCCGCCGATGTCGTGTCCGCACACGGCATAGCGTCCATGCCCGAGCGCAACCATGACTTCGTGCGCGTCGCGCGCCATCGTCGCCTTGTCATAACCGCCCTGCGGGCAGTCGGAAAAACCTGCGCCGCGCAGATCGATAGCCACCACGCTGAAATGCTCGGCCAGCAGCGGCATCACATGGTGCCATTCCCACCATGTTTCCGGCCAGCCGTGGAGCAAGAGGATCGGCGGACCTGAGCCTCCGGTGACGGCGTTGATCTTGATGCCATTCACCGGCACTAGCTGCTGGGTAAACCCGTTCAAAGTCGCGATCATGATCGCTTTCCAGTCAGATGTTGGCGTCAGATAGAGCGCGTGGACAGCGCTCAGGGCTGGTCGAAATCGGTGGCGATCGTGATGTCGCGCCAGGCGTCGATGTCGCTGCGGAAGGCAGCCAGCTTCCGTTCGGCGATCGCGTGCGCTGCCGGGCCAAGCGGCAGGTGCAGCGGGGCATCCTCGGCGTCGATCGCCTGCAGGATCACCGCGATCGCCTTGTCGGGATCGCCCGCCTGATTGCCGTCGTTCGTTTCACGATAATGCCTGCGCGACGTCGCGGCATATTCCGGCATCTCGTTGGCCGCCATCATGATCGATCGACCAAGGAAATCGGTGCGAAAAGGCCCGGGTTCGACGATCAGCACGCGAATGCCGAACGGCTTCAGCTCGCCGGCGAGCGCTTCGGAAATCCCTTCCACGGCAAACTTGGCGGCGTGGTAATAGCCCCCGCCGCCACGGCCCTCGATACCCGCACCGGACGACATGTTGACGATCGTTCCGCCCGAACGTCGCAGGACGGGTAGCGCGGCTCTGGTTGTTTCGACCAGACCGAAGACGTTCACCTCGAACATCGGCCGATATTCTTCGGGCGTGCCTTCCTCGATCGCGCCGAACAGTGCGTAGCCGGCATTGTTCACGAGCACGTCAAAGCCGCCAAAAGTCTCGACCGCCTTCGCGACCACTGCCTGAGCTGCCGCCGCATCGGTCACGTCGAGTGGCAAAGTGATCATGCGGCCGCCGAAAGGCTCGGCCATCTTCTCGATCGTTCTGACATTGCGGGCGGTCGCTATAACCCGGTCGCCGCGCTGTGCTGCAGCGAGTGCGAGCCGCCGGCCGAAGCCGCTTGAGCAGCCTGTGATGAGCCAGGTTTTCATTGCTTCTTCTCCGGTTTGCTTGCAGACGACGCCAAGCCGTCCCTCATGAGGGTGGCGCAATCCCCTGAAGGACGCGCCCTAGACGACAGCGGGAATCTAGGTGCTTAGATTTGTTCTTTAAGCGACAGAAATGTATTCTCGTCGTTCAGTTTTGTGCGGGGTTCGCGATGGAATGGAGTGACGTCAGGATCTTCCTCGCTGTTGCGCGATCCGGCACGCTCGGCAGCGCGGCTCGTTCTCTTCGGACAAGCCATCCGACCGTCGGCAGGCGCCTTCGTGCATTTGAGCAGGCAATCGGTCACACGCTCTTCCAGCGCACGGCGGACGGTCTTGTCCTGACCGAGGAGGGCCACGGGATCATCGCGCTGGCCGAGCAGATGGAAGAAGGCGCGCTAGCCATGGAACGCCGGCTTGCGGGGCAGGAGCAGAATCTCAAAGGCAGTCTGCGAATTTCATCGGCGGACTGGTTCGGAGCCTATGTCCTGCCTCCTATCCTGGCGGATTTCTCGAAAGCCTACCCCAATGTCGACGTCGAGATCCTGACCGGCACGCGCCGGGTCAGCCTTGCCCAACGGGAGGCCGACGTCGCTTTTCGTATCGTTCCGTTCGACACTGCCGATGTCGTTCAGCGGCGGCTCTTCAGGCTCGAATACGGCGTCTACATCGCCGAGGAGGCAGTTGATCCCAAATTTGGCGACGGGACCGGTTTCCGGCTGATCACACATGAAACATCCACAGGCCATTTCCCTGACATCGCTTGGCTCATCGAGAGTTTCCCCAACGCGAGACCGGTCCTGCGATCAAACAACCGCAACGTTCAGGGGCGCATGTGCAGGCAAGGCATCGGCATCGCCGTGCTGCCCCGCGTGGTCGGCAATCAAATCCCGGGCATCCGCAGACTGGACCTGCCGACGCCGCCGCCGGCGCGAGACATCTGGATGGGATACCACCGGGACCTACGGGGTCTTAAGCGTCTTCGCGCGTTCATCTCGACGGTGGCGGACCATCTGGTGGACGCGATGGCATGATATGCGGACCGGAAATGACTTACGGTGCCCGGAGTAACTCCAAGATCGGCGCTGGCTTCGACCGCGCTCGGCCTTGTGCCGGCACCACCTGTCCCCGAGAGAGGAATGGACGTCGCGATACCTGTTAAGCCTACCCAGCTTTCAGGTAAGCTCCGACATGCTGACGAGACAACGCTCGCCAGTGGTGATCCACGTGGAGCACTTTCATGGGTCGGCAGTCGATGTGCACGCGTGGCCATCTTTGTCGCAGGTGAGTGTCGTTCCAACGTGCCAGCTCACGACGCACCGTCGAAGCCTTCGATCCACGTGCATACTCGCTCGCTGGCGGCGCGCAGCGGCGAATCGAGTGGCGTATAGGCGAAATAGCTGCGCGAGGGTAGCGAGATGTGCGGAAAGGGTGTCATCAGCCGACCCGCGCGTAGGTCGTCCTCGATCAGGGCGGACGGCGCCATCACCACGCCGAGGCCGTCCACGGCGGCCTGGATCGAGAGGTAGAAGTGGTCCAGCGTCAGCGTGGCCGTCGGCTCAAGCGAGCCATGCCCGGCCTTCGCCAGCCAGTCGCGCCAGAGCCGCGGCATGCTGGCGACATGCAGAAGCGTGTGGCGCGCGAGGTCCTCCACCTCGTTGAGCGGCTGGCGTCGCAATAGCGCGGGGCTGCAGGCGGGGAGCCGCCTTTCCGGCAGCAGCAGACGCGCCTCGAAGCCGTGGAAGGCGTCCGGTCCGCCGCGGATGATCAGGTCGTAGTCATCGGCCAGCCCATCCACCGGCTCGTTGCCGGTCGTCAGCTCGATCTCGATTTCGGGATGGGCCTCCCGTAGCAGGCCGAGTTTCGGCACCAGCCAGCGCAGGCTGAAGGTGGCGAGCGCGTTGACCCTGAGCACCACGGTGCCGCTGGCTTTGCGACCGTGCAACGCAGCCGCCTCGGCGATGCGCTCAAGCGCGGGCTGGATTTCAGCGAGCAGCGCGCGCCCCTCCGCCGTTAGGACAACCCCGTGGCTCAGGCGCCGGAACAGGGCCGGTGGACCGAGCCATTCCTCCAGCAGCCTGATCTGCCGGCTGACCGCGCCGTGCGTGACGCCGAGCTCCTTTTCTGCTCATAATTTCCGGAAAGTTACGTGAGTGAATTCATGCCAATGTGCGCCAATAGCATGCGTAATCGGGCGGACCCGTGAGGGGGCAAGCTCCCAGTAGTGTCTCGACAGGTTCGAGACGAAGGGAGACGTTATGTTCTACGCTGCGCTGGATGTATCGCTGCGCTCGGTGGCGGTCTGTATCATCGACCATGACGGGAAGATTTGCTTCGAGCGCTCGGTGCGCTCCGATGCGCCCAATGTTCTTCCTTGCCTCGCGGGTTTTGGTCAGCCGATCCACCAGGTCGGGTTTGAGGCCGGGGCGCTGACGCAGCCGATCACCTACGGGCTGGTCGAGGCTGGCTACGATGTCGTCTGCATGGAGGCGCGTCAGGTCGCGGCGGCGCTTTCAGCCATGCGTAACAAGACGGACAAGCATGACGCCCGCGGCATCGCCCAGATCCTCAGGTCAGGATGGTACAGCCGGGTGCATGTGAAGAGCGTCGAGAGCCACCACATGCGAGCGCTGCTGACCAGCCGCAAGGTGATGCAGCGCAAGTGCATCGACCTCGAGAACGAGATCCGCGGCCTGTTGCGGATCTTTGGCGTCGTCCTGCCTCTGCGGCTCTCCCGAGGGGCTTTCGACGCCGCAGTACGCGAGACGATCGAGTCCGATCCTGCGCTCAGCCATGCGCTTCTCCCGATGTTGGAGGCGCGAGCGATGCTGTTCGAGACTTTCATCGAGCTCGATCGGCGGGTGAAGCGGGCCGCCCGCGAAGACGCGATCTGCCGGCGCTTCATGACCGTGCCGGGCGTCGGCGAGATCACCGCCCTCAGCTTCAAGGCCGCCGTGGACGATCCTGCCCGCTTCAAGAGTTCGAGGACGGTCGGGGCTCACTTCGGGCTGACGCCTCGACGCTTCCAGTCTGGCGAGACGGACAACCCAGGCCGGATCTCGCATGCCGGTGACGCCGACGTCCGGGCGACGCTCTACGCGGCCGCGAACGCCATGCTGATGCGCTCGATCACTTGGTCGCGTCTGAAGGCTTGGGGTGTGGGGCTGATGAAGACGAAGGGTCGTCGGCGCGCCATTGTGGCGGTCGCGCGCAAGATCGCTGTCGTGCTCCATCGCATGTGGGCCGATGGTACCGACTTCCGCTTGGGATCGGAGGCTGCAGCATGAACTGACCACAGCTCTCACCGATCCTGGCCGGGATCGTCCCACGCGGACGACGGGATGGATGAAGCCGCAAAGTTCTGCTGCGCCCTCAAGCGCGTCCAAAAGCGAGGCTCTCCAGACCCAATCCGATGCATGCGTGCAGCGGCTTCGCTCGACAGAAGAAGCCACCAGACTGCGAAGAGAAGCGTGACCCGCGTGAACGAGACCCCGGCACAGAAGTTCAATCCGAGCTTGACCCAACTGCCCGATTAGAGAAGCGGAACTTGGCGCGAGAACAACAAACGGACGTTTGAACGCATCGCTTCGCCCCTCGTGCATCGGTGCCACTTCGAGCGGCTCACCATGGCCCCCGCTCGAGGACTAATCGCTGCGCTAGCCGGCTCGCAGATCGGCATCGATCAGAGCCGCGACGTCGGTCACCGGGATGCCCCGGCGCTCGTTGAACGTGCCCGCCTTCGGCCAAGACATACCGCGACCGATCGCGAAGGCGGCACGATACTTGCGCATCATGTTCTTTGGATCGCTCGCCAACTCGTCCATCAGAAAGGGTACGCTCCACACCGACCGCTTGAAGCGGCGCCCCAGTGCCGCCTCCAGCTTGTCCGCGACTTCGCCATAGGTGACGGTGTCGCCGGCGAGGAAGACGATCTCGTTGCGAATCGTCGGCTCGAAAAACACGATTTCGGCGGTCAGCATACCGATGTCGTCGGGCGTGGTCAGCGTCACGGCGTTGTCGAGGCTGCCGAGCGCGTTGACCTCGCTGTTCTCCAAATCGACGACGCCAAACTCCGGTTCGAACAGATAGCTCATGAACATGCCGGTGGAGATGACGACCCACTCGGTCTCGTCCTGCGAACGCAGCAGTTCGCGGACATCGAGCTGCGCATCGAAGATGTCCTGCGGACCACCGCGGCCGATCGCTTCGAAATCGACGCCGAACTGCCACGGGAAGTAGCGCGGGATGCCGGATTGCAGCGCCGCCCTGGCGAGCTTCATCGGCGTGTCGATACCCGCCGCATAGCCCGCGCAGCCGATCACCGTGTCGTAGCGTGAGAACAGAGCGGCCAGATCGTCGATCGAGTCGCTGACGAGATCTCCGAGAACGATCTCTATACCCGCCGTGCGAATTTCGGAGACGTCGCGCTGCTTGGCGGGGTCACCGGACATAATGGCGCTTTGGCGCAACAGGACGCTGATCTTGGCCCCGTCGATGCCGTTGGCCCGACGCGCGAGATTGCGCAGGACCGGCATCCCGAGCTCGCCGGCGCCCAGTACGAGGATGTTCCGTGATTTCACGGTGGAGACGGCATCGTTCATAGTCTGACTCGCTCAATTGGTTGCCGGGTTCATCTGGCAACTCATCGACGAGTGCGAAAGAAGGGTACATGGGTGATACCGCAGTCAGATCGCTAAGCCGGGACGACGTCCTGAAATATTCCCAGACCGTCTGCGACGGCCTCAGGGATGACGACGACGGGGTGCGGCGCGAGGTGCTGGCGCATGCCGGCAATCGCTGGTCGCTCGGCGTCATTCACACGCTTGGCGTCTATGGCCAGCTGCGACACGCAGAGATCGGGCGGCGGATGCATGGCGTCACGCAACGAATGCTGACGCGAACGCTTCGTCACCTGGAGCGTGACGGGCTGGTGATCCGCCACGACTTTGAAGAGGCCGTCCCGCACGTCGAATATGCGCTGTCCGAGACCGGGCTGGAACTCCTGGTCCGAATGGTCCCGCTCTGGACATGGATCGTCGAGAACGTGGACGGCTTTCGAGCGGCGCGAGAGGCGTTCGACCAAAAGCACATCGGCGAGAAGCCGAAACGAGCCTGACGTGCCCGGCTCAGTTGCTGGTCCTGTTGGCTTCGCGCGACGTCTGTTCGCCACGGACGAGTTCGTGCATGAACTCCGCCATCACCGCGACGTAACCGTCGATGTTCTCGGCCGTATGAGCAAAGGAGGCCTGTGGGCCGGCGCTGACGATACAGTCCCAGTATCCCCGGTTGGCCATGAAAACCCGTCGCGCATCGAGCATGTCGAGATCCATCGAGGCGCGCGCCTGGATGTCGTTGCGCGGTAGATCCGGTGACAGGCAGAGCCCGGACCGCGGCCCGAGGCGAAACGCCCTGCATGGTAAGCCTAGGTCGCGGCAGATGGCGTCGATCCCGTCCGCCATGCGCGCTCCGAGCGTCGATATCCGGTCATGGGCGGAGACCGTGAGCACGCGCTCCAGCATGACGCGCGCGACCGCCATGGCCAGAGCGCTACCATAGAGCGTGCCTCCGAGCCCGATGCCGGATCGGCGATGGAGGATGTCGAGATGCCGCTCGACATGATCCGCCACGTCGCGTGTCATGCCATAGCCCGCAAAGGCAACGCCGGAACCGAACCCCTTGCCCAAAGTCATGAAGTCGCTTTCGAGCTGCCACTCCCGGGTGAGGCCGCCATAGGCGAAGGAGAAGGTGTGGGCTTCGTCGATGCACAGCATCGTGCCCGTCTCGCGTGTGAGCCGGCGCAAGCCTTCGAGATAGCCCGGATCCGGCATCACCAGCGTACAGTTCGTCATCGCCGGCTCCGTGAGCGCCAGCGCGACCTCACGTTCCACCAGCACGCGCCGGACGGCGTCCAGATCGTTGAACGGCAGAATGATCGTGTCCTCGGCGCGCCGTCCCGACAGGCCCTGATATTCCGGGATGTTGACGCCGTCCTGAGCCAAGACGAGCGTTTCCTCGAGATGGCCGTGATATTTGCCTTCGAAGACCAGCAGCTTGCGGCGGCCGGTCATGTGACGGGCTATGCGCATGATGTCGGTATTGGCGCCTGAGGCGGAAACGGTGAACTGCCACGCCGGCGGGCCGGTCAATGCCGACAGCAGCTCAGCAACGGCGATTGCGTCTTCGGTCGGCAGCAGGAAATGAGCGCCTTTGCGATACTGGCGGGCGAGTGCCTCCTCGATCTCCGGTACGCCAAAACCCACCGTCATCGACAGGTCCGAGACGTTCATGTCGACATAGCGATTGCCATCAGCGTCGAAGAAGCTGGCGCCGACGCCGTGATCGGCAAACAGCTGGGGGTGCGAATAGTAGCCTGCCATCCATGAACTTGGCACCGCAGTCGGCATGACCGAAAGCGCGCGTTCCCGCAGCGCGTTCGACGCGCGGGTCCGCTGCCGGAAGACGTTGATCTCCCGCTCATTGATCCGGGCGACACGATCACGCGGTGCCACGAAGGCGCTGGCTGGATGGCTTGCGGTCCCAATCATCATGGCAAATTCCTGCATGCGGGCAGCCCGCCGGCCTCGATGCCTCCGAACCGTTCGGGCGCGGAGGTTCGGAGCCGGCCGCGTTCGGCGATCATTGCTTCGCAAGCACCCTAGCGTGTGAGGCGCACCAGGATCTCCGCAATGCGCGACACCGTTTGCGGCGTTCGGTGCCACGATCGCCGCAGGCCGGACTTCGGGTTGTTAGAGGGAAGGCACTATGGAATGCTTAGGTCTTCCACTTCTGCAGCGGCGCACGAATGCTCGACTTTACCACCCAAGGCATGCCGGAAAGCGGGCGTTGATCACAATACGCCGCCGCACTCGGCGCCTACTACAGTTTGATCACCCCGAACCGACACGTCATCGCCGACATCAAGGAGGCTGAACTTCTGGACGCCTACTCGATGGCCTTCGAACTTGGCCGACTGAGCTGTTCCGTCCACCAATGCAATTCGCCGCTTCACCGCTATTCAATACATCAGAAGTGCGGGAAAGCAGGGCACTCCCTGGAATATATCGTCGAGGGGCATCTCACCATCGTCAGTGACGAGTATCACCACGCGGTCGGCCCCGGAGATCTCGTTTTTCTGCGTTCGGAAGAGCTTCTCGAATACCACGCGTCCTCGCCCGGCAGCAAAACCATCGGCATTCACGTTCCATGGATGCTGGTCGAGGCGCTGGCCGCCGGCCGGGTTGTCGCGCTCGATCGCGTTTTTACGGGTGCGTCCGGCATAGGCGCCTGCGTGGTTTCGCTCATCCAGGCTGTCTTCCGTTCACATCCGCACCTGTCCATGGCCGATGGCGTCGCTCTGCAACGCAGCCTGGCCGAATTGATCGTCCAGCTTGGAACCGCAGCGGACGAGCCCTTCGCGGATGGAGGCCGGGGCCGGACGCTGGAGAATCTGAAAGCGATCGCCACCCTGTCGCTCGACGATCCCGAGCTCACCCCGGCCAAGGTTGCCGCGGAAGCCGGCATGTCAGTTCGAACGCTGCATCGCGTATTCCAAGAAACGGGACAGACGTTCTGGAACTGGATCCGCGACCGGCGGCTTGAGCGGTGCTATGGCGAGTTGACGACGCTTTCCCCGCGCAGCATCACAGAGGTGGCGTTTCGATGGGGCTTCAACGACCTCAGCACCTTCGAGCGGAGTTTTCGCAGGCGATACGGCACCTCACCTCGCAGCGTGCGCTCCTGCGCCCGTACGCAGGACCAATCGAGTGAAGGTGACGAGGCGACGTGATGACCTGAACCTGGACTCTGACAAGAGGACAGCGGACGCTATGACGTCCGCAGCGGGACCGAGAGCGGAACGGTGGCTCCAGTTTTTGGGGTCAGATCACGGCGCTTACTGCTGATCGGCCTAGGACGAGATCGACCCGCTTCGTACCGCCATGCGCTTTTCCGAGTTCGGACGCGTATTGCGGGCACGCACCTTCAGCGTGCTGAGCTCTTCGAGATGCTGCTTCATAAACGCCGCCGCCTCCTCTCGCTTGCCGGCCAGCAGCAGGTCGATCAGCATGAGATGCTCCTGGCATCGACCGCGTGCGCTGTCACGATCGAGCATCTGCCGATAATCGATGAGGCGGCGGAGCCGGTCGATCCGCTTGAGCGCGTCGATGAAGAAACTGTTGCGGCTGCATTCGACAATGGCTTCGTGCAGCCCGCTATTGAGCTCGAACAGTCGGGCGTCCGACACTTCATAGATCGCGCCGTCGACCAGCCATCGCTGCTGGTCGCGGCAATGCTCCAGTATCGGGCGGTTGAGAAGGAATCGCGGCTCAAGGATGGCCGCCGGCTCGATCAGTAGCCGGAATCGGTAGCTGTCCTCATAGGCTTGGAGCGAGGTCAGCACCGGAAGGAATTCCCAGCCATGGCCGGGAAGCCGCTCGATCCATCCCTCATTCGCCATGCGGCGCAGAATGTGGGTCAGACGCGCCCGCGTGAGCTTGTAGCGCCGCAGCAGTTCATTCTCTGTCACGCGGTCGGGCAACCGGCCTGAGACGCGGTCGTCCGCGATATCGAGATAGATCTGGTCGTCGTCATAGTTTGGAACGTGATCGAGATTGCGGAAGGTCTCCGCGTCGAGCCGGGCGATCACGAAGCCACCGCGCTCGCCGGGGCGCACGATCCCCGACTTCTCCAGCAATTTGAGCGCGGCCCGCACCGGCGAGCGCGAGACCTTGAACAACTCTCCCAGCCCGCGCTCGGTGAGCTGCGAGCCCTCTTCCAGACGCTCGGCGCGAATGTGCTCGGCGATCTGTGCCGCCAGTTGCTGGGTCAGAGGCGTGATCTGCATCGGCATGGAATCCCTCGAAGTTCCTTTTGACACAGACCGTCGGCGACACAAATCCAATTTGGTATTTGTGGCTTGCAAAGTACCAAACTTGGCTCTATTGGGTATTTCAACAACATAAAAAACCATTCCGTTTGGGAGGAATGACCGTGCAGCTGCTCGTTTTGCCGGGTGATGGAATCGGCCCGGAGATCACGGCCGCGACACTTCGCGCGCTCAATGTGCTGAACGATTGTTGCAGTATCGACATCCGCTGGACTGAGGCCGACATCGGCCTGAAGTCGCTGCGCGAGCAGGGCACGACGCTGCCGGAAGCTGTACTGGAAGGTGTCCGCGCGGCTGACGGTGTCCTTCTCGGCCCGGTCTCGCACTACGAGTACCCGTCGCGGCAGGAAGGCGGCATAAACCCTTCCGGCGAACTGCGCACCCGCTTCGAGCTGTTCGCGAATATCCGCCCCTGCCGCTCCCTCAGCGATCTCAGCATTCTTCGGCGGCCGATGGACCTCATCATCGTGCGCGAGAATACCGAGGGGTTCTACTCCGACCGCAACATGGTGGCCGGCACCGGCGAGTTCATGCCGGACGAGAACATGGCGCTCTCGGTGCGCAAGATCACCGCACGCGCTTCCGGGCAGGTCGCCCGCGCCGCGTTCGAGCTGGCCCGTGGGCGGCGGAAGAAAGTCACGGCGGTTCACAAGGCGAACGTATTGAAGCTTTCCGACGGCCTGTTCCTGCGGGAAGTACGCAAGGTCGCGGCGGACTATCCGGACGTCGCGCTCGAAGAACTGATCGTCGACGCCACCGCCGCTCACCTCATCCGCACGCCGGACCGCTTCGACCTCATCGTCACCACCAACATGTTCGGCGACATCCTGTCGGATGAGGCCTCGGAGCTTTGCGGCAGCCTCGGCCTTGGCGGCTCGATCAGCGTCGGCGACGGCATCTGCGTGGCGCAGGCGCAGCACGGATCGGCGCCGGACATTGCCGGCCGCGGCATCGCCAACCCGACCTCGCTCATGCTCTCCGCAGCCATGCTGCTGGACTGGCGCGGGCGCCGCGATGGCGACACGGCGCTGATCGACGCTGCGGCGGCCTTCGAACAGGCGGTCGGCAAAGTCCTGACCAATCCGGCGACGCGTACCGCCGATCTTGGCGGCGCGCTTTCCACGGAAGCCTTCACCGATGCCGTCTGCGCGGCCATTGCGCGCTCGTCGGCCGCTGGACAGGCCGCCTGAGTTCCAACGCTCAAACTGACGGTTCCAAAATGCTCGTATCGATCAACCCCGCCGATGGCACTGAGCTGGCGCGCTATCCGCTCCACACCGCGCAGGACGTGGAAGACGCGCTGGCCGGCGCCGCGACCGCACAGGCGGCATGGCGGCAGGTGCCCATTCTCGAACGCGTCGGTCTGTTGCGACGCATGGCGAGCGTGCTGCGGGCAAACAAGTCCACCTATTCCCGGATGATCACCGAGGAGATGGGCAAGCCGCTGGTCGAGGCGGAAGGCGAGATCGAGAAGTGCGCGTGGAACTGCGACTTCTACGCCGATGAAGCGCCGGTCTTCCTCGCCGATGAGATCATCGCCTCGTCCGCCTCTCACAGCGCCGTCGTGTTCGACCCGCTCGGCGTCGTGCTGGCGATCATGCCGTGGAACTACCCGTTCTGGCAGTTCTTCCGTTTCGCGGCGCCGGCGCTGGCGGCGGGAAACGGCGCCATCCTCAAGCATGCCAATAATGTGCCGCGCTGCGCGCTGGCCATCGAAGAGGTCATGCGCGAGGCGGGTTGCCCCAAGGGTTTGTTCCGTACGCTGCTCATCGAGCCGGGATCCGTCGCGGGCCTCATCGCGGATGACCGCATCGCCGCCGTCACCTTGACCGGCTCGACCGAAGTCGGCGCGATCGTCGCGGCGCAGGCCGGCAAGGCTTTGAAGAAGCAGGTGCTGGAACTCGGCGGCTCCGATCCCTTCATCGTGCTCGCCGACGCCGACGTCGAGGCCGCCGCCGCCATGGCGGTGAAGGCGCGTTATGTGAATGTCGGGCAGAGCTGCGTGAACGCCAAGCGCTTCATCGTCGACAAGGCGGTGGCGGACAGCTTCGTCGAGGCGCTCTGCCGCCATGCCGCGGCGCTCAGGATGGGCGATCCGCTGCAGCAGGGCGTGTCCATCGGCCCGATGGCGCGCGCCAATCTGCGCGCCACGCTTCACGATCAGGTCGAGCGCAGCGTCACCGCCGGCGCCACCCTCAGGATGGGCGGCCAGATCGTCGAGGGTCCCGGCTTCTATTATCCGGCCACCGTCCTCGACAATGTCACGCCGGAGATGGCGGCTTTCCGTGAGGAAACCTTCGGCCCGGTCGCCGCCATCATCCGCGTCGACGGACCGGACGAAGCGATCCGCCTCGCCAACGACACCGAGTTCGGCCTCGGCGCGGCGCTCTGGACCGGCGATGTCGAGAAGGCGCAACGTCTTGCGCGACGCATCGACGCCGGCGCCGTCTTCATCAACGGCATGGTCGCGTCCGATCCCCGCCTGCCCTTCGGCGGCATCAAGCGGTCCGGCTATGGCCGGGAGCTCGGCTCGTACGGCATCCGCGAATTTGTGAACCTCAAGACCCTCTGGGTCGGTCCCGTGAAGGCAGCCTGAAATGACCGATGCTCATCCGACCGGCGCGGTGCTGCGTCCCTCCGAGATCAAGCCCCGCGAGCGCGGCGGCGGCGCACGCACCGTGCCGCTCGTCACACGCCGCATCGGCTCGACCAGCCTGATCAACGGCATCACCGCTTTCGAAGGCGGCGCCTCGATCCCGATCCACACCCACAACTGCGAAGAGAGCGTGATGGTGCTGGAAGGCCATGCCATCGCCACGCTCGACGGCGTCGAGCACCATCTCGGTCCGCAGGAGACTACCTGGATCGCGGCCAACGTGCCGCACAATTTCCGCAACGCCTCGGCAACCGAGCCGATGAAGATCTTCTGGACCTACGCATCCGTGGACGCGACCCGCACCATCGCCGCGACCGGCGATACCCGCGCCATCGACGCGGAACACGACGCCAAATAGGCGCGCTGAAAGAGGCCGGTCCAACCGGCCTCCCAACTAACAAAACGCCAATCTGAACAAATACATATTCCCTGGGAGGGAACAATGACCATTCTCGATCGCCGCCAGTTCACTTTTCTCACCGCTGCCGCCGTCTCGACGCTGACCATCGGCATGCCGCCACTTCTCGCCGATGAGGTGAAAGGGCTCGAGCTGCTCGCGCCCAGCGCCCCCGGCAGCGGCTACGACCAGCTCGCGCGCAGCATTCAGGCCGTGCTTCAGGAGAAGAAGCTGGCCTCCGGCGTTCAGGTCCAGAACGTCGCCGGCGGCGGCGGCACGGTCGGCCTGTCGCAGTTCATCACCAGCCGCAAGCGCGCGCCGAGCATTCTGGTGTTCGGCTTCGCGCTGGTCGGCGGCATCATCACCACCAAGTCGGCGGTGAATCTCGATCAGGTGGTGCCGCTTGCGCGCCTGATGAGCGAAGCCAACGTCATCGTTGTTCCCGAAAGTTCGGACATCAAGACGCTTGCGGATCTCGTCGCCAAGCTGAAGGCCAATCCGCAGGCGGTGTCGTGGGCGGGCGGTTCCATCGGCGGCATAGACCATGTGATGGTGGGCCTGATCGCCAAGGCCGTGGGTGTCGACCCGACCAAGGTCAACTACGTTGTCCATGCCGGCGGCGGCGAAGTGCTCGCCTCCACGCTTGGCGGCCATGCCACCGTGGGCATCAGCGGTTTCGAGGAGTTCCGCAGCCAGATCGAGGCGGGCAAGCTCCGCGCCCTCGCGATCTCGTCAGGCGAGCGCACGCCGGGCGTCAATGTCCCCACGCTGAAGGAAGGCGGGGTCGATCTCGCCATCATGAACTGGCGCGGCCTCGCGGTTCATGCGTCCACCTCGGAGGAGGAGAAGAAGTCGCTCGCCGAGATGATCGCTGCGATGGTCAAGACCGAGGAATGGAAGGCGGTACTGCAGAAGCGCGGCTGGGTCGACACCTACCTTCCGCCCGCCGAGTTCGCGAGCTTCCTGAAGCAGGAGCAGGTCCGCGTGGCGACGGCGCTCAAAGACGTCGGCCTCACCCAGTAGTCCGATCAAGGAGTGCAGGCGATGACGACGGACAAGGGCCTGCGGCTTGGTGAAGTCGCCTTCGGCCTGGCGGTACTGGCGCTCGGCGTCTTCATCGCCTTTGAAACCTGGACGATGCCCGTGGTGGGGGCCGCGACGACGGTTGGCCCCCGCCTGTTCCCCGGCCTGATCGCCGCGGGACTGATCCTGGTCGGCCTCTGGCTCCAGCTTGAGGCCGTCACCACCGGACCGGTCGACGCCGAAGGCATCGAGATCGACTGGCCCGCCTTCTCGCTGGTGGCGAGCGGCCTGCTGCTGCAGATCGTGTTGCTGGAAACGCTCGGCTGGATCGTTGCGGGCACGCTGCTGTTCGTCATGACGGCGCGCGCCTTCGGCAGCCGCCGCTATCTCGCGAACATCCTGATCGGAGTGGCGCTGACGGCGCTCACCCTTCTGGTGTTCGACCTGGGTCTCGATCTTGAGCTTCCTATTGGCTCGCTTTTCGAGCCGCTGCTCGACGCCATTCGGAAGTAGATCATCATGGATACGCTCAGCGCCCTGCTCCACGGCTTCTCCGTGGCGCTTACGCCTTACAACCTCATGTGGTCGGCGATCGGCGTGACGCTCGGCACCGCGATCGGCGTCCTGCCCGGCATCGGTCCGGCGCTTACCGTCGCGCTGCTGCTGCCCGTCACCTACAATCTCGATCCCACCAGCGCCTTCATCATGTTCGCCGGCATTTTCTACGGGGCGATGTATGGCGGATCGACCACCTCGATCCTGCTGAACACGCCCGGCGAAAGCGCGTCCATCGTCACGGCGCTCGACGGCCATGCCATGGCGCGCAAGGGGCGCGGCGCGCAGGCGCTGGCGACCGCGGCGATCGGGTCCTTCGTCGCCGGCACCATCGCGACGGTCGCGCTGACTTTCGTCGCCCCGCTGATGGTACGCGTCGCGCTCGCTTTCGGACCCGCGGAATATTTCGCCCTCATGGTGCTGGCGTTGACGACCGTCACCGCGGTGCTGGGCGACTCCCTGCCGCGTGGGCTCGCCAGCCTGTTCTTCGGGCTCGCGCTCGGCCTCGTGGGCATCGACCTGCAAACCGGGCAGGCGCGCTTCGCGCTCGGCGTGCCCGAACTGCTCGATGGCATTGACGTGGTCGTGGTGGCGGTCGGCCTCTTCGCGGTCGGCGAGACGCTCTACAACGCCGCGCGGCATCGTTACGAGCCTGAGGAGTTGTACGATCTCAAGGGCTCCAAATGGATGAGCCGGGAGGACTGGGCACGCTCGTGGAAGCCATGGCTGCGCGGCACGCTGATCGGCTTTCCCATCGGGGCATTGCCTGCCGGCGGCAGCGAGATTCCGACCTTCCTGTCCTATCTGACCGAAAAGCGGCTCTCCAAGCACCCGGAAGAGTTCGGCCACGGCGCGATCGAGGCCGTCGCCGGCCCCGAGGCGGCCAACAACGCTTCGGCCGCCGGCGTGCTGGCGCCGCTGCTGTCGCTCGGCCTGCCGACCTCGGCCACCGCCGCCATCATGCTCGCCGCCTTCCAGCAATATGGCCTTCAGCCCGGCCCCCTGCTGTTCGAAAACAACTCAAGCCTCGTCTGGGGCCTGATCGCCAGCCTCTATATCGGCAACGTCCTGCTGCTGGTGCTCAACCTGCCCATGGCCGGCGTGTGGGTGAAACTGCTCGCGATCCCGCGTCCCTGGCTCTATGCCGGCATCCTGATCTTCGCGACCATGGGCGCCTACACGCTCAACAACAATCTGGTCGACCTCGTGATCCTCTGGGTCATCGGGCTGATCGGCTTCGGCATGCGCGTGCTCGACATTCCCGTCGCGCCCTGCATCGTCGGCCTGATCCTCGGCCCGATGGCGGAGCAGCAGTTCCGCCGGGCGCTGGCGATCAGCCAGGGCGACCTCTCGGTCTTCGTCACCCATCCGATCTCGCTGGGATTGCTGCTGACCGCCCTTCTCCTCGTCGTCGTGCCCGTGCTGCTGCGCCGGCGCCGGGCGAAACACATCACGGCTTGAGACCTGCCATGCCCAATTCCCACACCATCAAGGCCGCCGAGCTTCTCGACTTCTCGACGGCGATCTACGGGGCGGCCGGCCTGAACCGGGCGGACGCCGAACTCTGCGCTGACACCTTGGTTCAAGCTGATCTCTGGGGCCACCAGTCCCACGGCGTGATGCGGCTGCCATGGTATGTGGCGCGGCTGAAATCGGGGGTGGTGAAGACCGACGCCCGGCCGGAGCTTGTCGTCGATGCCGGCGCGGTCGCCGTCGTCGACGGCCGGGACGCCATGGGTCAGGTCGTCACGGCTTTCGGCATGAAGGATGCGATCCGGCGCGCCAGACTTCACGGCGTCGGCGCCGTTGCCCTGCGCAACTCAAATCACTTCGGCACGGCGATGTACTTCACGCTGGAGGCGGCACGAGAGGGCTGCGTCGGTTTCCTGTCGACCAATGCCAGCCCGGCCATGGCGCCGTGGGGCGGACGCGTGAAGACGGTCGGCACCAATCCCTGGTCCTGGGCCGCCCCTGCTGGCCAGCACGCCCCGATGGTGCTCGACATCGCCAATACCGGGGTGGCCCGCGGCAAGATCTACCTCGCCCGCCAGAAGAAGCTGGCGATCCCGCAAGGGTGGGCCATCAACGCGGCGGGCGAACCCACAACGGACCCCGAGGAGGCGCTCGCAGGCGTGACCCTGCCGATGGCCGAGCACAAGGGCTATGCCATCGCGGTGATGATGGACATGCTCTCCGGCGTGCTCAGCGGCAGTGCGTTCGGCACCGCCGTCACTGGCCCGTATCAGGCGGAAAAGCGCGGCGGCACCGGCCATTTCATCATCGCGCTCAACATCGCGGCGTTCCAGTCGTTGGAGGCCTTCGGCGAGCGCATGGAGCAGTTGATCGCCGAACTGAAAGCCGTACCGCTGGCAAAGGGGTATGACGAGATCGTCTATCCCGGCGAACTTGAAGCACGGAACGATGCGATGCACCGGGCGCACGGCATCCTCCTCCCGGCCGACACGATGAACGGTCTCGGGCGTCTTGCCGACGAGAGCGGATGTCGATCTCCATTCGCCAATTGAGGATGGTCCGGTGACAGCACGCAGATACAGCGCTCATCTTGGTTACATGTTCACCGAGCATCCTCTCGAGGGGCGCTTCGCGGCTGCTGCGGCGGCCGGCTTCCGAGAGGTCGAGCATCCGGGCCCCTATGGGCTGGCTGCCAGCCGCGTGCGCGAGCTGTGCGACCAGCATGGCCTGTCATTCGTCCAGATGGCGCTGCCGGCCGGCGATCCCGCGCGCGGAGAAAAAGGCATCGGTTGCCTGCCCGGCAGGGAGCAGGAATTCCGGCAAAGCGTCGAGAACGGACTCGATTACGCGCACGAGATCGGCAGCCGCTTCGTGCATGTCATGTCGGGCGTCGTATCCGAGCCTGAGGCCTTCGATGCTGCCCGGGCGTGCTACATCACCAATCTCCGCTTCGCATGCGATGCCGCCGCCGCGCGAGGCATGATGCTGCTCGTCGAGCCGATTGGGGTCGCCACGATCTCCGGCTATCTCGTCGATGATCCGGCGAAGGCGCTTGGCGTAATCGCCGACGTCGGCGCCCCGAACCTGCGGATGCTGTTCGACGCCTTTCACGCGACGAATGCCGGTATCGACGCCATCACCTTCGTTCAGCAGCATCCCGAGACGATCGCGCACATCCATATTGCCGATCATCCCGGGCGACACGAGCCTGGGACAGGGACGTTTGACTTCGTCCGGTTCTTTGAAGCTCTCGATCGTGTCGGCTATCCGGGTTCGGTCGGGCTGGAATACATCCCGGCCGGCGACACGCGGGAGGGCCTGAGTTGGCGCTCCCGATTCTGAGCCCCTAGACCAAAGAACATCACGGAGTGGGAGGATGATGAGGATCGTTCGTTGGGCGATCGTGGGCGCATGCATGGCCATCGCCACGAGCGCCGGAGCGCAGCCGAGACTTTATACTGGCGAAGAGGCGGTCACCGCCGCGGGCTTCCCCGCCGTGGCCTATTTTAGGAAGGGCGACCCGGCCAAGCCGCTCGTGGTTTTTTCGCCGGGCGCGCACCACATGGCGCGTATTGCCTATGGCGGACATCCGGGAGCGCGCCGCGAGGATTTTCTCGATTATTGGCTGGCACAGCAAGGATATAGCTTCCTCGCTATCTCCTACCCCATCGATACGCCCGCCTTCGCCGAGAAGCGCCCGGAATTCACGGCACGCGACTGGGGCAAGCAACTGATCGAGATAGCCCGCGCGAAGATCCAACAGAACGGCCTCTCCGACAAGCTCGTGATCGCGTTGTGGAGCATGGGCGGCAAGGCGGTCCAACCGAGCTACGCCGCAGCGCGGGACGCGGGCCTCGACGTCGAGACGACGATCTCGTTTGCCGCCACTCCGGGCATTCCCGGCCTGATCTCCTATACGACCCGTCTCGACATGGCGCCCTCCGGATATGCATCGCGCACCGCCCTTTACGCGGGCTGGCTGAAGCAATTGGCCGACAATGCGAAGGACAATGGCGGCCGAGCAATCATTCCAGAGGAGATTTTCCGTACCGAGTATGTCGGAGACATGTCGGTCAATCTCCAAGGCTATGGAGAGGTCTATCGCGAGGGAAAATTCCAACTCGATCACATGGCCCAGGCGACGGATTATGGCGCCTTCAATTTCGACGCCTACCCGCTCGTGACCGTCTTCGAGGATGAGGACGTTGCCGATGCGCGGCACGCTCTCGCCGATCGGGCCAACTGGACGATCTACAATGTCAACACGGTCATCAATCGCTATATCGCCGGCAACAAGATCAAGCTCGGCGAGCTCGGGGACGAGCGTTGGAAGAAGCTTGTCGCGTTGACGCGAGACCTCGACGACCGGCTTTCGATCGCGGTCGGCGGAAACCACTTCTTCTTCGTCGGCGAACGCGGGGCGAAACGTACGGCTGCGGCGATTGACGAGTCTATTGCTCGAACCAGAGCCGTCAAAGCCGAGCTTGAGCAGATTTTGAAGGTACCTCTGGACTAGTGACCCGTCGTTACAGAACAGAAACCTCGATTTCCAGTAAAGAACATGGCTGACTTATACGGGGAGGACGGAATGTCTGCGAATACGGACCTCAATCGACGTCACGTGCTCATGACAGTCGTAAGCCTTGCCGCCGCGGCTACTGCCGGAAGCATCTCGCAGCCCGCGGCGGCGCAGACGGAGGCAAGGAGGGGCTATGCCTATGTGGGCTGTCGAACAACCAAGGAGCGGAACGCGCGTGGGGAGGGCATTGGCGTCTATGAGATTGACTCCAGTTCCGGCGAATGGCGGCAGGTACAGCTGTTTCGCGAGCTCGTGAATCCATCGTTCCTGACAATCGATCGGCGAAAGCAGTTTCTTTACACTGTCCACGGCGACTTCAGTGAAGTTAGCGCCTTTAAGATCGATGCGGACACCGGCCAACTGAGCTTCATCAATCGGCAATCCACGCAGGGAAAAAACCCGGTTCATCTCACGGTAGACAATTCCAATCGGTTTCTCACAGTAGCGAACTACGCGACGGGTACGTTGGCGGTTCTGCCCATCGGAGCTGATGGAGCGCTGGGGCCTCTTACCACTCTGACAGAGCTTACGGGTTCAACCGGTCCCCATAAGGTGGAACAATCCGCGTCGCACCCGCACCATGTCCCATTCGATCCCGGCCGACGCTTCATCGTCGTGCCGGACAAAGGCTTGGACCTGATCTTCATTTATCGTTTGGACGCCGACACTGGAACGCTTCTGCCAAACAACCCACCTTCGATCAAAACGCGCGAAGGGGCAGGTCCGCGACATATTGCTTTTCATCCAACCAAACCCTTCGCTTATGTCGTTAATGAGCTTGACTCCACTGTGGCGACATATCGATGGGACGGCGAGCGCGGTGCGCTCGAGCCGGTGCAGATTCTGCCATCGACGCCGTCGTCTTATGTCGGAAACAACCGAGCAGCTGCTATCCAGATCGCGCCTTCAGGCCGCACCCTCTGGGCCTCCAACCGAGGCCACGACAGTATTGCCATCTATGCCGTGGACCAAGACACGGGACTGTTGTCACTTGCAGGATGGGAATCCTCTGGCGGGCGCGGGCCGCGATTCATGGCATTGGATCCATCTGGAGCCCGCCTTTACGTGGCGAATGAGCTCACAGACACGATCGTTGAGCTTCGCGTCGACGAGCCTTCTGGAAAGCTCACCAAGACAGGGCAGATAATAAATACGGGAAGTCCCGTCTGCATCCTGTTTTCTTAGAGCGCGTTTGAGGAGGCTTGTGTCTCGTGGCCATCGACGCAGCAGTGCAGCCCGACCGAACCCACCCCGATGGCGCCGAATCTCGGAACGGGTTCCGGCGCCGTCTGACAGCGATGCGTCAGCCGGGGTTCAGCGCCGCGAAAACGCTGTCGAAGGAACCATCCCTCTCGGCCCAGCGCCGCGGTTTGTCGCGCTCCAGCAGGAGCTCGCCCCGAAAGTGATCACCCCGGTCGAGCAGATCCATCACCTGGACCACATATTCATTGAGCGCCATCGCCCGCGGATCGGAGGCTTGCTGCGCGCCGGTCAGTTCCGTCTGGACATATGGCGGTGACAGTTCGAGCACCTCGATCGGGATCGTGCGCAGTTGGTGCCGCAGCGAGGTGAGCCAGGAGTGCAGAAACGCCTTGCTCGCGCAATAGGTCGGAAAGTCGGCGCGCGGCACGAAGGCGAGGGCCGAACTCGTCGCCATGATCGTCGCATTCTTCCGCTGCTTCAGCAGGGGCAGGAAGGCGGCGGTGACATGCAGCACGCCGAGGATGTTGGTGGCGACGATCGCCTCGGCGTTCGTGCCGTCCCAGCCCGGCGCGGTCATGTCCTCGGTCCTTGAAATACCTGCATTCGCCACCAGCACGTTCAGGGTTGGGAAACGCTCGCTGACAAGGGCCACAAGCCGCGCCAGCGAGGCTGGATCGTCGAGGTCGAGCGGCAGCCCGACCATGCGGGGCCGCGCCGCCGTGATCTCGTCCAGGAGCGCCTGCCGGCGTCCCGTGACGATGACCGTGTTGGTGCGGTCGTGCAGGGCCTCTGCGAGCGCGCGGCCGATGCCGCTGGTGCCGCCCGTGATGAGAATGGTATTGCCGGTCGTCTTCATGGTGGGTGCCTCTCGTTTTCGATCAAGGAGAGGCCGGAGACGGGTTCAGCTATTCAGGCAGCCCGTCATCTCCAGCGTCTCTCGCATCGAGACCTCCCAGCTGGAATCCTCTCGACGGGGACGCGTTGGATGACGGTAACGCCTACGGCAGGCGCGCGAAACGCCTGCACGTGGACGGGTAGACCGGCCGAACGGAAGCGTCAAGCCCCGGCGAATGAGGGACCTGGGCGAATCCTCCGAGATGGCTGAGGGCTTCCGGCAGTTCAGCGCCAAGAGCAGGAATTGGATAGTCGTCCGATAGCGGACGTTCGGCTTTGGAGGGGGAAAGCGGAACGGCAGTTTTTGGATGGTGGGCCGGGAAAGCGGCGCTCACGCGGCTCGTGTTCCGACGGCTGCACATGTCCGGGCCGGACGTTCAAGCCCAAATAAATACACCGAAAAGCGGACGACAAGAACACGTTGTGACCTAATCCTACATCTCCATAAACGCCTAAGGTGCGGTCTGAATCACCGATTGAGACCAGTCTTCGAGGAATCGCTTCCGGCGAGCCGCGTCCTGTACCGCTAATAGCGTCGGCCCCACCACGATCGGGCGCGCTATACCCGAAGTCACGACATCCGGCCCTTCGATCCCCGCTGGCGCTGAGCCGTCCAGCCCGAAGAAGAAGGACTGGCTGCGCCCCACGGACTGGCCACGCTCCGACAGCAGATAATTGACGAAGCGGGTTGCGAGACCTGGGTTCGGCGCGCGGATCGGCACCATGGCACCCCGGCTGAGCACGAGCGTGTAGTCCGCCGGCATGACGATCCCGATCGGCTGGCCGCGCCGCACGCGCTCATAGGCGTAGGAGCCCAGCAGGTTGTAGCCGATCAGCAGCCGGCCGGCCGCGACCTCGTCGAGAATCTGCGACGTGCAGCAGCGAACGACCACCTGCGCGCGGCCAAGGCTTTCCAGCAGGCGGCCATAGGTCGTTGTGGTCTGCCGGGCGTCGTTGAACGCCAGCAGATAGCCGATGCCGGAAAGCCGCACGTCATAGGTGCCGACCCGTCCGCGATAGCGATCAGCATCGCGGCGCAGCAGTTCCGCGAGTTCCAGATGTGTGCGCGGCACCTCGGCTTCGGACATGCCGTCACGGTTATAGACCATGACGATCGGTTCGAAAGTGAAGCCGAAGACCTCGTCGCGCCAATTCGCCCAACGCGGAGCGCGCGCAAGGTCAGCGCCCTCGATACGCTGCGCACAGCCATCATTGGCGAGCTTCACCAACTGGTCGACCGATGAGGACAGGAAGACGTCGCCGAGCGCGCCGCCATCGTCACAGGCTCCGCCAGCGGTCGAGAACAGGTCGTTGGTCACGTACTCGACGATTTCGACCATGGTGCCGGGCGAGAGCTGCTGAAAGTCCCGGATCAGCGGTTCGAGGGCATAGAGGTCCGTCGCGGCGTGAATCGACAGGGTGTCGACCTGCGTGGTGATCGCCGGAAACCGTGTCATAGTCTGGGCCGGCGCGCCGGTGATCGCGGCAAACATGAGCGCAAGCGCGAAGCCGAGTCGTGTGGCAAAACCTGTCATGCGACCTTCCGTTCTTCGTCCGCCAGCGACATCACCACGACGAAGCCGAAGCTGCCCTTTTCGATGAAGAACAGGGCGCCGCCATGCGCCTCCAGTACTTCCGCCGCGATGGAAAGCCCGAGTCCCGATCCCTTGCCGTCCGACGAGGGGGCACCAAAGCGCTGGACCACTCGCGGCCACTGTTCAGGGGGAATACCGGGCCCGTCATCCTCCACCTCGATCACCGCGCGGTTCGATTTCTTCAGAAGGCGCACGGTGATCCGCGCCGGCGCGCCATGACGAACGGCATTATCGAGGATGTTCTTGACCGCCTCCGCGAGATTGACCGGGTCGCCGCTGACGATCAGCGGTTCCGGCGGCGCGTGCAGGGTGACGAGGATGTCGCGCTCGAGCGTATCGGGTATCGCCTCGTCGAGCGCCCGCCGTGTCAGCTCGGTGAGGTCGACCTGAGAATTCGCAACCGCCCGCTCGCGATGTGCCACCATGGCGTGGCTCAGCAACTGGTTGGTGAGACGGGACAATTGCCGCGTCCGCGCCCGCACGCGATCGAGATGTTTGACGGTCGATGGAGACACGTCGTCATTCGAGAGCAGGTCAGTCTGAGCTTCGAGCGCGGCGAGCGGCGTGCGCAGCTGGTGCGCGGCATCGGCGATGAACTGCTGCATCAGCTCGACGCGGCCCCGCAACCGCTTGATGAAGCCGTTGATCTCGGCGACGAAGGGCGCGAGCTCCCGCGGTGTGGAGACGTCGACAAGCGTGAGGTCCAGCGGGTCGCGCTGGCGGATCGCGGTTTCCAGCCGGCCGATGGGAGCAAGCGCCCGGCGCACCGCGAAGATCGTCCCGCCAATGGCGATGGCTCCCATCGCACCTACGAGAATGAAGGAACGGAGCGTGAGTTCGCGTGCCAGAGCCCGGCGCGCCTCGATGGTCTGAGCCACGATCACAATAGCATCGCCTCGCATCTGGGGGTCGTCGAAGCGCCGCACTACGCGCGCCACCCGTACGTTCTCGCCGTCGAATTCCGCGTTCTCGACGATCGCTCTCACCGGCGTCGCGGTCTCCGCAGCCGGATCGTCGAGTCTCTCGTAGCCGGTCATCGTGTGCCCGGCGGGATCCAGCACGCGATAGAAGATGCGGTCGCGGTCCGACAGGGCCAACAATTCGAAGGCGGAGACGGGAAGCTCGATCTCGGGTTGGCCGTCCTGGATCTGGATCGCATCCGCGATCTGATAGGCGGCGCCGAGCAGCAGCCGGTCATAGGCCTGGTCGGCCGCCTGGCGGGCCGAGTACCACGCGGCGGTCATCAGCACCGCCGCGCCGAACGCCAGCACCAGGGACATGAGCGCGAACAGGCGGATGAACAGTGAAGGCTCACGCCGGTCCATCGATCACCATCTGATAGCCGAAGCCCCGCACGGTGACGATCTGGGCCCGCGCACCGTCGATCTTGCGGCGCAGGCGGCCGATATAAAGCTCGACCGCATTCGGCGCCGGGGCTTCGTCATGACCGAACATGCGGTCGAGCAGTTCGTCCTTGCCGAAAACGCGCCCGGGTCGGGAGGACAGGATTTCGAGCAGCGTGAGCTCGCGCCGCTTGAGATGCACCTCGCAGTCGCCTACCCGCACCATCCGCGTCAGGCGGTCTATGCTGATATCGCCACAACGCAGCACATTGGTTGCCTCGCCGCTGTTGCGGCGCATGAGCGCGCGAACGCGGGCTTCGAGCTCGCGGAAGTCGAACGGCTTCACCAGATAGTCGTCGGCCCCGATGTCGAGCGCGTCCACGCGGTCCTCGACGCGCGAGCGAGCGGTGAGGATCAGCACCGGCGTGGTCGATCCCCGCGCCCGCAAGCGCGAGAGGATGCTGAAGCCATCCATGCCGGGCAGCATAACGTCGAGAATGACGAGGTCATAGCTCGTGGCGCCCAGCACCTCCATGCCGGCGGTGCCGTCCAGTTCCCAGTCGACGGCGTGGCCGATCCGGCTGAGGCGACCGACGATCGCTTCGCCGACATCCTTCGTGTCTTCGACCAGCAGAATTCTCATCGGGCTCCCGAGGCTGTGCGCCTGCCGCAAAGACAGCTGTATGACAGGAATGCCCTCTAGCAAAGCATCCTCAAGCACTGCGCAGACGGTGCGGAAACAGATGGAGAAACGCCCGGCAGAAACCCGCCCTTATAGGGCAGCTGCCGCTCAGCTCCGCACGTCTATCCATCTGCGCCGAACCGTGGCGCAGGCGCGATGCTGCAAGGAATTCCCGGAGGGACAAGCCTATGAACGCCATTTTCAAGAAATTCGCTTTGGTCGGCGTGGTCAGCGCCATGCTCACCGGCGGCGCTTTCGCGCTCCCGCAGAAGACCGAATGCCTTGCGGGCGCCAAGCCCGGCGGCGGCTTCGACGTGACCTGCCGCCTCGCCGCCAACTCGCTGCTGGCCGCCAAGCTGATCGAAACGCCGATGGTCGTCACCTATATGGAAGGTGGTGTCGGTGCCATCGCCTATAACCACGTCGTGGGCAAGAGAGCCGCCGATCCCAGCCTGATCGTCGCGGCTTCGACGGGTTCGGCGCTGTTGCTGGCTCAGGGCAAGTTCGGCAGCTACGACGAAAACGCCGTACGCTGGATCGGGGCGCTGGGCGCGGATTACGGTGTCATCGTCGTCGGCGCCGACTCGCCCTACAAGACGCTTAAGGAGCTCTCGGACGCGTATGCCGCCAATCCGGGCCAGTTTCCGATCGGCGGCGGCGGTGCCGTCGGCAGCCAGGACTGGATGAAGGCCGCCCTCATCGCCAAGGGCGCGGGGCAGGACCCCAAGAAGATGCGCTATGTGGCGCTTGAAGGCGGCGGCGCCGTGCTGACCTCGCTGGAAGGCGGCCACATCAAGATTGGCGCTGGCGATGCCTCGGAAATGGTGAAGCACCATCTGGCCGGCAAGGTCCGCATCCTCGCCGTCATGTCGCCCGAGCGTCTCACCGGCGATCTCGCCAATATCCCGACCGCCCGCGAGCAGGGCTATGATTTCGACTGGGTGATCTGGCGCGGCTACTACACCGGCGCCAAGGTCAGCGACGCGGATTATGCCGCGTGGGTGGACACCTTCAAGAAGCTGGTCGAGACGCCCGAATTCAAGGCCGAGCTCGCGGCTCGCGGCCTGTTCCCCTACACGCTCATCGGCGCCGATTTCGACGCCAAGGTGAAGGGCGACGTGCAGCGCTTCAAGACGCTCGCCAAGGAAGCCGGCCTCTGATCCCACAGACAGGACCCGCGGCCTCGCTTCGCGCGGGGCCGCTCGGGTTCGCTCGTCAGGAAACGCCCCATGGACGCCCATCGACATGCTGCTCGGGACAGGCTGAGCAATCGGATCGCCGCGATCATCCTGCTGCTGTTCAGCCTGCTGTATGGCTACGCCGGCAGCGTGATCGAATTCTCCTTCTCGTCGGATCCGCTGGGGCCACAGGTGTTCCCGGTGATGCTCGCGGCGATCCTGGGGCTGCTGTCGCTGATCTACCTCTTCGTGCCGGGCGAGGGCGAAGCTTGGCCGCAGGGCACGGTGCTGATGCGCTGCATCGCGCTTCCCGCGCTCGTGCTCATCGCCGCGCTGCTGTTCGAGCCGATCGGCTTCGCCGGCGCGATGTTCGTCATGACGACGGGGATCGCCCGCATCTTCGGCGCCTCGTGGAAGACCTCCCTCATCGGCGGATTCCTCCAGGCTGCGGTTTGGTACGTCATCTTCGGCTACCTGCTGGAGGTCTATCTGCCGGTTGGCGAACTCTTCGCCACATCGCGCCGGGGCTAGGACAATCATGAATTTCGATTATCTCTGGACCGGGTTCGCCGTCGCGCTCAGCTGGCAGAACCTGCTCATCGGCATTATCGGCTGCTTCCTCGGCACGATCATCGGCGCGCTCCCGGCCATCGGCCCGATCAACGGCATCGCGCTGCTGCTGCCGATCGCCTACACGCTCGGCCTGCCGCCGGAGAGCACGATGATCCTGCTCGCGGCGATCTATTCCGGCTCGGAATATGGCGGGCGCATCTCCTCGATCCTGCTCAATGTTCCCGGCGACGCCGGCGCCGTGATGACGGCGCTGGACGGCAACCCGCTGGCCCGTCAGGGCCGGGCGGGCGAGGCGCTGATGATCAGCGGCCTGTCCTCCTTCGTCGGCGGCATCATCGGCGTGGTCGGTCTGACGCTGTTCGCACCGTTCCTCGCCAGCCTCGCCATCGGCTTCGGGCCGGCGGAATATTTCGTGCTGATGGTGTTCGCCTTCGCCACGCTGGGCTCGATGGTCGGCAGCCAGCCGGTGAAGACGTTGATCGGGTGTGTGCTCGGCCTGATGCTGGCGACCGTCGGCCTCGACCCGACGTCGGGCGCCTATCGCTTCACCTTCGACAGCCCGGAGCTTGGCGACGGCATCGACTTCGTGGTGCTGGTGATCGGCCTGTTCTCGATCTCAGAAGCCATGCTGATGCTGGAGAGCCACGCCATGGGCGCCGCTGTCATCGGCAAGGTCGGTCGCACCTTCGTGCGGTGGAAGGACATCGTTTTCACGACCGGCGCGACCCTGCGCGGCTCGATCATCGGCTTCGTCGTCGGCGTGCTTCCCGGCACCGGCGCCTCGGTGGCCAGCGCCGTGTCCTATACGCTGGAGAAGCGGATGTCGGACAGCGAGGGCACCTTCGGCAAGGGCGACATGCGCGGGCTTGCATCGCCGGAAGCGGCGAACAATTCCTGCGCGGCCGGTGCTTTCGTGCCGATGCTGACGCTGGGCGTGCCCGGCAGCGGCACCACGGCGGTGATGCTCGGCGCGCTGATGCTCTACAACATCCAGCCGGGGCCCCAGCTCTTCGCCGAGCGCCCGGAGATCGTCGGCGGCCTCATCGCCTCGCTCTATATCGGCAACGTGCTGCTGCTGCTGCTCAACATCCCGTTCGTCGGCATCTTCTCGCGCCTGCTGCTGCTGCCGAACTGGATCCTCGTTCCCGGCATCCTCGTGCTCTCGGTGGTAGGCGTCTATTCGACCCATGCCAGCGTGGAATCGATCATTCTCATGCTCGGTATCGGCTGCCTTGGCTGGGTGCTTCGCAAGCTTGGCTTCGACATGGCGCCGATCATCCTCGGCTTTGTGCTCGGCAAGGTGATGGAAGTGAACCTGCGCAACGCACTCGCCATCAGCGGCGGTGAGCTCAGCATCCTGTTCCAGAGCTACATCTCGCTCATTCTGTGGGTGCTGGCCCTCTTCGTAGCGGTGGGGCCGTGGGCGCTGCAGCGCTGGTCTCGCCGCGGCAGATCACCGGGCATGGTCGAATAGGAAGTTCGGCCTTGACGCCGAAGGCGGCCGAGGACATCGCCATAACGCTGAGGACTCCACAAGCACGCGACTATTTCACCGTCCGGGACCGTGCGAGAGGCATCTGCAATGCACATACAAATGAGGTGGAGGGACTCGAACCTGCGTCCCTCTCAGGGGCGGAATGCGGCCTCAGGGCAAGCAGAGGGCTGTTAGCGAATTGGAGGCCCTTGCCGACAGCCGCTACACAGACCCCCTCGGGCTGCAATATGGATGCGACGTCCGCGACGGGAGCTTAATGGGCTGTCGCCGGCAGAATTCACGGTTGACGACGCAACTCGCGACAGGTGAGCCAGCTATCTGCCAGCAAAGAAATCTCAGCATTGCGACGCCCCCCGCGACGCGCAGGATGCCCCATTTCCGCCCGTCCCCTGGCAGCGGTAACGATTCCATCTTGATTATCTCGATTATCTCTTTATATGGATAATCGTAATAATCGATGAAGGGAACGCGGCCATGACTGCCCCCGATGCAACTGTTGCGCTCGCCGGCTTCGCGACGATGACCGGCACGCCGGAGCAGGTCCGGCATCGTCTCGACCATCTCGGCGGCAAGCCTAAACAGGTCATAGCTTTGACCCTCGAGCAAGGTAGTGAGCCGGCCGTTCGCGCGCTCGCCGAGACGTTCGAAAGCATCGCACCGCTTGTCGGTGCCATTCTCGCACGACGCCAGACTGAGGCGATGCAGTCGATCCTCGAACTGTTGGTACCCCAGGTCCCTCCGCCCCAGCATATGCTGCTCGAGGCGCGGATGACGGCGGAGGCGCGCAAGGCTGTGCTGGAGAGCGGTGATTGGCTGACAGCGGCCCAGACCGCTGAGATGGCCGGCTTCAGCACCAACAATCCCAGTGCCCAGCCGAACAAGTGGAAGAGGGATGGCCTCATCTTTGCGGTTCGGCATCGGGGGATCGATTATTTTCCTGGCTACGCGCTGGATCCGAACACTGGCTATCGCCCGTTCAAGCCTCTTGCCGCCGTGCTCAAGGTCTTCAGCGGAAGCAAGGACGATTGGGGGCTCGCCTACTGGTTCGCCTCCGACAACAGCTTCCTTGGCGGCAAGCGTCCGCAGGATCTACTGGCGGAGCAGCCTGAACGCGTGATCGCAGCGGCCGAAGATGAATTGCAAGGCGCGGCGCATGGCTAAGTCGCCGGCCAAGCCGAAGCATGCAAAGACAAAGGCCCCCGGCAACGTAACGCCCCCTCCTCCGGCGGACTTGGGAGCAAAGACCTCGACGACGATCTGGCCCAAGGGCCAGATCATTCATCGCATGCACCTGGACGCCTATGTCGGCGATCAGTTTAACCCGGGCCTCAAGGGCAACGCGCGCTTCAGCCCGATCGTCGACAGCGCCGGCGCCGCAATTCCAACGCTCTATGGCGGCACGACGTTCGATTGCGCGGCCATGGAGACCGTTTTCCACGATGTACCTTTCACATCAGGCCTCAAGACCTACGACAAGGGCAAGCTCACGGGTCAGACCTATTCGCGGCTGGAGCCGCAACAAGATCTCGTCCTCGCCGACCTGAGTGCCACGGCGCTTCGCAGATTCGGCATTCGGCGCACCGAGCTTATCGACACCGAGAAGGACCGCTACCCGCAAACCCGACCTTGGGCCGAGGCATTCTATGCCGCTCGCCCTGATATCCACGGCTTGTGCTGGGTTTCGAGGCAGGATGATCGTGCGCTCGCGATCATCCTGTTCGGCAACCGGCTTCCGGCCGGTGCGCTCGTCGTCGTGACACCGTCGCTCGACGTTCTCGGCACGCCCGGCGTCTATACGGACCTGATCTCCCTCGCGGACCGCATCGGAGTAAAGGTTGTTCCTGGCAAACCCTGATGCGGATGCGCTCACGAGAGCAACGGCAGGTCGATGTCTACACAACGACTTGCATATACATAGAGGAATCGATCTGTTTGCCCTCTAGTCGGACAGGACTCTAACAGCGGAAACTCCTGCGTATTCCTGTGCGGCCAGGCGGTAAGATAGTGGTGCAGGATGGCGTATCATGATAGGCGACATGGTATCGGCCATCGCGGAGATCGTGGTCTGGCGAGGTCGGGGATCAAATGCTTCATAATTGCGCGCCGCCGGCGCCTCTTCTCAATCGCTGGCTTCGTGGAGCCGCACGGGTCAACGGCAGCTACGGGCATCTGCTGTTCGAGCAGATGGCCCCAAATGACAATGCCGTCGTTGAAGAGCTTCGGCCCTATTTCGAATCCGCGCACCTCGACGCACGAGAAGTGTTCCACCGTGCCGCCCGTATCGACCTGCATCCCGATGCAGACGGACCGGGTGGCAATGCGCAATATCCCAATTGTCTTCCAGCCACAGCGAAGAAAGGGTTGTTCGGAGAAGTGATGGCCGGCCTGATGACGCAGGCGTATCAGTTCGTCGGCGGCCATCAATGGTCGATCCCGATCTTCCTGTTCCGCTATCACGCCGAGGTTGAAGCCTACATTTTCGATCTCGCGCGCGATCCTGCACGAGTTCGGGAGGTGTCGGGCCGGCACGGCAATGACTTTATCGCGCTCGGAATCGATCCGGTCAGCCGGGAGGTTGTGCGATTCATTGCCGGAGAGGCCAAGTGGCGCGCGGCACTTACCCCAAGCGCTATGAACGACATGATGCTGGGTAGTTGGACCGGCCCCGCGGGAGCCAGGGTCCGAAGCAATGACGGCGTGTGGAACGAGATGAACCGTGGATTCCCGGCACCGCAAGGCCTTGAGCAGATGCACCGGCTATTGTGCGAAAAGGCTCGCGAAGAATTCGCAGAGGCAATCGTCTCGCTCGATCGAGCGCTGCTGATCGGCGCTGTCCCGCTCCCACGAACCGATCTGGTGTTCGTCGCCGGCAACCGGTCGGCACGGCGGGCCGTGGGCGATACCTACCTGCCCGTGGCGGCGCCACCTCCAGAATATACCGCGGGACGGCCGCTTCAGGTCATCGAGCTGGTGGTTGAGGGTGGCGTGGGGCTTATTGAGCAACTGTATCGATCACTGTGGGATAATCGCTGATGGCCCGTCTCGACGAGCAGCGTCGCGCGCTGGCGATGAATCTTCGCGTCAGTCGAGCGACCGAGAATGAACTGACACCCGCGCAGGCACGGCTGTTCGTCCGAAGCCTCCAGACATCTTGGCAGGTTCCGCCGATCGCCTGGGGCCCGAGAGAATCCCATGAGCAGTTCGAGGATGCACGGCGGCTTTTGCACGCCGCCGGAATCCTTCGGGAGATTGATGGAGAAGGGTCGCCGGAATCGCTCGACTGCTATCGTCGCGCGGCCGAGCTGCTCGAATGGCTGGCGCGGTCGTCGGATCCAGTCACCCGCGATGTGCCGGTCGGCTTGCTTGCTGCCGGCGCCTATCAATTGGCCGGCCTACCGGCGATGGCAACAAGCCTGCTGCGCCAGGGAGGCTATGGCGGTGGCGTCGCGGAGATTTTCGCCGCCTTTTTGAGTACCGACTTCGACCGGCTACTCGATCGGACCGCCACATTTTGGAGAGACAATGCCGGCCTCACCGGCCGCGAGGGCTCGGCGGCCCTTTTGGCAGAAGACGACGCTGCGGATGTCGAGAGCGACGATCCTGCCGATGATTATCCCGATGTCATCGATGGCACAGCCGATGATGATGGGCGCGGCCCTGCGCGCGTCGCGAGCAAGGTCGGCTGGTATGTGGTGGTCGAGCTCGTGCGTGCCGTCGGTCTGATCGGCGATAGCCTACGACGGGGCAATGAACTTCGGCTCGGACAGGCGATTGCCAAGTTGTCTGGCCTGGGTGGATTGGCAACCCGCCTCTCCAGCGACGAGCTATGGGTCTTGATCAACCTAATCGAGGCGACCGCGAAGCGTTTCGCCGCCAACAGCATCCACGGCCGCGTCGCGCGGCTCGCAGCGAATGCGCCAAACTTCCAAGCGCGCATGTGGAGATTCGCGAGACAGCAGTTCGCGCGGGGTCGGGGAGTGCTGTGGACGTCGCAGGTCCAGGGCCTTGAGCGCCTCATCGCGAGCGACAGCTTTGCTCTGTGCACCCCAACAGGCTCAGGCAAGACGCTTGTTGCCAATCTGGCGTTGGTGAAGGAGCTGCTTTTGGTCGACGCCCGGCCTGGAGAGGCACCGCTTGCGCTCTATCTCGTGCCCTCGCGGGCCCTTGCGAACGAGGTGGAAGCAAAGCTAACAGCCGAGCTCGGCAACGACTTGATCATAACTGGGCTATATGGCGGCGCTGATTGGGGCGTCACCGACTATTGGCTTACCGCGGACCGCCCGGTGGTACTGATCGCGACCGTCGAGAAGGCTGAAGCCTTGATGCGCTATGTCGGCCATCTGCTGGTCCGGCGGTTGCGGCTACTCATCATCGACGAGGCGCATCAGGTCGTCAGCGAAGGCGACGTCAACGCGCAGGAAGCGCTCGCAGCACATAGCAGTCGAGCCATGAGGCTCGAAGCCATGGTCTCGCGTCTGTTGGCGATCAAACCGCAGATGGCGCGGATCGCCCTGACTGCCGTCGCGGGCGGCGCGGCGCTACCCGTTGCTCGATGGATAGAAGGCCGCGGAGATGCGGCGCCAGTTGGCCTGAGTTATCGCAGCAGCCGCCAGTTGATCGGTGGTCTGCGGGTCGACCGCCGGCGCGCACCAGAAGCCGTGCTCGACATCATGAACGGTCAGACGCTCTATGTCCGAGGTCGAGAAGCGCCGGTCTACTTGCCGCTGCGCATCCCTGCCATGCCGCTTCCTGCCGCGCCCATCCGCAACAGCCTGCCGCACTACAACGAATTATATGTCTTGTGGACAGCACTTCATCTTCTCGAGGGCAACAGGCGCGTGCTGATTTCGGTCGCCCAGTCGCCAGAGCGCTTGATGAAACGTTACGCAGAGGCCTTTGATCTGCCCGGCTGGCAGAATGTACCGCCATTCGTGCGTCCGGCCGACGCGGATGGATTGGCACGGCTTCAGGAGGCGCGCGCAACCTGCATCGACTATTGTGGTGCACAGTCCTTCGAGGTGCGACTGCTCGACCGCGGCATCGCAACGAGCCATGGCCAAATGCCCCAGCGCCTGCGCCGACTGATGACTGATCTTATCGATCGCAGAATCTGTCCGGTGACGCTCGCCACGGCGACGCTGACAGAGGGAGTGAATCTGCCATTTGACATCATCTTCGTGACAAGCCTTGAGCGGCGCAGCTTCGATGCGCAGGCCGGACAGCCCATCGTCGTGCCGATGCCGACGGCCGAGTTCCGAAACCTGGCCGGGCGCGCGGGTCGACCTGGCGCGGCCGAGTCGATCGAAGGAATAACGCTGGTGACACTCCCGGAAGCGGTTTCGAGCACCGCGCCGAGCCAGCGCGCTGAACAGTTGCGACAGATCCGACGAGCAACGGATGACTACAACAATTTGCTCGGCCGACTTCTGGCCGATGACGCGGGCGCCGGCCTTCATAGCCCGCTCGTCGTCTTGCTGCGCTCAATTTGGCAAAAGGCCGCTTTGCTGTTCGGGCTGCAGAACGAAGACCAATTTCTCGCCTGGCTGGAGGCAACGCTGCCCGAAAATGCCGGCGCCAATCTTGGTGTTGCATCCCGCACTCCCGCTGATCTGCTGGGCGACAGCCTGGATGAACTGGACGGGTTCCTGCTCTCGGCTACCGAGGAACTTGCACGCGCCGATCCAGCAGCTGTTGATGGCGCAAGAGCCGAGGCATTTCTCCGCGATCTATGGCAACGCACATTCGCGCGCGTTGCCGCCGCCGCGGAGGCCTGGCTCGAACGAAGCTTCGTGAAACGCGGACGAGCCTTGGTCGAGCGGCTCTATCCGGACGCGCAACAGCGAAGACGGCTCTATCAATATGGTTTCACGCCCTATATTGGCCGCCGCTTCGAGCTCGTGGCACCCCAGTTGATCGCGGAACTGCAAGCGGCGGTCGAGTACGGTATCTGGACGAGCGAGCAGCGCTTCGCATTGCTCGCCCGGCTCGGGGAACGGATCCGCGCGGAACCTGGAGTCGGCTTCCGCGTGCGGGCAACCGCAGGTGATCAGGTCTTGCTCGCCAATTGGCGCGGGATCATGGGCTGGTGGATGCTGTCGCCCGGCGCAGTCGCTCCCGATCCCGAACACTTGCGTTCCTGGCAACGGTTCGTTGCGGACAATATTGAGTTCAGACTCGGGGTCGCAGCAGGTGCTGCGGTGGCCCAGGCATGGGGAACGAATGCCGGTGTCTTGCAGACGCCGACCTTGGAGACTTGGCGCGCCACCAGCGGGTTGCCCTGGGTCGGATTCTGGTTGCGCGAGCTTCTGCGTTGGGGAACGCTCGATCCCTTCGTTGCGTTCGGCCTGGCGCAGGGCTTGGCTCAGACGCGCGAAGAGGCAGCAGCTCGACGGCCTGCGTTCGAAGCCTGGCTTGCCCAAGGAGGGTATGATCGCAATGCCGAGACACTAATTGACCCGCAGCTGTTCCTCGCGTGGCAGAGATCTCTCGTGGCGCAGCGAGGAGCAGACGAGATTGTAAGGGGAAGCGCCGCACAGCTTACGACAACGGACGGACGACGAGGATCCTATGACGTTCGGCCGATCGTCCACGAAGGTGGCGTCGAATGGATCGATGCGGCCGGATATTCCGTGGCCCGATCGCCCTACTCTGCGGCACTCCTCACCGCGCGTCCTGAGCGACACGATTTCAAGGTTACTACAGCGCCGGCTGTTGAAGTAACCCGGTCTTACTAAAAGATGTTTGTAGGCGCCAAGCTGTTTTATCCAGGTTGATTAAGAGTTGTTCGAAGCTCAGGGGGCCATTCGATTTTGGAGGTAAATATCTCCATTCACTCGGCGATGCCGTCCAAGACTGGCATTTTTAGAGATGATGCGTGAGCAGTGTGTTTCGACACTTAAGAGCGGGCAGGATTCAGTCCCTACGCGGAATATCATTTCCCTTGACTTTCTAGACCAATTTAAATTGTATTTTTATGAGATGCGTGCCTCGATAATAGGGTGCTAGGCTTTCCTGCCATCGACTACAGTAATTAGGTGTATTCGTTAGAGGCGAAAACTCGCCAAGAGGGGCGGCGCTGTGGGAACCTCCACCGACACGCAAGCTGACGATCCTTGCCAAAGATCCCGGCCTTCGGCTGGGTGGCGCGGATGGCCCAATGGCCTTCACAAGCGTCAAGGTGCCGGCGGAGATTCTTGCCAAGGGCCCGACAGGCTATCGCATCAAAGTGGTGGATTACAATGCCACAGAACAACGCGCCTATCTCGACCGGCAGGACTATCAGGACGAAGCAGGCGCGCTGCTCGATCCCTTCGGTTGCGGGCCCGGCGAGACGCCGGAGGACCCGGCTTACCAGACGCGCCTGATCGGTGACCCCAATTTCCATGCACAGAACTGCTACGCCATCGCCATGCGGACACTTGGCGCATTTGAGCGGGCCCTGGGGCGCCGGGTCAGCTGGAGCAGTGGCGGCCACCAGCTCCACATCGCCCCCCATGCTTTCGCGCAGGCCAACGCCTTCTATTCCGAGCCGGACCGCGCGCTACTGTTCGGCTACTTTTATGGGGAGGACGGACAGCCGATCTTCACGTGTCTCAGCCACGACATTGTTGCCCATGAGACCACCCACGCTTTGCTTGACGGGCTCCGCTCGCGCTTCACGGAGCCGTCTGGGCCGGATCAATCGGCGTTTCACGAGGGCTTTGCCGATATCGTGGCGCTGCTGTCGATTTTTTCGCTGGAGTCTGTGGTAGCAGCCGCCATCGGTGAAGACGGAGCGCTGGTCAAGGGCGAGCGGACAATCCGGCTGGTCGATGCCGCCAAGCTGGAGCCGAAGGCGATGCGTAAGTCGATCCTGCTGGGGATCGCGCGCCAAGTCGGCGAGGCGCTAACGCCGAACCGTCTCGGAGAGGACGCCCGCGGTGCGTTGCGGCGCTCGGTCGAAGTCACGCCCACCGAGGGCAAGCGCCTGCGCCGGAGCAACGATGAGCATGATCGCGGCGAGGTGATCGTCGCAGCCATGATGCGCTGTTTCATCGAGCTCTGGAGCGAGCGCATCGTCAATCTCGGCACGTTCGAGGGCGACCGCTACAATCTCGACGCTGTGGTCGAGGAAGGGGTCAAGGTCGCCGGGCATCTGCTCAACATGGCGATCCGCGCGCTCGACTACTGCCCGCCAACGGATATCGATTTCAGGCAGTTTCTCGCCGCGCTTCTGACCGCCGACCGCGAGCTCGTACCCGAGGATGACCGTAACTATCGTGGCACGCTCAGGAACCATTTTGCCGACTACGGCATCAAGACGCCGGCCAAAGGCTGCGATGAGGAAGGCTGCTGGCTGCGCTTTTCCGATTGTGCCCGGCTTATCTACGCGCGCTCCAATTTCGCGGCGATGATGCGCAACCGCGATGAGTTCTTCCGCTTTCTGTGGGAGAATCGCGAAGCGCTCGGCGTCAATCATCGCGCCTACACCGAGGTGGTTTCGATCGACATGGCGAGCCGCATCGGCCCGGACGGGCTCGCCCTACACGAGACGGTTTGCCAATATGTCCAGCGGGTGGACCTCTTCGGGGCCGAGTTCAAGTCGGTGCTGGGCGCCGAGCTGCCCGAGGGCATGGCGACCACCGATCGGCTCACGGCCCATGGCGGGGGCGTGGTAATCCTCGACCAGTATGGCCAAGTCAAATACCACATCAGCAATCCGGTCTTCGATGGCGAGCGCCAGCGCGCGCGGGCACAGTATCTCATGGATGCCGGCCTGCTCCTGGGACCCGGGCAGGCGGACCGACTGCAGTTCGGGATGATCCACCTTGAACGGATGGGAGGGTGACATGCCCCAGCCGATCCGCGCGACGGTCTTTGCCTATCAGGTCGGCTTCGGCGACTGCTTCCTGCTGCGCTACGACTATGACGATGGCCAGCGCCGGCACATGCTGTTCGATTTCGGCACCACAGGGCTCCCCGAGGACGCCACATCGAGCCATATGCTCGATATCGCCCGGGACATCGCCGGGAAATGCACCGAGAACGACGCGGACGGGCTGGATGTGCTGGTGGCGACCCATCGCCATGCCGATCATATCAGCGGGTTCGCGACCCGGGCTGACGGCGTTCAAGGCGACGGCATCCGGTGCGAACAGCGCCGAGGCGTGGACGAAGTGCCCCTCCCTGAAGTGCTCGACGAGCGCGGCGCGGGTGTCCTTGACGCGCTGGCGCGGCAGGACCGGCGTGTCCTTGCAGGCGGCCTCCAGCGCCGGACGCGACAGGCAGGACAGGAACTCCTCCGTGCCCATATTGGGCAGGAAGCCATCCGCACCGACGACGTCGCCGGCGACGAGGGCGAGGATGCCCGACTTCGTCGCATTCTCCCGGCACGAGAGAACATCGATCAGCACACTGCGCACCGCGACGCGCAGCATATCGCTGTCGAAGGCGAGCTTGCCCTCCTGATCGAACAGCCCCGCCGCATGACGCCCGAAGCGATGCCCCCAGCGGAACTCCCCGCTGGCGCCGGAGTCGACGCGCACGTTCTGCCCGGCGAAGGCGAGCACCATCAGCGCCATCAGTGTGTCGTCCTCGATCGGGGCACGGGACAGCGCCTCGTGCAGGGCGTCGGTACGCATGTCACTAATCATCTCGATGCCCTTGCGCGTCACCTCCGGG
>NZ_JAVDUX010000023.1:0-67594 GCF_031456575.1 Ancylobacter sp. 3268
AACGCCACGCCGACCTCTATCGCGCTTTCCTCACAATCGCCGCCGCCATCATCGCTTTCAGGGCCCGCACGAGGTTTTGTTAGGCGCTCTTAGTCCGTGGATGGCCGCGCCTGGTGCGGCGCGTAGCCGAACAGCGCGCGGAACTCGGCGGCAAAGCGGCCGAGATTGCTGAAATGCAGAGCCACCGCCGCTTCCGTCACGTTGCGGTAATGGCCGGTGCGCAGCCGGGCCTCGGCCGCCTCGAGGCGCAGCTTCTTCGCCATGCCCATCGGCGTGGTGCCGAGATGCTTGCGGAAGACCAGCTGCAACTGGCGCGGGCTGCAGCCGGCGCCGATGGCGATGGCCTCCAGGGTCAGCGGCCGCTCCAGATTGGCGTGGATGTAGTCCAGCGCCCGATTGACATGCTGCGGCTGCCCGCCCTGGCTGGCCCGCCGCAGCTGGTCGCTCAGCGAATGCGGCACATGCAGCAGCAGCAGGCTGGTCATCACATCCTGATATTGCCGCATCAGCAGGTCGCGCACCCGCGGCGGGGTGGTCTTCGGCAGGGCGCCGATATCCTCGATAACCCGCTGCGCCAGATGCCGCAGGCCATGGCCGGGGTGCCGTTCCGAGAGGAGCTGCGCCTCGAAGCTCGGGCCATCGGCCGGCAGGTGGAAATGGCGAGCGAGCACGTCGATGATCAGCTCGGTCGGAAAGCTGAGGAACAGCGTCGACGAGCCAAAGCCGCGCCAGATCTGGCTGCCCGGCCGGTAGGGCGTGACCAGCATCTCGTTCTCGGCCATCACCAGCCGTCGGCTGCCGGGTGGCTCCAGCATCAGTCCCTTGGCCAGGGTAAAGCCGACCACCGCCAGCGCCTCCGGCGCCGCCCCCGGCTGGTGGTCGGTGCGCGACCAGCCATTGTAATGACGCTCGGTCTCGATCAGGCGGATCGCGCCGACCTGCCGGGCCAGCAATGTCATGCTCACCGGCTCGCCGTCGGCCGGCTCGATATGCCGCGTTTCCCATGGGAACAACGTGTCGAGGGCGTCGCTCACGGGATCAAGGCCGGAAATATGCTGCGGGTCGGGGTCAGCTACGGTCATGCCCGCCCTCCGGCGCGTCGGCCCGCCGCCCGGGCGCTCTCCCGCGCAGGCACGACGCCTCCGCGCCGCCTGCCCTTGCGGAACCGCAGATCGCTCGCGTCAGGCATGGCGCGGGCAGCCGCAGTCGCCACTCGGCTACGATCGCGCCCCTTTCCGGAATGATCGCCGCGCCGCTGCGGCAGGAACCGACGCTGTCCACTCCTTGCGGGCAGCCGCGCCGGATAACGCACCCTACGCACCACTTCTCCTTCGGGGCGACCGTTCGGCGAGGCGGGAAAGCGAGCTTCGCGCGCCTACGCCGGTTTCGACGCCCGAAGACCACCGGCCGCATCGCCGATGGTCTGCTTTGGAGAGGTATTATCGCAAGGTCGCCCTGGGAATACAGCCTGATTCTTGCAGCTGGTCCTCACCTCGCGTTCTTGTGCTCGCCGCTTCCCGGCGACGACCGGCGGCCTCCGCGCCCGCGCCCCGCCCGCGTGCCAGGGCGACATGCACGATGATGCCGGCTCAGGCGCTGCGGGCTTCCACGCAGGAAGTACCGTTGCTCCGACACCGGATGTTTTCACGCCACGGTCCGTCGCCTCGCGCGGAACCAAAGCCGGTCTAACGGTGAAATGGATTTTCTAAAGATTTGAACTTTGCTTCCGGATGAACTGGTGCTGCGAGAGAGGATTGAACTCTCGACCTCTCCCTTACCAAGGGAGTGCTCTACCACTGAGCTACCGCAGCCCATCGGGGAGGTGGCTCCCCGAAAGCGGGGCGACGTTTGCCACAGCCGGCCCCCGGGCGCAAGCCCGGTATGCGGTCATTCACACCCCATATGCCGCCCCTCCCCAACTCCGCCGCCCCCAACCCGCTTCCGCCGCGCCGGCCCGAGCTTGCCGCCTCACCCCTCCTCCAGGCCCTGTCACGACACCCCGTGCCTCCAGCGGGCCAAGCGTCGGCGCCCCGCCCCGATGCCGACTGGACAGCGCCGCCCCGGCGATGCGAAACACGGCGGCGATCCGTTGCCGTGGGAATGATGCCGATGCGCCGCAAGGACGATGCCGAAGCCGAGGAGCGCGCCCGGCGCCTCGCTGCCGCGCTGCGGGAAAATCTCAAGCGCCGCAAGGCACAATCCCGCGGCCGCGATGCCGCCGGCCCGCCCGCGCCGCCCTCCGATACCCCCGCCGGCTCGGACGCGCCCTCCCCGCTATCCCCCGCCGGCGAGGCGGAGGACTGACGCCGGCCTCCGGCGAATTGTCTCGCCGCCCGCCACGCGCTATGGCTGACGATCGACGCGGGGGCCGCAGCGTGAATCGCGCGCTCCCTCATGAGAACCACGGCCGCAGCGAGCGCACCGCGCAACGCCCGGCGAGGGAGCACGACATAGATGGACCGCATCCGCATCGTCGGCGGCAACCCGCTCAACGGGTCGATCCCGATCTCCGGCGCCAAGAACGCCGCGCTGCCGCTGATGATCGCCGGCCTGCTCACCGATGAGAAGCTGGTGCTGGAGAATGTGCCGCGCCTTGCCGATGTCGCGCTGCTGCAGCGCATCCTCGGCAATCACGGCATCGACATCACGGTGAACGGCAAGCGCCGCGGCGACGATGCCTATGCCGGCCAGACGCTGGAAATCGATGCCCGCGTCATCGTCGACACCACCGCCCCCTATGATCTCGTCTCGCGCATGCGGGCGAGCTTCTGGGTCATCGGCCCGCTGCTGGCCCGCATGGGGCAGGCCAAGGTGTCGCTGCCGGGCGGCTGCGCCATCGGCACCAGGCCGGTGGATTTCCATCTCGACGCGCTGCGCGCGCTCGGCGCCGAGATCGAGATCGACGCCGGCTATGTCCTCGCCCGCGCGCCGAAAGGGCTGAAGGGCGCGCGCATCGTGTTCCCCAAAGTATCGGTCGGCGCCACCCACACCGCGATCATGGCGGCGAGCCTGGCCGATGGCGAGACCCTCCTGGAGAACGCCGCCTGCGAGCCGGAGGTCGTCGATCTCGCCGATTGCATCAACGCCATGGGCGGGCGCATCGAGGGCCAGGGGAGCCCCACCGTGCGCATCCTCGGCGTGCCGCGGCTGAAGGGGGCCCGCCACGCCGTGCTGCCCGACCGCATCGAGACCGGCACCTATGCGATGGCGGTGGCGATGACCGGCGGCGACGTGCTGCTGTCCGGCGCCCGCGCTCATCTCCTCGATTCGGCGCTCGACACGCTGCGCCAGGCCGGGGCGGAGCTCACCGTCTCCAATGAAGGCCTTCGGGTGAAGCGCAACGGCGCCGGCATTTCGCCGGTCGAGGTGTCGACGGCTCCGTTCCCCGGCTTCCCGACCGACCTGCAGGCGCAGCTGATGGCGCTCACCACCCGCGCCGCCGGCACCTCGAAGATCACCGAGACGATCTTCGAGAACCGCTTCATGCATGTGCAGGAGCTGGCCCGGCTCGGCGCCCGGATCCACCTCGACGGCGACACCGCCACCATCGAGGGCGTGGAGCGTCTCACCGGCGCCCCGGTGATGGCGACCGACCTGCGCGCCTCGGTGTCGCTGGTCATCGGCGCGCTGGCGGCCGAGGGCGAGAGCATGATCCACCGCGTCTATCATCTCGACCGCGGCTTCGAGCGGCTGGAGGAGAAGCTCTCCGCCTGCGGGGCGCAGATCGAGCGGATCGCCGGCTGAGCCCGACCTCGCGCCGGGCTGGCCGCGTGAAGCCGCTACCCACTTGAAGCCGGCGGGGGGCGGCGCCATCTGTGCGCCGTGAGCCACACGGAGAACGAGAAATGGGCAGCGGCCTCAAGCTGATTGCGCTCGACGACGAAGATCTCGCCGTCGTGTCGGTGCATCTCCAGGATGCGGTTGTGACGGTCGGCGACATGACCTTCAAGCCTGCCGACCGCCGTTTCGTCATGCTGGCGAGCCGCTTCGACTGGGAAGCCGCGGTGCAGAAGGAGCTGCTGGCGGAAGGTGCGGGCGCGGGCTCCGCCCCACTCGATCTCGGCCCCTCCGGCAAGGCGCCGTCGGGCTGCGTGCGCCGCCGCGCCGGCATCCGTTTCGAGCATGTGCTGGCGGCGCGGGTGCGCGGCATCGATCTGAAGCGCAAGCGCGACGTGCTGAACCTGCTGCTCGTCACCTTCGAGCCCACCAATTCCCCATCCGGCACCGTCACCTTCACCTTCTCCGGTGGCGGCCAGCTTCAGCTCACGGTGGATTGCCTCGAAGCCGGCGTCGAGGATCTCGGCCCCGCCTGGGACGCCAGGGGCACGCCCTGCCACGACGCCTGATGCGACAGGGCGGCCACGCCCCGCCGTCAGGTCCCGTCGCGGCGTCTCGGCACCTCATCCGGCGTCGGCGCTTCCGATATGCCTTTACAGGCGCGCCAGCAGCTCGGTCTTCTTGGCGAGGAACTCCGCTTCGGTGAGGATGTCCTTTTTCCGTAGCTCTCCCAGCCGTTCCAGCTTGTCGAAGATGTCGTCATGGCCGGCGGGCGGCACCGGCCGCGACGGGGCCGATGCCGCGGCTTCGCCCTCCGCGGGAGACGTTCGCGCCGCAGCTCCGGGCAGCGCAGAGGACGGCACGCTGACCTCCGAGGATGCCGGGGGCGCCGGGGCGGCGATGTCGGCAATCGTCGGCGTGCTGGCCGTATCTGCTGCCGCGAGGGCGGTCGCTTCGGGTGCCGCAGCAACGGCTCCGGGCTGCGGCAGGTCGGCCGGCACGGCCACGCGCTCCGCTTCGTCCGCCATCGCCGGCACCCGACGGAGCGAGGCGAGATCGACCTGCCCGAACTGGCTGGAGAAGCTCAGATTATAGCCGCCGCCCTGCTGCTGGGACACGCCGGAAATCATGTGCTGGTCGGTGTCGTAGACGGTGAGCTCGCCATGCTGGCTGATCACCAGCCGTCGATCGGAGGGGAAGAAGGCGTAGCGCATGTCGTTCTGCGCGCCGGTGGTGCTGGGGTTGCCGAGCCCCTCGGGCCACCAGCGGTAACCGCCGCTGAACCAGCCGCCGCCTCCCGTCACCGGCGGCGGCTGCCGGGCGGCGAGATCGGACAGTTCATGGCACAGCCGGTCGACCTTGGCCTTGAGCCCGTTGTTGAACATGTCGCCGATCATCAGCATGCCGCCGAACGACCACTGCCCCATGCCGCCGAGTTCGGGATGGCTGAATTGCGCCATGCGGCCGCCGCCGGCGCAAATGGCGTTGAACAGCGTGCGCGCCGCATCCGTGCTCACCCCGTTGGCCGCGGCGATCTGGCTTAGCTCCTGCTCGGTCGACGAGGCGTCGGTCATGGTCATGTTCATTCCTGATCCAGAGGAAGCGAAGCGCCGGCGGCAACGCCCGAGCCATCACGCGTTCGGCTTTATCCCACGTTTGCGACGGAGGAGCCATGCAGCCGGCACATTGCCTGCTCATGAGCAGCGGGCTGCCCATTTTCGGCGGCTGCCCATGAGCGGCGGCGGCGGCGCAGGCCGGTATAACCGCCAGCCGTTGGGACGCGACGGGGGCGGTGGCGAATCCGAGCCGGCCATATGGACCGGCCGGCTTTTCGCGCCCGGTTGCCGCGGCCATCAGGGAAAGGCCGGGACACCCCGGCAAGGCGCCCGCCACGGCGGCAATGTTGAATGCCCCGCCTGGTGTGCATCACATATCGAAGCACGAAAGCCAATCCCTGCCAGAATGCGGGGAGGCCGCGTTCGACAGCCAGATGGTCCGGCATCACAATCGTCCGGCAGGGAAAGGCACGTATTGCCATCCCGGCGGGCGATTGCGATAGGACGGGCGTTGATTGTCTGGCCCACGCTTGCAGGACCTTGCTCATGCCGCTCCACCTCGACATTCGCTCGCCCGACTTTGCGGAACGCTTCGAGGCCTTCCTCGGCACCAAGCGGGAGGTGTCGGAGGATGTGAGCCGGGCGGTCGCCGACATCATCGCCGAGGTTCGAGCCCGCGGCGACGCGGCGCTGATCGACTATTCGCGGCGCTTCGACCGTATCGACCTCGCCGAGGCCGGCATCCGCGTCACGGAAGACGAGATCGACGCCGCTCTCGCCATCGCCGATCCGAAGACGCTGGAGGCACTTTCCCTCGCCCATGAGCGCATCCGCTCGCACCACGCCCGCCAGCTGCCTTCGAGCGGCCGCTATGTCGATGCCATCGGCGTCGAGCTCGGCCATCGCTGGACACCGGTGGATGCGGTCGGGCTGTATGTGCCGGGCGGCACCGCCGCCTACCCCTCTTCTGTGCTGATGAATGCGGTGCCGGCCAAGGTTGCCGGCGTCGATCGCCTCGCCATGGTGGTGCCGGCGCCGGATGGCGTGCTCAATCCTCTGGTGCTGGCGGCCGCCCGCCTTGCCGGTGTCGATGAGGTCTACCGGGTCGGTGGCGCCCAGGCGGTGGCCGCCCTCGCCTATGGGACGCAGACCATCGCTCCGGTGGCCAAGATCGTCGGGCCGGGCAATGCCTATGTCGCCGCCGCCAAGCGGCAGGTGTTCGGCACGGTGGGCATCGACATGATCGCCGGCCCTTCGGAAGTGCTGGTGATCGCCGATGGCGAGCAGAACCCGGATTGGATCGCCGCCGACCTGCTGGCGCAGGCGGAACACGATACCGCCGCGCAGTCGATTCTGCTCACCGACAGCCCGGCGCTGGCGCACGCGGTGGAGGCTGCGGTCGAGCGTCAGCTCGCCACCCTGCCCCGGCGCGACATCGCCGCCGCCAGTTGGGCCGATTTCGGCCTCATCATACATCTCACCGCACTCACCGACGCTCCGGCGCTGGCCAACCGGGTCGCCCCCGAGCATCTCGAGATCCTGTGCGCCGATGACGAGGGCCTGGCGGCGCAGATCCGTCACGCCGGGGCGATCTTCCTCGGCGCCCATACGCCGGAAGCCATTGGCGATTATGTCGGCGGCTCCAATCACGTGCTGCCCACCGCCCGCTCCGCCCGCTTCTCCTCCGGGCTCGGCGTTCTCGATTTCATGAAGCGCACCTCCATCCTCAAATGCGGACCCGACCAGCTGCGCGCCCTCGGCCCGGCCGCCATCGCCATTGGCGAGGCGGAAGGCCTCGGCGCCCATGCCCGCTCGGTTGCCATCCGCCTAAACCTTTGAGATATCAGGCATGGTGGACAGCGAAGACCCTCATGCCGATACGCGCCGCCTGGTGGCGGTGCGGCTCGATCCGGCCTCGATCGGTCGCTCCACCCGCGACATCGAGCACGAGCGCGCCATCGCCATCTACGACCTGATCGACGAGAACAGCTTCGCGCCGCTCGGCGATCCGCACCCCGGTCCCTATGCCCTGGTGGTGTCGCTCGCCGACAACCGTCTGGTGCTGGACATTACCCGCCAGGACGGCGAGCCGGTGGTTTCGCATCACCTGTCTCTCAGCCCGCTGCGGCGGGTGGTGAAGGACTATTTCCTTGTCTGCGAAAGCTATTATGACGCCATCCGCCGCGCGAGCCCCTCGCAGATCGAGGCGATCGACATGGGTCGCCGCGGCCTCCACAACGAGGGTTCCGAGCTGCTGCGCGAGCGGTTGAAGGATAAGGTCGCCTGCGACTTCACCACCGCGCGACGGCTGTTCACCCTCGTCTGCGCCTTGCACTGGAAGGGCTGAGCGGTGGTGGAAACCGTGCAGCCTTCCTTTGGCCCAGTACGCAGCAAGGCGCGCCCGCAGGCGGTGTTGTTCATGTGCGGACAGAACAGCGTGCGCTCGCCCATGGCCGCCGCACTGACCCGCCACCTGTTCGGACGCTCCATCTATGTCGGCTCGGCCGGGGTGATCAAAGGCGAGATCGACCCGTTCGTTACCGCCGCCATTGAGGAGATCGGGCTGGACATCAGCCGTCACCGGCCGCAGACGCTCGAAGAACTTGAGGAGAATGAAGGACTTGCGTTCGATCTCGTCATCACTCTTTCTCCCGATGCACATCACCGGGCCTTGGAGTTGACCCGCAGCAACGCCCTCGACGTCGAATACTGGCCGACACCGGATCCAACCCTCACCACCGGCAATCGCGAACAATGTCTCGATGCCTACCGCACGGTACGCGACGAGTTGGAGACGCGTATCCGTGCGCGTTTCCGGCCATGAGAGGCGCTTGCGGGCGTTCACATGGACGCGGGTTTCCAGTAGCGTGCCGGCCGTTCGGACCGTCGGATTCTCCGGCGGAACAAGGAGTTCCCGCGTGAGTCCCCGCCCCGCCTTGGTTCTGGCCTCCGCCTCGCCGCGCCGTCTGGCCCTGCTCGCCCAGGCCGGCATCGAGCCCGACGCGCTGCTGCCGGCCGACATCGACGAAGCCCCCGAGCGCGCCGAGTTGCCGCGCCGGCTGGCCTTGCGCCTGGCCCGCCAGAAGCTGGACGCCGCCGATGCCAGGCGTCGCGCGACCGGCGAATATGACGGCGCCTTTCTGCTGGCGGCCGACACCGTGGTCGGCGTCGGACGGCGCATTCTGCCAAAGCCCGATCTGGGCGAGGAGGCGGAGGACTGCCTGCACCTGCTCTCCGGCCGCGCGCATCGCGTCTATACCGGCGTGGCGCTGATGACGCCGAAGGGCGGGGTGCGCACGCGGCTGGTGGAAACGCGGGTGCGCTTCAAGCGTCTGGCAGGCGAGGAGATCGACGCCTACATTGCCTCGCGTGAGTGGCTCGGCAAGGCCGGCGGCTACGCAATCCAAGGCCTCGCCGGCACCTTCGTGGTCAAGATGGTCGGCTCCTACACCAATGTCGTCGGCTTGCCGCTCGCCGAGACGGTCGCTTTGCTCGCCGGCGAGCGTTTCCCGGTCCATGAGCGTTGGGGTAATCCGAAGTGACGGACGAGCCGATCGACAAGGCTGGAGCAAAGCCCTGCCCCATCTGCGGCAAGCCGCCTGTTACCCGCTATCGGCCGTTTTGCTCCAGCCGCTGTGCCGATGTCGACCTGCACCGCTGGCTATCCGGCAGCTATTCCATACCCGGTGACGCCGCTGAGGATGAGGACGGCGAAGAAATACCGCTGGCGCCCAGGCCGCCGAAGGCGCGCTGAGTCTTGTCATCGGCGAAAGCGCACCCGACTTGAAAAGCGGTCTACTCAGCCGACGAGGCCAGCCATTAACAGCAGTCCTCGTGCCGATCTGCGCGAACGGAACCGACCTTTCATTGATGCGGCTCCTCCGCGCTTTTCGCACGGCAAAGCCGCCCCGCACCCCATCCATGGGTGTTACGCATGACGATCTGCTTCCGCGTGCGTTGCAAAAAGCCGTTTCAAAAATTGGGGTTAGCCAACGGCGAGCGCGAATTGGGGATAGCTTGATTTTTCCTTCGCCCCTTATGGACATGCCGAGAGCGAGACTCTATAAACCGCCCCGCTCCGCACGGTTTGACGCCGTTGCCGGCTACGCCCAGGTAGCTCAGTTGGTAGAGCATGCGACTGAAAATCGCAGTGTCGGCGGTTCGACTCCGTCCCTGGGCACCATTTTTTCAATAAGAGCAATAACTTAGGCGCGTCAACGGGATGCTGCGCAAGCGCACCCTGAGCCTTGGGTTGCGCCGGGGTGCTGAAAGTCGTGCGCTTGAATGAAACGGGGTGTATCGGACTGAAGGAGTCGAGCTCGCCCGGTAATCCTCAAAATTCCCTCCGTATGAATTTTGAACACGAGAAAGGGCGAGGATCTCTCCCCGCCCTGCGCTCTTCACATCTACCGCGTTCACTCAGCTAGCGCTGCTCTCGCCTGCTTCTCGGCTTCGGAGCCTTTCGGCCACTCCCAAGCACCACGCGGCTTATGGGTCTTCGCGAGCTCGGGGTATTTCTTCGGCTCTCGGGAAGCGATGCGCAGCTTCTCGCGTGCAAGACGCGGATCGAGCTTGAGCTCTTCGCAGATCGCCTTGAGACTCACCATGGCACTTGGGTCGGCAACGGCTTTGATGATCATGATCGTCCCTCCTTCTCGGACGATCAGTTCAATAAGACCCTACCATCCGGGCTGTCAGGAAAAATCCCATCGCATCTGGCGACGCGTGAGCACCATTTCCGGACCGCGGGATCGCTCCCGTTTCCGGACCTTTGGCAGGCCGTTCCCTTCGAGACTACTCCGACTGCCCCTACGCTGCGACAGCCTGGTCCGGCTCGAATACCGTCAAGGCCCAAGGCGCGGTCGTCATACCGTCCGCAGTCCGGCCGAGTTCTATGGTGATGAGGCGGTCGCCGTTGAACGCCGGGCTCAATTCGAGCGCGAGATAGTCGAACAACTGACGATCATGGACTGCGAGGAAGACCTGCCTGCCCTGATGCTTGAGAGTCCGAAGGAGCGCCGCAAACTGCACGATGTGGACGTCGTCCATGCTTTGGACCGGGTCGTCGATGATCAGCCATGGAAGCAAGGGCTTGGCCGAAAGGTTGAGCGCCAGGAAGAGAGTCAAGGCGGCGGTGTTGAGGTTGCCCGCGCTTAACATAGATCGCGGGTTCCCACCCTTTCCGCCAGAGCGGTAGAGCGTTTCTAGCACGGCCTCGACTTTACCCGACCCAGCCTCAGGCACTGCAAACGCTGGGACAAACTCCTCATCGGGCGCAAGTCGGATGAAAAGCTCACGCCAGACGCTATTCAGTTCGTCATTGAAGACCTGGCGCACCTTTTCGGTCCGCAATACCTGAGCCCTACCAGCGAGTTCGCGTACAGCGGTGATCCTGCGATCCGCCTCCTCCCGCTGCTTCGTCAAAAGACTCTGCTCCTCGGTGACCTCCCTTAATTCGGCCTCCGCGTCGGCGACATTTTGACCGGCGTCTGACAGCACCTCGAACGTCGTCTCGATTGCCCCTAATTTCTCAAGCCGCTCCTCAGCAGCCGCAATTTCACGCTGGACGAATTCGGTCAGATCGGACAGGACGACTTGGAGCGGAGTGTCGTCAGGCGACCTAGGGCGGCCGAGTTCGTCTGCGTGGCGCGTAAGCTCAGCGCGCAATCCGCTCAGGCCTGACCGCCGAGAGTTGAGCGTCGATAAGGTGCCGGCAGCACTCTGGGCCTGACGCTGGAGCGAACTTCCATCCCCTGCCGTTGCCTGCAGCGTGCCCAGACTCGTCCGCCACTCCACGAATTGAGCTAGATCGATCTTGTTCGCATCCCGTTGGTCAACCGTCAGCTGCCGGGATGCGAGTTCGCCTCGGCGCCGCTCAGCTTGGGCGACGGCACCTGAAGTTGTCGAGCGATCGCGGACAAGCCCCTGGACCCTGCTGGCGGCGGCAACAAGCCGCTGAATTTCCTCAGACACGTGTGAGCCCAACGGGGTATCGGATATTTCTCGATAGTCCCGACCACACACAGGGCAGTTCTCGTCGTCGATATAATTCGAGATCGCCGTCAGCGCCTGGGCGAGCTCCTGATTAGCGCCTTTGTCCTGTTCAAGTTCGACGTCAATGTTCTTCACCCGGGCGTTACCCTGTCTGATGGCCTCGTCGACCTCGCCCAACTCCTTCACCGTGGCGGCGTCGGACAACTCGACGGTTTGCAGCCGCTCCACTTCTCGATTGACCGCCTTTGCTGCACGATCATGGGTAGCGGCTGGATTACTCGCAGCATCCGGCAGATCTGGAAACCGTGTCCGGATAGCCGCGAAGAGATCGTGCAGCATTTTGCCGGGACCGGCCTGCCACCTCTCCAACGCTGCTCGCGCCGTACTGGCCGCCGCCTCCGCCTGTTCGACTTGCCCCCCGATGTCGGCGGATAGGGCGGACGCAAGCTGGCTTGCAGCGGCGCTAAGATCGCGGCGCCGGCGAGCCAGTTCCTGAAGGCGCGATTCGAGGCCATCCCTCTCACCACCTAACTCGTCCGCGAAAGCGTCGGCGGTAAGAGGCGTCTCCGGAGGGACGAACCCTTCAAGCAAGATTCGTAGCTCGCGCTCCACCTCAACAACCGCGGCGCGCGCATCCATCGCCGCCATCTGCGCAGCGGTCACCCTAGTGTTCAGCGTCCCTGCCCCAGAACGCGCCGCGGTATAAAGCGGCGCGGGCGCCCGCAGTCGGCGAACATCGCCGCTGGCGTGCAAGCCGTCGATAAGGGAGTCTAGAGGTTCGAGCCCAAGAAGTTCTTTCACGAAGCGCGTCAGTGGCGAGTCCGACCGGCGGCTGTCCTGGTGTTCGTAGATCTCCAGTAGGCGCCCAAGTGCGGCCTGCGGCAGATAGCACCGCTCGGTGAAGAAGCGAGACAGACCGTCCGTCAGCAAGCCGGTTCCCGTAATTCCCGTCTCGTTCCCGATCAACTCGGCTCGCGGATCCTTGAGGCCTTCGCCCTCAAGGACTACACGGCACTTTCCACCGCTGCTCTTCTTATGCGGTAGGTACTTCAAATAGTCGGGATCGAAACGGCCGAGCGACGCCACGGCCCCGGTCAAACCAAGCTCGATCGCGGATAGGAGGCTGGTCTTTCCTGTTCCGTTCGGTCCGTGAATGAGAACGGCGGGCGCGTCGAGCGAAATACGCTGCGGCCCGCGGATGCTGCGGAAGTCTTCGACGAGGATGGACGACAGGCGGATACTCATGGCGCATCATCCATGTCAGGCTCGTCGGTCTGAGCGAACGGCTCCTCCACCAGCTCGGCAAAACGAGCACCGACAGCCGGCGCACCGGCTCTCGCAAGGTCGATCAGTTCATGGGTGAGAGGGTCGGCGCCGGCCCGGAGCTGTTCGAGGCTATCGAGCCCTCGCGCCTCAACGGGTTCTGGAAGACTGAGCGGCAAGAGGACAGCGAGCCAGTTCCCCAAGCTCGCCTCGTCCGCGGACTCGCCAACCGGCAACACGCGGGCATATCGAGACAGTGCAGTGATCGATTTCGACTCGGGCCTCGGGCCCACGACGATGAGCGTGAGCGGCCGACGCGATCGAACCACGTCCAACGCGCGACCCACGCCTTCCACGGTTCGTTGGAGATCACGTGCGGACTGGACGGTGGTGTCTCCCACGACGACCAGATCAGGCGATGGGGGCACGCCGACGAATGCGGCCGGAACGTCAAAGGCCAGACCGGCGATCTGCAAAGGCAGTGGCATGCGCCGAAACTTGGCAGTCTCCAGCGCCTTGGCGACACGCTCAACAGGGGTCGTCGTGGTCAAAGCGCCGCCTCCGTCTTGAAGCGCTGCAGGAGATCATCGAGACTCATGGCGCCGTCCTTGATCGACGATACGCTCAATTCCCGCAGTTGTAGTCGCCCCGTTCGACCAGGGGCGCTTGTGGGATGGCGAGCCCCTTTGACAGGAGTCGCGAAGCTATGCACGACCACCGCGTCATCATCATCGCTGACGTGACCTTCAGCGAACATCTGGGCGGCGGCGTGCGCACTCGCCGCGAAAAAGACCTGCGACGACCTCGCTCCTCGGGCCACCGACAAGGCGCCGGTTTTCACGTTTGCCGCATCGCCGACGCCGCAGCTCCAATGTCCTTGAACCTCGCCGCGCCCCACCAGCGCCAACCCGAGCGCGAGCTCGACCAGCCCCTCTGAATCAAGGTTTGGCGCTGCCAGTGTTCGGGCGATCCCGACGTCCGTTAGAGGCGCGTAGACGCCCTCGTCCGGTCCCGCAATGCGACCGCGGCGGAACAACCGCATAGCCCTTCCAAACATGGTCAGTGCAGCGGTCATAAATGCCTCGTGCTGGTTCACGATCGCGCCTCCAGCGACTAGGTCACGCAACTTGGCGAGCCCCAGACGGAGTTCGTCGCGATCCGCTGCAGGCAAGCCAGCGGCCGCAGTGTCGATCATCGATGCGAGCTTGGCACACACAATGTGGAGCCAAAGCGCCGGCAAGAGCGCGTTCGCATAAGCCCGGACCAACGAGGCGGCGTGAATCGCCGGTGACTGGGTTGGATAGTCGTTACGGTAGAAGTTATGGAGGAGATTGCGTTGACGTGCACGAACTTGGTCCTCCGACACGATCACTGCCGGGGGATGGGTTGGAAAGGTCGCAGGAAGCTGCGTGTTCGCATCGACGAACACGCTTTGGATGTTGGTGTCCTGGGCGGACAAGCCAAGCATGAGCGTGGCCTTGGAGATGGCCAGGTCGACAAGCTTGGCGGCGATAACCCTGTTTTCGGGTTTCGCGGCCCAACCGTCGATCTGCGACTGGCGGGCGACAATTTTCGGCCGATAGGCGGTTTCGTTCTGGCCAGCCAGGAGCGCGCAGCCGTGAAACTTGTAGAGCCTCGCGCGACGAAGATTGTTTTGCACGTCAGTTGGTAGAACACGAACCTGCAAGACTGCGGAATTGGCTCCGTCGAGAATCTGCATCGCCTTCTCGATCAGATCGTCCCAGTTGGCGCTTGCACAGTCCGAAGCCACCCCCTCCATAATGAGGGCCGCAAGACCGAGATGTTCAGGTCCCGGGGTTGTTGCCGGATCGGCGTACCGAGCCACCACACTAACGCCGTTCCACACCAGATAGTCAGGCAACTCGGTCGCGGGAAATTGTTCCAGCATGACGCTGTAACGGTCGACCAACTGCTGTTTGATCTGCTCGATCAGAGGCCAGTTGGTGACCGAAATACCATAGTCGAGCGTTCCACGCTGGGCGTCGTCGAGCGTCACGAGAGCCAGGATCTCGTTAAGGCTGGCGCGAAAGGCGCAGGCCCCGTTCGTTGGATCCACGCGGGAGCGGACGTGTTCGAGGACGGCTTCGACAACGCCCTCCAGGCCGGGAAGCTTGCCCATCGACACGCCCGCACCAAGCCATACGGCGTAGCGATCATCGGCAACCCCGTCTGCAAACTCGTGCAGAGGCCCGTCGAGCAAGCCGAGGGTATCCAAAACTGTAATGTCCCAAGCAGCCACGGCTGAACAGACTCACGCTCTTTGATTGCTGCGACACATTCGGATGTATCTCCCCCCTCGGCCAAGGCCGAAGGTGCTACACTGGGTTGCAATGCTCAAGCTGGCGCGAACCTGGCGGCCACGGTCCTTCTCCAACCTCGACCGCTCCAAGGCGAGATGACTAATCGCAGTGCTCAACTCTCTGGCCGCGTGCAGATATTAGGACCACGCCGCTTGCCAAGGATTGCATTGTATCGTCGACTTGCCGGATGCGTCGCCTGTACCGTCCCACTGGTCGATAAAGGCGGCATCTCGACCACCGTCGTTCGATAAAAGAAAGGTGTGGACTGGTCGATTGAGGATCTCCGCGGCGATCGCTGCGGCAAGGTCCAGGAACGCCTTCCAACCCAATCTGCTATGTCGCAGCTCAATTCGCTGATAGCTTTCCCAATCGTGGCTATCTCCTCCCTTAGGGGCGGTCTAGACCGTCAAGCTGCGTTGGTAACTGCGATACTCCAACTTTCATTCCTGTGCGCCATAAGCGGAAATTCACCGCGGCTATCAAGAATGACCGGTTTGGGGCCGATTGCGGACCGGCGGCTTCCGGGAAATCGATCCGGGATAGCGGTCATTCACTTTCCAACTAAGGATCTGTTTTAAGTCTAGGTCGAGCTGGCGGCACGCTTACGCGTTGATCACAGTCGATAGAGGAGCAAGCTTCAGAAGCAGCTTGTTGCGCAACGTCTCGTCCGAAGATATTCGAGCGACAGCCGCCGTCTCAAAGTCGGCGCGGCCTTGGAACTTCAGCGCCTTCGCTATGGCGCCGAGGATGCCCGAATGCCGGACCGGGTAGCGGGCTATGATGCCGTGAAGGTCCTGTGCGGCTAGCATTGCTTCGAAACGCGCGAGCTCTGCCGGATAGGCGGATTGTCCACTGATCTGGATGGTCGGCGAAGTTGCCGCGATGAGTTCTTCCCGCTTCGGCATCTGGGCCAGAAGCGCGTCGCGCACTTGCCGCTCAGCGAGCCGCCCTGCCAGATGCTCTGCCGTCCCTGGCTTTTCCGCAGCGGCGATTCCCTCAGCAAGAACATCGGCAAGAAAGCACGCCATCAATTCGGTCTGCTTCTCTTCATCCGCCTCATGCGTCGCCGCCTGTCTCGTGGCGACAGCAGCCAGGACCTCGGCGTCATAGTAGAGCGACTCCACCGAGAAGAACGGGAGCGGATAGATACTCTCTGCTTGAAAATTGATGATAGACTGGTCGGCCATGCCGTCATTGTCGATCAGGCCAAATGCTTCGGTGTGATGCAGACCGGTTGTCGATCGGACGCCGACCACCGCAAGCTGCACGTCCTTGCAGCTGCCTTTGGGCCTGATCGAGACCTTCGGAAACAGAACAGAGTACATCGGGACGTCAAGGCTGCTGGCGGCCCCTTCGGTGAAAAGAACGCGACGCCGTGAACCAAGGATGTCGGTGACGAGCCCCTCGGGAAGGTCGTCCGTCCGATCAACGATGTCGAAGTCCCAATGCTTCACCTGCCCGTCGGTGTGCCAGGTGACCGACCGCACGATGCACACGCGTGACTTGGCGATCGATGTTGGTAAATCCAGTTCATGGGTGCTGATGACAAACTCGCAGTCAGGACGCGACTTGATAAGCGTCGAGATCAGGGGCGTGATGATCAAACGATGAAGGTGCAACTCAGGCTCGTCAATCAGGAAGACCACGCCAGGCTTTGCCGATATCACCTCCGCGATCAGGATGAGCGCGATACGCTCTCCATCGGACATCCGCGCGTAGCTGAAGATATTTCCGCCCGACATCGCCTTAAGTTCGTTGTCAGCTATGAACATCTGGACAGAAATGTTGGCTTGCTGAAGGATCTGGTTAACCCTGTCGAGAGGGGACTCTTTCGCTTGCAATTTGGCAATTGCGGCCGCCGTTTCGACCGGGTCTGAATTCACCGCGATCGTGTTCGCGAAATCGTTCTTATATTGATGTTCCGCCGCCGTCAGGTCGTGGATTGCCTTCTCGTTTCGTTGATTGCCGGAATGGTTCCTCCACCGGGCTTCGGCCTGATTGTCCCATACTCCCAGATTTGTCGTGAGATCCCTTCGACTGTTGGGCGTGAGCGACAGGCTCTCACCGTCGAAAAGGGCAGTCCTGCTCCCAGGCAGGTAGATGGTATTCAGCTGGGACGTCTGTCGGAGCCGGTTCATGAGGGCGGATTTGCCCGTCCCGTTGCGACCGACGATAAAAAGGGGATGGCCGGAATCGACCGTGAGAGAAAGGGTCAATTCTGCCGGACCCGGCACGGAAAAATTGGTCACGCACACCCCCAGTATAATACCTTGTAATATAGGCGCGGGCGAGGCCTTGTGGAAGGCAGGGGGTCGCGCGTCTGTCCAATTTCCATCGTAGCCAGCCCTGAATGACCGGTGCGAGGGCGCAAAGCAGACGTCGCTGCTAGGATCGTCGAAGGGCAGGAATGGGTCAGTGACACTGTTAACCAATTGATCGCCGGGCTAGACGTCAGATCTCCATTTGCTCCGGTAGGCTCAAAGCATTGTTAGCCTCGATGCCGAGGCAACGAACGATGCTTTCGAGCTTGGTTGTGACTAAGAAGAAGCTGGCAGACGCAACGCAATCTCCCCAATGGATGCAGCCCGGTCAAAGCCAGCTGCTGCCCTTTGCTCGCCGGATTGCAAGCTAGAGCTGAAAGTGCGTCCTTCGTCGGCTCCGTGATCCTGCAACGTCTGTTCATCTTGACCTTGCTCGATCCGGTCGTCGATTGTGGGTATATGGACAACGATGATATCCAACAGTTGATTACGGAACTGCGGAGAATGCTGGTCGATAATGGCTTCGGCTGGGTCGTCGACGAGGCTGAGACAGAGCTCTATCCCACGGTGGCGCTCAGAACGCGCGCGCTCGCACTCATCGACGCGACAGAAGGTGTAACGGTAAATCTCGCGGAAATCGAACTCAGGACGCTGGATGTGCTTGAAGTCGAGGGCGTCGAGTTCAAGCCGGATGAGGAAGACCGGCCGGACGGAGGCGTGCTTGTGGATCAAGCCTCCGGAGTCGAAGCAATTCGAAGCGCGGACCGGCTCCGCGGTGCAGAGCGGCGTGCGAAGCTCAAGCAGTTGGCCGAGCAGCGCTTCGCCTTCCAGGTACTGAGGAGGCGGCTCGATGGCGACGAGTAGCTTCCTTACCGATGTGGAAGCCGCCCTCGGGATGGCAGTCACCTTGGACTACGCTAGCAAGGCCCAGCAGCATGACCTCTACGAAGCTTATGTTCTGACGCTGCTCCTCCAGGCGGCGCATAATGAAGGATGGACCGTTGAGCTACGCGACGGATTGGGTTCAACGGTGACTTCGGCCGTCTTCCGGCTCGGTCCGGGGCGGCTGCCATCTCGTGGCTACACGTTCGCCCACATGTCGAAGTCAGGCAAGCCCGATCTCGAGGCCCACCTCGGCGTGAAAGTCTCGGGAAGAACTCCCATTGGGGTTTCGCCGGCAACAGGATCTGGGCGCCTGCTTCACGAGTTTGATCTTCTCGTGCTACCGGCTACCGATGCGAACGCCTGCCGTACAGGCAACGCCGACCCCGGCCACTCAGTCGTCGTGGTGCATGCGGAGATGAAGTACTTCGGCGGCAAGCTGCCGCTCCCCGTGGGTCGCGCCTCGGTGGGCATGGTGGTGGAATGCGCTCTGACAGGAAAGTCAGTGCTGGTGACCAACCAACTTGGCTACACGGTGCAAGATTTGGTTGAGCATCACGGCGTGACGTTTCGTTACCGCGTTCTACCGGGCAACCCGAAAGCGGAGTATCACCTCGTGCAGCGTTTTCGGTCGCTCCTATAGCCGTCGGGACGGGTCAGCCGATCGGGCGTTATCCGAACTCCTAGCCGCCCGCTGTCATCATCCTCCAGACAGATGCCAGTCGTGCTGCCTCCGACGCACAGTAAGCGCCCTCCAGTCGTCTGGACAAGTCATCGCCATGCTTGAAACGAGCGGATTTCACTGCTCCAACCCGCAGCATTCTGCGTGATGGAACCTCGAAGCCGCCCGTCGGCAGACACCCCTATTCATGACATAGGAACATGGTGGGCGGATCCATAACCAGACATCTCAAAGGTCACCTAAGAGTCAACTACTGCCGCTAGGCGCACCGTATGCGGTGGGTCCGCGCCACTCCTGTTACTTGGCCCGGGGTCAAGACTGTGTCGGCGCATCCGGGCGAGCGACGAGTTCGCAGACATCGACACCCAGCGCTTGAGCAATGCGGTCGAGGACCAGCACCGAGGGATTGCGCTTTCCTCCCTCGACACCGCTGAGATAGGTCTGATGAATGCGCGCAAGGTGGGCGAGCTCCTCCTGCGACAGCCCCTTCCCTCGCCGTATCCTCTGCAAATTGCGGCCGATCCGCTGGCGCACGTCCATGCCGCCATGGACAGGTCTAGACCTCCCTCATGACCATAGATTATGAGTCATATTCAGAGTCTCACACACCCTGAATGGCCATGGATATACACACCTCAGAACCGCTACCGTGGACCGAGCGAACCGCTCTGCCGAACGTGCCCGGCGTTTATCAGATCTGGAAGGACGGTGAGGTCGTCTATATCGGCCGGACTTGGGGCCTCGAAGGTCTGCGAGGAAGGTTGGCTGGCTTTCACCGATCAGCGACCACAGGGCAGAAGGCCCACTCCGGAGGCCAGACGTATTTTGCCACGTACGGGGCGATCGACCCTGCATCCATAACCGTGCGCTACCACGTTCCGATGGTACTTCTGCGGACGGCGGAGGTGCTCAACACCTACATCCTTTACGTCGAACGTCGCTGGATTTGGGAATTCGTGCAGCGCGTCGGTACCCTCCCCGCCTGCAACAGCGAATGAAATCAACGAGTTCGAGAGCCGTTGCCTTGAGGGGAACTTGCCAGTCAGCACCCACCTCTCGCCAGACAAGGCTTACCCGCATACGGCTCGCATCTTCGACGGCATCAAGGAAGCGTTAGCAGCGGGGAATGTGGCGGCGCGGGCTGATGACACAATCGCCGCAACCGGCTCGAATTTCCTCGGCGCCAACATTTTGGTAGGGATGTAGCCGGCGGCGTCGCCGCGGCCGCCAGCGGCGATTTTTGGCCAACTGCCCCCCTCGGCAACGCGAGAATGCCCTCCTAATCGACATGAGAGCGATCCCTTAGCACCATGCCACCGGCAAAGCCCACGCCGGGAGGCTCAATTGACTCGCCCCCGGCTCTTCGCGAAGGCAGCCTTGCCCAGGGCGCGACGGCGGGCGAGCTTTGCGATACCGGCGCGGATGGCGTCTTCGTCAAGGTGGGCCGGATCGAAGGGACCGCCATGCCAGCGCATGAGCTCATATGCTGCTCGTGGTCGGGATCGGCGATGGCATCAAGGAAGAGTTCGAAGCCGGGGATGCCGCCGACATCCTCAGGCGGTGCACGGCCAGCACCCTCAAGGTAGCGGGGATAATCCATGGCGGGATCGGCCGCGGCAGTGGCCTCGACCGTGATCGTGTGCCGCCAATCGTCACCGAAGTCGTAGGTGTAGCCGAACTCGGCGATGCCGCGGTCGCTCAGGCCGCCGAGCTTCATCGCCTTGGCGAAGTTCGTCTTGTCGCGCAGGCCGTCCCATTCCGGATTGGGAATGGCGAAGCGCTGCCCATCAGCACGGAACTCGAACAGGTGATAACCCCTGAACGGCATCACCGCCTGGATGACATCGTGCACGGCTCTGAGCGTGGCGGTGAGCGGAACCTCGACACGTCGCCAGATGGAAGGCTGCCAGTCGTCGAGCTCGACCTTCAGGCGCACGATGCGATCGACATAGGTCATGTCGCGAAACTCCCACGCCAATCTCCGGACGCCCACCCTACGACTACAGCCCATAGCATCGAGCAGGCAAGCTGCGTCAGGACGCCCAGGACGCCCGGCATCGCCGCTCCGGCAGGTGACAGCCGGCACGGACACCTCGGCCCTCAGCGAGGCTCTCACGCGATCCTGGACGCCCTCGGCGAGCGATTTTCGCCGGCCTCGAGCACCCGAGACAGAAGCCACAGGAGGAGACCGCTTGCCGCGGCTTGCCTATTTCACACGAACAGGACGATCATTTATCGCAGTGTCGGTGCCGTCACGCGGTGGAGATGCCTTCGAGATCGGTATCCCCGCCTGCTCGATTCGCAGCAGCACCCGCGGGAAATACCCGTAGCGCCTCCCCTGTCTCTTCCCGCCCGTTCAGGCTGAGGAGCGCCCACTGCGCGGGCTGAATAATCCGCCGCGGCGGCAAGATGATCCACCCGTCGTCGGCGTCCCCGACAGCCACAAAGTCATCGGCTGCCACACAAAGCGCGGTGAGGGCGCAAACAAGGGCGGCTCGGTCGTCGTGGTTGACGAGGCCGGCCGGGTCCATGACCAACCGTCTCCCCGGCAGCAGGTACTCCACGAGCCCGCGCAGGCCGCCGCCGATGGCGAGATGGTGAAAGAACGTGTCGGACCTGTCACCTCGACGGGCGGCAAGTCGCACGGGGTCGTCGACCATCATCCCGAGGAACGCGCTCGGAAACGCCTCGACGACGGCTCGCGGGTCGATCGGCACGCCATGGCGCGCGGCCTCTACATCCGCATGATGAAGGACGTGGCGAACGCACTCGTTGGCATGGAGGTTTAGCAGCTTGCCCACCGGCGCGCTTGACTGGCCGGGCTTGCCGATCAGCGGCTGCAGGCGGCGCGTCAGCATGCGCTCGGCCGTCCTATAGCGGCCGATGATATCGAAGCCCCGCCGGAGCGGACCGTCGAACGCTGCGGCGACAACTCGGTGCCCGCCGGCGATCTGAGCGATGATGCCCTCGCGCTCCGGCTCCGCGGCCCGGAAGCGCGCGATTTCCCATGAGATGGTGTCGCCGGACCAGTCGAGCCGGCAGATCGCGCTCGACCTCCGCGTCGGCGAGCACCCCACATCAACGCCGATGACGGAACCGCACGGCTGCATCAATCTCATGCTCAGCTCTCTTGAAGGGCATCCCCTGCCGGGCAGTTCCGCATCCCGATGAAGCCGGCCAGTGTCAGCGGACGCCGGCGATTAGGTGGGGGCTGCCAGCAGCATTGCCGCCGCCGTCAGCGGCCATTTTTAGCCGCCTATAGCGCCTCCGCAAGACGCCATATCCATCCATTGCAAATGCTCGGCCCCCACGCCCCGTCACCGCAGGACTATGAAGTTATCGATCGGCAAGGCGCCCCAGAAGCAGCAGCTAGATTAAGATCATACAAAATTCAAGAGAACTAAAAAACTCATAAATTGAATCGTCGCACAAATGCCGACACGATAATTATTAAATCGAAAAGAAAAAGCCGCTGGCGTAAACCAGCGGCAATTCATTTAATAATTGTTGTGTACGAATTTTTGCGATGATCACTCCCGGCTATCATCCCCCGAGATCCATTTCGCGGCCTTGCCGCGTCCGACCTGGACGATCTTCCCTTCGCGCGCGAGATCGGCACGGACGAGATTCATCGTGGACTTCGAGGCTATGGCCCGCGCTTCAGCCGCTGCCTGGATCGTCTCCCATGCCACCGGCTTGTCCGATAGCATCTCCTGCACCAAGGCGATCGCGGCGTCGCGCTCCGCGCTTGGCCGCCCCACAGGCCCCCTCTCCACCCGACAAACGTCTGCATCTGTAGCCGGGCTCGTGTCGACAGCGCGCAGGATTGGCACTTCATTCTTGCCGCCGCCGACCCGCTCGAACAATATTGTCGGCCCCTTCTCACTGCCGTTCGCCTTGCCGTGGGCGAGCGCCAGCCGCTCCGGGTCGTCGGGATCGTTGCCCATGAACAGCGCCGAGCGGATCGTCGCCATGAAGCCAATCGAGCCGACCACGCGATAGAGCGGCATCCCCCCGCTCTGCTTGTTCAAGTGCGCGAGGCCGAGAATAGCCGCGCCTGTCTCTTCTGCCAGCTCGGTGAGGCGGCCGAGGAACTCGCCCACCTCGTTCTGGCGGTGCATGTCGCGCGCGCCGCCCATGTAGGCCGAAAGCGTGTCGATCACGACGAGGTCAGGCCTCCATTCGCGCATGAACGCTGCCATTGCCTCAATGCGCTCGTCCGTCAACGATCTGAACTTTTGCATTATATGCAAATTGTCGATGTCGAAGCCCGCCTTCTCCAGCCGGGGAAGGCTTACCCGAGCCCAATTATCCTCGGCGGACAGCAGAAGCACTCGGCGCCCGGACGCTCGCTTCCCGCTCAACGGCAACCGCCGACCGCTCGTCACCCGCGCGATGAGCTGGGCGACCAGCAGCGACTTTCCCTTGCCCGGGTCGCCAGCGAGCAAGGTGACCGCATGCCGAGGAATATAAGGGTACCAGAGAAACTCTAGCGGCAGGGATTCTCGAATGGTCGGAGGGCCGAACAAGTCAGCGCTCTCGGTGTCGTACCGTCCGGCGCTTGCCACCAGTGCGGCAACCTCGGAATCCGGCACCGGCGTCTCGCAGGCTGTTCGATTAACCTCCTGAAGGATGGACTGGAGCATATCCTGATCAACATGCCGCCGCAGGCTGCATGCGATTTTGAAGAGGGTGTCGTTACGCGCTCCCTCGAAGATTTTAGTATGCGCTGCGCGCGCGGTGGCAGGAGAGCGGCGCCGCAACTGCTCAATTCCAGCCGGCAGCGGCGCTGCCTCCTGCGGCCCCATCGTCGCCCAACGGTATCTTTTACCACCTGCCCCCAAGCTCGGCGGCACCAGGACATAGCGATCCGCGCCGGTGAGAACGTCGGCCTGAGGTAGCTTGAAGGTTTTTCCAGAAAGCCCACCGAGATAATGAGAATGACTGCCTCGAGGAGTCCTGACCTTGATCGTCCGCGGAAATCGCTGATCCGCAATGAGCTGACGCCCCTCGGGTCCATCGATGTCAATGACCGTCAGGTCGTCGAGCGTGATCGCGAGGTTCCCGTTCGGCACCTTTCTAAATGCTCGCCTCACGAGCTTCATATCCGTGGTAGCGCTATGCGCTCCATGCGAGAAGAACTCAGAGACAGGATGCTTGAAGGCCTTACATTTTGGTTTTCTGCAGGTGCATTTGCTATCTTCATCCACACCGTGGATCACGACGACCTTTAGACCGGCGGCGATATAGGCCTCTGCCGCCTTCAAGGGATCATCGGAGCGCATTTGCTCCAAAAGTTGAAACTCTTTCAGCATTTCCATATTCCTTGAAAGTAAAAGGGCCGAGCGATACCCGCCCGGCCCTTGTTGGGTAATGTTGAGACGCCGCGATTAGACCGATGCATAGCGGCGGGCTGTCCCGCGCGACCTGATTGCCGCGCCGGCTGTTTCGTCAGTCATGCAACGAGATTTTTGCCGTTCCGCTCAGGCGTAGTCGGCGTAGTGGTGATGAGCACGCTCAGCGCGCCGCTCTTCGATCCAGGTCAGGATCTCCGCGCGATCCCAGCACACGCGCGTGCCGCCGATACGGATGCGGCGGGGAAAGCGCCCACGCTGCTCATTACGGAGCCACGTGACGTTGCTACCGGGAATGCCGAGTGCTTTAACCTCGGCGCGCGACAAAAGCAGTTTGCCGGGCGCCTCTGAAGAGGCGCCTTGTATGGTTGGTGGCGGAGGTCCGCGCATCTCTTTCTCCATGCTTGTGTTTCCAGCTGTGGGCTGGATGCGGAGAGAAAAGCAGACAGGCGGATCAGCGTCGTCTGAGATAGCGACGATTTAATTCTCAGACACCTCGCCGTACTCGGCATACAGCTTTGACATCAGCCTGAGGCCCTCAGACCGGCTTGGCATGTGCGAAGCAGGATTGATTGAGATCTGTGCGTCTTGGACCTTATCGAGCAAAGCCTGCTGCGTTTCCGGCAGACCCACGGTCTCAATGTGCTCGCGCGCGATGCGCTCAAGCATCAGCCAATCGTTCGGGGATGGTTTCGATTTCCAGGCGCGCGCTGAGTCAAGCGCCTCAACCAACTTTGGCGCATCCGTTTCTGCATGCCATGTCGGCCCAATTCCAGCATCGTGGATGCTGATCCGGCTGCGTCTTGTATCTATCCGCAAATAATCATGAAGGCGGGTTTCGCTAGAAATTTCCCTTGAAGCCCCGAAATCATCAGCCAACCACGCCGGAACTTGAGAGCGAGCAATCAATTTGTGGAGATACGAATCAACAACTGATCTACGAAATCTCATCCCTCGGCGAAATGCGCGCATTCCCTCGCGCGTAGACGTTCCATCAGATGGGACAAGCTCTCTCGCGAGTGCCTCGGCTCTCACAAAGCTTGGAAACTTTTCTTTGAAGCGACCAACGGGGAGCTCTACCCATGCCCACCGACCGGGAAGAGGCATAATCCCACTATATTGCCGGCTACAGTCAGATTGATCCGCCATGTCGCGTCGCAATCACTCTTCAACGAACGCCAAACGTCGTCAAATTTTGATTTTGTTCCGCCTGTGGAGCTTTTCTTTGGCTTGTCGGATTGACCGCTCATGATTATGCCACATGTACAATCAGCATGAGTCGGCGATGAATTCCGCTAAGCGGCAAGGTCAGCGGCCTTCCTTTCTGGCGAGACGATCTGCTCGACATGCTCGGCCCACTTCACCAGCGCGGCGCGCTTCTCCTGCGTGTACGCATGGCGATTATAGACGGCAGCTACGCCAGAGACGATGCCGCTCTTGTGGTTCAGCACCGCCTCGATGATGTGCGGCTGCACGCCCATCATCGCCATGCGGGTGGCGACGGTGCGCCGGATGTCATGCAAGCGCCAGTCGTCAGCACCAGAGGCCTTCTCGAGGCGCGCCTTCAACCGGCCGAAGCCGGAGACCGGCGTGCGTCCGGTGGTGGTAAACACGAAGTCCGACCCGGCGAAGCGTGGGAGGCTCTGGAGAATCAAGACTGCCAAGGGTGCCAACGGCACGACGTGTTGCGTGGCATTCTTGGCGCGCGATGCCGGAATCGTCCAGACACCCTGGGTGAGGTCGACCTCTGACCAGCGCATGCCGGCCACCTCCCCTCGCCGCTGCCCGGTCAGCACGATCAGCTTTGCGAAAGGCTCGAAAGGAAAGCTCTCGCCCTCCGCCGCTCGCCAGCAGGCGACGATCTCATCGTCGCTCAGCACGCGGTCACGCGACACCTCCTTCGCCGGAGCCTTCAACGCGGCGATTGGATTGGTCTCGATCGTGCCGCGGTCGAGACACCAGGCGAACAGCTTCTTGATCGCTGCGAGCGCCCGGTTCGCGCCGGCGCCCATGCCTGAGGCGATGAGTTCATCGACGACCTTCACAACATCGCCGCGCCGGATATCCGTGATCGGCTTGTCATAGAGGTTGGCGAACTTGGTCAGCACCCGCTCGGTCGGCTTCCAGCTGCGATTGCGCGGCTTAGCGTAGAGCTCGATGAACTGCGGCACGACATCGCCGAGAGTCAGCCGGACCTCCGACTCTTCCTCGAAGGTGCCGAGCTGGATCTGGCGCAACATCTCTCGCGTCTTGTCGCGGGCGTCGGCGATGCTCAGCACCGGATAGGTGCCGACCTTGATGCGACGCGCCCGGTCCTTCACGGTCACGGCGAGGTACCAGACCTTGGCGCCGGTGGTCGACACGCGGATCATCAGTCCGCCGACGACATCGTCGCGGACTTCGTACCGCTTCATAGGCGCGGGCGGCAGGCTATCGAGGTATTTGGGCGTCAGTTTCTTGCGCATAGCGCGTACGATGACACCAAAAGCGTAGGTCCGTCAGGGTACGAGTTGGAGTGCAACGCGAAGAGGTGAGACCTTTTGCACCGCGAAGCTCCCTACCTCAGCGTCAGCGAAATCAGAAGGCCAGAAAGTATAAAGTTAGTAATTTAAATTACCAAACATTTTTGATCGAAATTCAGCTAAATATCATCTCATTTTGTTCAGTAGAGCAGAGCTATGACTGCTCCAGTCGTGATAGCGCTCACAAGGGTACTCGCGAGAACCATCGAGCCAAGCACTCCTGAATTGAGACGGTAGTTCACAGCGAACAGGATACCGAAGAAGCCGGATGGAATTGTCGCGAGCAGGACAATCGTCTTTGCAACATCGTTGGCAACCGGAAGCAGGAGTACGGCGCCAGCCGCCAGAAGCGGCCGGACGACATCTGCTGTTAGGGTGGCGCCGACAATCCTGCGGTCAAGAGTGAAGGGTTGCGAGGAAAGTACCAGCCCTGTCAGGAACAACGCTACGCTAGCGGCACCCTGCCCAAGAAGCATCAGGCTTTCCCTGACGATATTATCGATTCCGATGCCGAACAAAGATAAAAGAACACCAAGCAACGGAGCGATAACTATCGGCTTGCTAACGGCCCGCTTAAGCGAATGAATGATGCGAGCGCCGTTAGGAGTACCATCTGCTTGCGAGGCACTCATCTCCGCGATGAGCAGACCAAGCGGACTCACCGTCAGCGACCCGGCCGCAAGAAGGACCGCCACAGGCACGGTACCATCCGGTCCAAGAACGGCGCCTGCGATCGGAAGCCCGACCCCGGCAAGGTTGGGAAAGGCGATCGTAAGTGCTTGCATTGCAGCGTCGGCAGGGTCCGTGGTCCAACAATGGCGAGCAAATACGTACCATGCGAAGAAAATAACCAACATCAGCCCAGAAAATATGAAGAACAGTGGCAATTGGTTCAGCAATTCCGCAGCCGGAGCGGAGGCCATCGCCACAAATATCGAAGCCGGAAGGGCGAACTCCATAACGAGGGCGTTGAGGCTATTCACCTTCTGATTGTCGATTCTCTGGCGTGCACCAGCAGCGTACCCGATGGCGATGACGAAGAATATCGGCGCCAGCGCCTGGAGGATTACACCGATCATCGTTTCAAGCCTCAGCCACAGCGCCCATACGTCTAGCTACGCGTGCTGTGTGAGCAGAAGGGAATAGCCGATCGAGCGCCGGCTCGGCAGATGCCCCCCCGTCGCACCACGGTTGACATCCACTATAGTCTGATCAGCGGGCAACGCCCGCAAATAATTGTAAACAATTCATACTACAAGATGCATCATCTTCTCGACGTGCTTCAGCCCACACACATTGCATGGAAGGGCTCGCGTTACATGACAAATAGACTTCAAACCCTGCAGGATGCAGACGCCTACTTCCTCCAGATTTTCAACTTTTAACTTAACGGCCCTATGGATCAGTCAGTAGTGATGTTGCGAGCGGAGGATCAGCTCAGGCCGAACCTGTTACCGGAGGTATCAATGTCATTCTTGCTTTCTCGCCCCGCGAGTATCCTCGTAACGCTCGCCATCATGGCTGCTCCCCTCGGGGCCGTTGCCGAACCCGTTCGCAATATCGTCCTTGTTCATGGAGCCTGGGTCGATGCGTCAGGCTGGAAGCCTATCTACGAAATTCTGACGAGCAGGGGCTACCGCGTATCGATGGTCCAGGAACCCGAGACCTCGTTCGCTGAGGACGTCGCGGCCGCACAACGCGTTCTCGACATGCAGGATGGCCCTGCAATTCTGGTCGGCCACTCCTACGGCGGCTCGATCATCACCGAAGCGGGGGTGCATCCGAAGGTGGCCGGCCTCGTCTATGTCGCCGCCCATGCCCCCGATATCGGAGAGGACGAGGGCGAACTCGGCAACAAGACGCCGAGCGTGCTGGCGAAGACCGAGGGGGCGATCAAGTTGACGCCCGACGGCTACACCTACCTCAATCCCGAACTGTTCTCGAAGCTGTTCGCGCCCGACCTGCCGAAGGAACGCGCCGCATTCGCGGCGCGCTCACAGGTGCTTGCGAAGAAGGAGGTGTTCAGCACCCCGCTAACTGCCGCCGCGTGGAAGAAGAAACCGAGCTGGGGCGTCGTCGCCGGGAACGACCAAATCATCAATCCTGACCTTGAGCGCTTTTACTACGAGCGTGCCAAAGCACCCTTCATCGTCATCGAGGGGGCCAGCCACTCGGTCTATGAATCTCATCCAGCGCGCGTCGCTGAGGTTATCGAGAAGGCGGCGCACAAAGTCGGAGAGGCGGCTCCCTGACCGTCTGCCGAGACATGCAACTTGCGCAAACTGAAGTATCGTCGCCTGTGGCGACGATGTTTCCCGCTGAGGTGAACGAGGCCGGCAATGAGCATCCGATCAGGTAGTCCTGCAGAGCGAACATGGGATCTCCAGCGGCAATCGCACGACGAGCGCGTTTCCGCTGCAAGCTCTTATTCCAGGGGAAAGATGGTCTCGCCCAAGGACACGACCAAGCTTCTGGAGGCCGTCATCCGCCCTGGCGACCGGGTGTGCCTCGAAGGCGACAACCAGAAGCAGGCGGACTTCCTCGCCGCCAGCCTCGCCGCCGTCGACCCGAAGCTCGTCAGCAATCTGCACATCGTGCAGTCCGGCGTGGTGCTGGCCGAACATCTCGATCTGTTCGAGACCGGCATCGCTAAGCGGCTCGACTTCTCCTATTCCGGCCCGCAGGGCGGCGCCATCGCCCGCGCGCTCAAGGCCGGCAAAATCGAGCTCGGCGCGGTCCATACCTATCTCGAACTGTTCTCGCGCTACTTCGTCGACCTCACCCCGCATGTGGCGCTCACGGTGGCGCGCTGCGCCGACCGCGACGGCAACCTCTATATGGGTCCGAACACCGAAGACTCGCCGGTGGTCATCGAGGCGACGGCCTTCAAGCAGGGCATCGTCGTCGCGCAGGTGAACGAACTCGTCGACAAGGTACCGCGAGTCGATGTGCCCGGCGACCGTGTCGACTTCGTCGTCGTCGCGCCCGAGCACTTCTACATTGAACCACTGTTCACCCGTGACCCTGCGCAAATCACCGAGACGCAGATTCTCGGTGCCATGCTGGCGATCAAGGGCATCTACGCCCCGTATGGCGTGAAGCGGCTCAATCATGGCATTGGGTTCAACACTGCGGCCATCGAGCTGATCCTGCCGACCTTCGCTGAGCGGCTGGGGCTGAAGGGCAAGATTGCCACCCATTTCGCGCTGAACCCGCATCCCACATTGATCCCGGCCATCGAGTCAGGCTGGGTAGAGCAAATCCACAGTTTCGGCTCTGAAGTCGGCATGGACGGCTATATGCGCGCACGGCCGGACGTCTTCTTCACCGGCCGCGACGGTTCGATGGGATCGAACCGCATGTACTGCCAGTCGGCCGGCCTCTACGCGACCGACCTGTTCATCGGCTCCACGCTGCAAATCGACCTCGCCGGCAATTCCTCGACATTCACCAGGGACCGCGTCGCGGGCTTCGGCGGCGCACCCAACATGGGCTCCGACCCCCGTGGCCGCCGCCACGCCAGCGATCCGTGGCTTCAGGCCGGGCGCGAGGCGGCGGGCGGTTCCGGCGCCGATCCTCGGGCTTTGCCGCGCGGGCGAAAGCTGGTGGTGCAGATCGTCGAGACCTTCGGCGACAAAATGAGCCCCACCTTCGTGGAGAGCCTTGACGGCATCGAGCTGGCCAGATCGCTCGATCTCGCTTTGCCGCCGGTGATGATCTATGGCGACGACGTCTCCCACATCGTCACCGAGGAAGGCATCGCCAACCTGCTGTTCTGTCGCACGCCCTATGAGCGCGAACAGGCAATTCGCGGCATCGCCGGCTACACCGATGTCGGCCGCGCACGCGACACCAGGGCGGTGGAGGAACTGCGGGCTCGCAAGGTGATCCAGCGCCCCGAGGATCTCGGCATCGATCCACTCGACGCCAGCCGAAACCTTCTTGCCGCGCGCTCCATCAAGGAGCTGATGCACTGGTCGGGCAATCTCTACGATCCGCCTGCCAAGTTCCGGAACTGGTGAGGAGATTGCCATGGAAAACCTGAAGTTCCATCACAAGACCCGCTCTGCCGCGCCCGGCTCGTCTCCGAACGCCATCGTAGGCGTCGTTGCCTCTGGCAATCTCGAAGTACTACTCGAACGTGTTCTGGCCGACACCGATTGCACGGTGGAGATCGCCACGCCGGTCAGCGGCTTCGACGATGTTTGGAAAGCGGTCATCGACGATTTCGTCGAGCGCGCATCGCCGGGCGGGCTTCGCATCTCCATCAACGATGGGGGCGCCCGCCCCGACACGGTGATGCTGCGCCTGATGCAGGGCGTTCGGACCATGGAGACCGACCATGAGTGACGTCAACCGTCCCGCTATCGACGCCGCCAGCTGGTTCCTCTCCACCGCCCGCGAACGCATCGCCGGCCTGCTTGAGGCGGGCAGCTTCACCGAGTTCCTGCCACCGACGGAGAGGGTGCGTAGCCCGCACCTCGTTCTGTTCGACCTGCCCGCCGCCTTCGACGATGGCATAATCATCGGACGCGGCCGGCTGGGCGGCGAGGACGTATTCATCGCCGCGCAGGAAGGCCAGTTCATGGGCGGCACCTTCGCCGAAGTGAGCGGGGCCAAGCTTGTCGGCCTGCTGCGCGCGGCGCGCGACAACGAGAAGCTGCCGCGTACCATCCTGCTGCTGCTCGACAGCGGCGGCGTGCGGTTGCAAGAGGCCAATGCCGGCGAGCTCGCCGTCGGCGAGACGATGCGCGCCATTGTCGAGGCCCGTGCCGCCGGTGTCAGGGTGATCGCCCTCGTCGGCGGCAGGGCGGGCTGCTTCGGTGGTGCCGGCCTCACTGCGGCCACCTGCTCGGCCATCGCCATCTCCGGTCAGGGCCGCATTGGCGTCACCGGCCCCGAGGTGATCGAGACCAATAAGGGCGTCGAGGAATTCGACTCGCAGAACAAGGCGCTGGTCTGGAGCGTCACGGGTGGGCGCGCGCGCCGGCTGATCGGCGGTGCCGACGCCTATGCCGATGACAGTATCATCAGCTTCCGTGCTGCCGCGCTGATGCTGATGCGCGAGCCCCCCGCCTTCGATCTCGCGACGCTGCAGGCCGAGCATGCCCGGCTCGCTGGGCGGGCAGAAAAGCTTGGCGCCTGCAGCACCGCCACCGACATGTGGACGGCGCTGGGCATTCCCGATCCGCAGAACATTACCGACATGGATGACGACGCTTTCCGGGCGGTCGCGGCCGGCGTGCAGGGGATTGATCATGACGCTCGCTGAGATTCTCCACAGCCTGTTTCCTGCCGGTCACGACATCCCCGCCCGGACGGACCACCTCATCATCGGCACCGGCAAACGCGCCGATGGCAGCGTCGTCGAGGTGATCGGCATCGCCGACGGCGCACCGCTCGGTATCGCCGGCCTCGTGCCTCTCGCGGCGCGGGTGCTGGAGATCGTGGCGGCGGGCAACAAGGCGCCGATTCTCGTCCTCGTCGACACGCAGGGCCAGCTGATGTCCCGTCATGATGAGATGCTGGGCCTCAACGAATATCTCTCCCACCTCGCCAAATGCCTGCATCTGGCGAGCCTCAGCGGCCATCGGACCGTCGCGCTGAATTATGGGCAGGCTGCCGCCGGCGCCTTCCTCGCCACAGCGGGCGCGACCGACGTCCTCGTCGGCCTGCCCGGCGCCGAGCCAGCGGTGATGGACCTGCCATCCATGGCGCGTGTGACCAAGCTGCCCGAGGAGAAGCTCACCGAGCTGTCGAAGACCACGCCGGTTTTCGCGCCGGGCCTGGCTTCCATGAGCGCGGTCGGCGCGGTGGCGCAGATCTGGGATCCTTCCAGCCCGCTCGGACCACAATTCGAGGCGACGTTGGCCGGCCTGCCGGCTCAAGACACGCGCGATGTCCTCGGTGCCGAGCGCGGTGGCCGGCCGGTGGCTGCTGGCATCGCCCGGCGCGTTGCCGATCAGGCCAGCGGAGACCACTATGCCTGACGACCGGCTCGGGTCGCGTGGCTTGGGGCCGCATGGTTTGGCACGGCATGAGTTGCTGCGCGTCACCGTGGCGGGGTGGCGCGACACCCTCGCCGCTGCGCCCGGCCTCGACGGGCTCGCCGAAGAGCCACGCCGTCTGGTCGAGGAGTGGGCCACGCGCGCATGGCCGCTCATCGTCCGGCGCGCCGGTGAGGGGGAGGCGGCAGGTGTCTCTGTCGGTCTGCCGCTGCCTCCCTCCCTCGGCAAGCTGAGGCTCGCCTTCGTACTAGCTCCAGGGGATATTGCAGGCCACCTTCACCGCGTGCCGCTCGGCGAGGCGATCACGAGTGCGCCCAAGGAGATGCGAACGCAACTCGACATCATCATCGCGCTCGGCAGGCGCCTCTCGCTGGCGCCTTCGGTCTTCGGTGCCTTGCTGTGGCAGCACGTCACCGGCCTCGCCTATCTACGACCCGGATCGGATATCGATCTGCTCTGGCCTGTGAAGGACGCCGGCGTGCTGACCGATTTGCTGACCGGTCTCGCCGCTATCGACACCGCTGGTCCGGCCCGGCTCGACGGTGAGATCATCCTGCCCGGCGGCGAGGGTATAAACTGGCGCGAACTCCACGCCGCGCGCAGCGGGCCGAATGATCAGGTGCTGGTCAAATCCACGGACGGAGCGGAACTGAGATGCGCACAACGCCTGTTTGCGTGATCGCAGCGACGGATTGCGCCGCACTGAGCCTCGTCGCGCGCACCCACGCGGATGCCGCGCATATCGGCCGGCTGGCCGCTGATGCTCTGACGGCTGAGCTCGATGCCTGGCCGAAGCCCGGCCTCGTCAGTCCTCGCGACAGTGGCAGCCACGACGACATGGATTATGCCACCTTTCAGCGCAGCATCGTCGCGCTGCGTCCATTCTATGCCGATCTCGCCTCGGCAGGCGCGACGAACGCGCCGATGGACGAGCTTCGGCGGATCGGCCGGCTCGCCGAAGACGCCATGCTGGTGGCGACAGGTGGCGTGAACACGCATCGCGGCGCCATCTTCGCGCTCGGCCTGCTCTGCGCTGGGGCTGGCGCAGCGGTCGCGGAAGGCCGGCCGCCCTCGGCCGACCAGCTCACGCGCATCGTCTCCGAGCGCTGGGCGCGTGACATAGTTCGTGGCCCGATCCCGTTGAACAGCCACGGTAGCGGTGCGTTGCGCCGTTTCGGCGCCGGCGGCGCGCGCGCCGAGGCGGCTGCCGGCTTCCCGCACGCCCGCACGATCGGCCTGCCGGCACTGCGGGTAGGCCGGACGCTGGCGGACGAGGAGGCCGCGCGGGTGCACGCCTTCTTCGCGTTGCTGGCGCACATGGAGGACACCAATCTGCTCCATCGCGGCGGGGCCGAGGGCCTCGATGATGCCCGGCGCGAAGCACGGGAATTCCTGCTGGCCGGCGGGGTTGGCCAAGCGGCGTGGCTCGATCATGCCTTGGCCGTCCACCGCCGCTTCGTGGCGCGGCGGCTCAGTCCCGGTGGGTCGGCGGATCTGCTTGCTGTGACGATCTTCCTCGACGCAATCGAGCGTCAGCCGTGAGCGGCACGGCGATTCTGTGCTCCGGACAGGGCAACCAGAACCCTGCGATGTTCGACCTCATCGCCGATGAGCCTGCTGCAGCTCCGATTTTCGCCGCGGCGAGCCGGGAGCTTGGCGGCCGGGATGTGCGTGACATCGTGCGGCAGGGCGGTGAGGCCATCCATGGCAACAATGTCGCACAGCTGCTATGTTGCACTGCGACGCTTGCAGCATGGGCCGTCATCAGCCCTTCGGTCCCTCGGCCGTTGGTCATTGCGGGCTATAGCGCTGGAGAACTGCCGGCCTGGGCCGTCGCTGGACTGGTCGACGCTCCGACCGCGTTCGACCTCGTGACGCAGCGCGCGGCGCTGATGGATGACGAGACACACCAACTCTCCGGCCTCGCGGCCATTGTCGGCCTGTCGCGCGGCTCCATCGACAGCCTCTGCAGCACCTATGGACTCGATGTCGCCATTATCAACGGCCCGACTCATTTCATCGTCGGCGGCGGCGCTTCGGGCATTGACTCCGCCCTCACGGAGGCACGACAGCGCGGTGCCAGCCATGCCGTGCGCCTGCCGATCCAGGTCGCGTCGCACACGCCGGCTCTCACCGCCGCAAGCCGCCAGTTTCTTGATGTGCTGCGCGAGAGAGTTCCCGCCGATGTTGGCGTCCCGGCCGGCATCCGGCTGATCGGCGGCGTCGATGGCGCTCCCGTTGGCGATACCGCAAAAGGCGTCATTCGGCTCGCTGCGCAGATCTCGACCACCGTCAATTGGGCGGCCTGCATGGAGGCATGCCGCGCTGCCCGCCCGAGCCACGTGCTCGAACTTGGTCCCGGGAATGCGCTTGCCCGGATGATGAGCGAGGCAGCGCCTGACATACCGAGCCGCAGCGTCGCCGACTTCAAGTCTGTTAGCGGCATTGACCAATGGCTGGCAACCGTCCGGCGGCTGTAAGATCGCGCGAGACGACCGGTCGAAATACTTCGCCCCACCGACGCGTTGACCAACTGCGAGCGTACCCGACGCTACGTCTGCACATTCTGCAGTATGATGAGCTGAGCGATGCCATTGCCACTCAAGGAGAAATAGAGAGTGAGGATCAAAGGATCTGGCAAGCCCATCATGTCGAACTTCCCCGTGGCACTGACGGAAACCACGACACGTTGCTCCTGAGTGAATAAGCGCAGAATGTGAAATCCCAATTGACGATCTATAATAGAACGACGCGCCCAGATGGATATATCTTCTCTGCCGATATATTCGACAAATTCGTCATTTACTAATGCATCGTCAGTGAAAATACGTAGTATGGATGATAAATCTCCTATATTTGTCGCCACAACAAACTCACGAACATATTCTGGGACATTTTTAAATTCTATTGTCTCTATACTTAGGTTATAGACTGATGTTTCGGTGTAGAGGACCTTCCAATAAAGAGGTCCGTCGATCCGACCATTTTGACAATGGATGAGGATGACAAGCCTCAAACCGTCGCTGACCGGCTCGCGGTGCATCACGCGTAAGGAGCGAATGCCATTGGAGAGTAGCTGGTCTACCCAATGACGGAGATCTCTGGACGGAGGTCCGTGGCTTTTGTCTTCAATGACATGATCCGCAGCGAACGCGGCAAGGATGCCTTCGCGACTGCCCGATCGGACAGCGTTGAGGAGCGACTGGACTGCGAGAGGAAAGCCTGGATCCGACATGTGTGTTCTGAACGAAAGATATCCCGGCCCAGCGCCGATCGTCTTGACGATATTCGACCAAAGCCCGGGATTCTCGTTCAGAACTGCAAATTCATGTAAGGTTTACACTGCTCCGGGAGGTAACCGCTTCATCGCCAGGCTGGAAATGCTAGCGACCGTCAGATCCTGCGACTGTCGAAGGTCGAGAATGGCCGTCCTGCAGCCGGATCGAGCGAACCCAAGATATCATACGCCAGACGGATGTCCCGATCGGGAAGCTCGGCTGGGAAAGCAGACAGGGCCTGCCGCAGTCGCTGCGTGGCCTCCTTTGAGCGCCCGATTTCGGTCCAAAGCCGCGCCAGAGGTATCGTCGAACGTAGAATCCAGCCGGGCGCGCATTGTCGGGCTGCAAGGTCGAGCGAAGTAAGTAGGTCTTGTTCGATGGAGTCGATATTTCGCGGATCGGCATTCAATCGAATAGCCGCCCGTGCTCTGTACAGATCAGGCAAAATATATAATTCACCACTCGCATCGACTTGAGAGAAGGCTTTTTCCAACGTCGCAAGCGCCTCATCGATAAGGCCATTAGCCGCAAGTGCTTCGGCGAGCGCTCTACGAAAACTCGATGCGAGAATGAGATATCGTTCGTCGTGTAGCATCATCAGGGATGCGCGAAGATCGGCGATTCCGCTCTCAAGCTCACCCGCATGAACTGATATCTCGCCACGCAAGCCGACGCCGACAGCATTGAAGGGGGCGAGAGAATGAGTAGTGGCGCAGGAGATGAGGCCCTCCATCCGGGCAGCAGCCGCTGGATAGTTTCCGCGCCAGATATCTATGGTCGTCGAGTAGATAAGGGCCAAGCAAAGTGCGAGCGGATGCCGTCGAGCCTCAGCTTCAGCGAACGCCTGGGCGGCAATACTCTCGGCGTTGTCCGGGAAACCACGGATCCAAAGCGTGCGTGCGTAGAAACAGAGGTTTCGGACACGCTGACCGATGCCGTAGGGAGCCAGGTAGGAAACGACGGCTGGAGCGCTTGAGCGATGCAGCGCGGCCTCGCAGCGCGTCTGCGCCGCGAATTGCTCTCCGAGCGCATGGAATGACGTTCCCATTGTCCAATCCGCGACCACTCGCTGGGCCTCGTGACCACTCGCTGTTGCAATAGACTCGACCTTTTCGGCAATGCGCATGGCCGCTCGAAATTCCCCCCCACGAGTTAGAAAAATGTGCTGCCAGGAAAGAAGCCGCAACTCATCGTGCATATTTCCCAGTTCCTGGGCGAGTTCTATCGCCCGTTGAAGTGAACGCGCGACATCTGCTTGGTTTCCCCGTGTAAACATGGCGCCGACAATGAAGCCCTCCAGCAAGGCGACTTCCGTAGGCGAACCTAGAACTGTGTCATCCAACTCGGCGAGCGCCCTTTCGGACCATTGCAGACACTCGGTGAGGCGCGCGTGGCGTCGGAATGTAATTGCCGCACGCGTGGCAAGCGAAATCGCCAGCGAGTGATGCGCGGAATCGGAAAAGCTCCAATCGAGCGCGGCGCGCAGATTGGCGATGACTGATGACACGTCGGAGAAGGCGCTCTCGCCTTGAGGTTGGCAAATCGTGTCGCGGCAGAACACGGCATGGCGGCGCGCAATCAGGGCATGCTCGCCACTCTCCTCCAGTTTTACCGCTGCATAGGACCGGGTAATATCAAGCAACCGATAGTGACCGCCCGGGTGGCCGGATACGGTAGAAACGAGCGACTTATCAGTCAGGCTTGATATAGAACCCGAGATCTGCATAGCGGAGAGCCCCGCATCGGCAAGAACCCCCTGGGCTGCTGCCAGCGAAAATGCCCCGACAAAAATCGACAGGCGGGCCAGTACACGCCGATCGTCATCAGAAAGCAGATTGTTGCTCCAGTCCACCATGGCCAGCATTGTCCGATGGCGAGGCAGTGCATTCCGCCGTCCCTGCCACAGCAGCTTGAACCGATGGTCAAGAAGATCTGCTGTGCCGGCTATGCCGTGAGTGGCGACCCGGCCTGCCGCAATCTCGATGGCAAGGGCAATGCCATCCATGCGGCGACAAATCGAGGTCACGATCGGCACTTCTTCATCGCTCAGTGCGTCCCAGTACCCTCCGGCTGCGGCTCGCTCCATAAAAAGGCGGACTGCCGGCGACGACATCGCGACCTCGGCGGTGAGATTTGCTTCTGCGGGAGGAAGGTCAAGCGGTGCCAGCGGATGTATCCACTCGCCTTCCGCGCGAAGCGCTTCGCGGCTCGTGACAAGAATGTGAAGATCGGGTGCAGCTTGGAATAGATCCTCGGTCAAGGACGACACCGAGTTGACGACATGCTCGCAATTGTCGAGCACCAAAAGGATTTTCTTGTCGCGGAGAAACGCGAGAAGGCCGGGCAATACGCTTTCGCTCTGGGAAATTAGCCCCACGGCAGTAGCGGCAGCCTGTTCGACAAGCTCGCCTTTAGTGAGCGTACTGAAATCAACAAAGGCAACCGCTCCATCGAATCGGTCCTTCAGCGCATGCGCTACGGCAAGCGCGACCGTCGTTTTGCCAATGCCGCCAGTACCTATCAGGGTTATGAAGCGCTTGGCGACCAACCGCTCCGTCAGTTCCAGCACCACGCCCTCGCGACCCACCATCCGTGCAAGAGGCGGAGGAATGTTACCGGGAAGCGGTGGATCGACAGGACTGAAAATTGGCCGATCTTCAGTCGATGTTTGCTTGGAAACGGCCGCGACGAACGAGTAGCCACGTCTAGGAATGGTCTGGATGTAGAGGGCGTCGGCCCGACCATCTCCCAGAGCCTTGCGCAGATTGGCGACATGCACGCGCAGATTTGCTTCTTCCACGACAAGGCCAGACCACACGCGATCGACAATCTCGCGTTGTGAAACGACTTCGCCAGCCTGCTCGATAAGAAGCATCAAGATGTCAAAAGCACGTCCCCCTAATGGAACTTCCGTTCCGTCACGATAAAGAGCGCGCTGGAGCACCTTCAAACGATAGGGCCCGAAGCCAAGAACGTCGGCGGTATCCCACCGAGGGGGTGCCATTGATCCGATCTTTCTCAGGGAGCGAAAGGATCGGGAATGTACCTTTTCGAACTTCCTCTCTCAACGAGTTTCCGACGTAAGGGGCGAAGCATCCAGCGCCGGGACCAGGCCAGGAGCGATCTGCTCGGGCGCTGGAATCGACGGCTCGACAGGCACGGCAAGAGCTTCCCTTCCGACCTCCGTAACGGGTCCCGCTTGCTGACAGTGAGGCGACGGCGTAGCAGGGCCGTAGACGAAATTGCGGATCTCCATGGCCGCCGTCGTCAGCAGGGTATCGAGGCTTCTGTCGGCGACACCCTCCTTGCCGCCAATCGTGACAGTGGCGGTCATGCCTGATACAAGAGGAACGCCCTGTGGGACCTTGTCGATGGCGATGCGAACCGGCACGCGTTGGGCTAGGCGGACCCATGTGTAGATGGGGTTGACGTTGGGCAGTCCCTGAACACCCTGTCCCGCATTTGCGACGCTGATGCCGCGCGTGATGGTCTCGACATGCCCCTCAACGGGTTCGGCGTACCCAATCAATTGCGCTTCGGCCCGATCTCCCACGCAAATTCGCGCCATCTTGGTTTCTTCGAAATAACCGTCCACCCAGAAGCTGTCGGAATCGATGACAGCGATGTTGCTTTGCCCTTGCACCGCGTAATCTCCGACTCGCAGCAGAAGGTTGGTAACGTAGCCGTTGACCGGACTGAGGACCTGTGTCCTTTTGAGATTGAGATCCGCCTGCCGAAGCTGCTGCCCGGCTCCTTCGTAAGCGGCCTTTGCTTCGAGCGCGGCGCCAAGGAAAACCTGTTGCTCCTCGGGCGTGGTGGCATCTGATGAAAGATGCTGGCGTCTCTGGGATTGCGCTTGTTTCACCTGGAGGTCGGCAGCGAGGCGGTCGAGCTGCGACTTGGCGGTTTCTTGCGCCACCTGGAAGTCAAACGGATCGATCACATACAGCACGTCGCCTTTATGCACGAACTGGTTGTCGGCGACCTTGATCTCAATGATCTGACCGGACACTTGCGGTGCCACGTTGGCAACCTGCACCCGCACCGAGCCGTTTCGCGTCCATGGCGAGCTTACATAATATTGCCACGTCAGTATTGCAATGACGAGCGCGATAGCCACGCAAGCGAAGGTTGCGACATATCGAGCGACTTCGTGCAGTCTGTGCCGTACGTTGCCGCCCGGCACGTCTTGGAGCAGGGCGGAATTCGGGTCGCCGGACCCCAGATCGTCTTGAACTACGGCGGGGGCCATGTCGCGTTGATATCCCATGATACGCTCCTATGCGAGCATGGTCAGCACGCCGAAGATCGAGACGTAGAGGCTCAATTCGACGAGTGGCGGGTTGCTGACGTGGTTGAGGAAGCCGATGCGATGAAGCAAGGGGCGCAACAATAGCGCTACGAAAAGCGTCACCAGCGCGTAGCGCAATATCGGGGCAAGCAAAACGCCTCCGATGACGAAATCATGGAAGCCATATGTCATGGTTCACCTTTGGTGGCGGCCTGTGCGCGCACGTCGTTTATGGAAAATGTAAGGCTCGCGTCGACGAAAGCTGCGGCAAGGCGCTGGAGCGCGGGATCTCGGAGCATGTTGTTTATGTTGAGGGCCTGCGCGACGGCGAGGAGAGACACTGCATCCGGGTGTTTCAGTGCGCAGCGAGCCTCCTGCAGCAGCGCGGCAGACCCTGTTTCGACGAAACGATCCAGACATTGGTCGCAGATGCGTAACGCTGAAACTTCATCGAAGCGATGCAGACTCCAGGTCATTGCGTCACGGCCTTCCGACGTTGCTTCTGCGAGGTCGACGATCTGACCCACTCGCACCGCGTCGCGGAAGCCCAGTTCTCGCACGTTCAGCTCTCTCGCTGGCACGAGGGTGGGGCCAGTCCGGTGCCTCCTGATGTCCCGGTCTGCCTCGTACAGCAATTGCGCAAGCTTCTGTGGCTTCGTCCGGCTCGGGATCAGATACTGGATGGCGAATAGGAGTAGGGCCGCTACACAGACGAACGTGCAAGCGAAGACGAACTCTTGTGGGTCATAGCTCTGCGGATTGCTGGGCGCGAACACCGCGATCATGAAAATGAGATTGGTGCGCGCAAGCGTGGCGATGACGGGACTCGCTTTCGTCATCAGCAGACCGAGCCCGATGACGAAGGGAGCCATGCCGAGAGCCAGCTGCGGGAAGCCAGTGGCTCCATCGAGCACGACAAACTCTAATAGGCCCGCGAGCAAACAGCCCATTGGCGCTGCTATCAGCGCGACGGTGGCAAAGGCCCGGCGGTCCGGGGCCGTCGCCGAGAGACCGATCAGAATGCCGACAAAAGCCAGGCAGATCTCTGCGGCGGGCCAGTCCAGCACTCGAAGTGCCAGAGCGGCCACGCCAAAGCTCAACGCACCCGCCACCCCGTTCTCAAACGCGAGCCTGCGCGAGGCGTACATGGGTGCGCGCAGATTGTGTTGCGGAAATCGGGTTTGCCTGAGGGCACCAAGATCGTCGCTGCACGCGCGGTCGGCTATCAACAACCGTTCATGGGCTAGCCGACAGGTGAGTGCCGCGAGTTCGGAGGTTCCCTCCGGCACGAGCGCTGTCGGCTCGCACCCGCTGACCCTGGGCGTCTGGAGGTCTGAGCGGGCGGTGTCTTTCCGAAGCGTGACGGCTTCGACATTGCCGAGCCGCGGCAGGCGCTGCAGTCCGCGCGCGGCGGCCAGCAGTGAGACCAAGTTTACCATCGCAGCCTGCGCTGCGCTGCGCCGCGCCCTGCCATTACTGGATTCCGCCCCGAGACTGGCGACATCCGGCCGGAGCGCTGCGATGTCGCGCAGTAGATGGAGCGCTTCTTCATCCGCGGCCGTGCCGTTGCCGCAGGCGCTTCGACTGTAGGCCCGGACGCGGGCATGGAGTTCGCGGAGCTGCCGCGCGATCTTCGGGTGAAAATCTGGTGCTCCAAGAAGATCGTTGACGAAGGCTAGGGCGAGGATGCCGATGACGATGGCTGCGCCTCGCGCCGTCGCTGCGTCGAAGACGTTCTGAGGTGTATCGATGTTCTGCAATGCGATGAACGATACGGTGACCGCGCCGAGCGATGCAGCATAAGCCCGATTGCCGTCGAACATCCCCGCGGCATACACGCAAGCTCCGATCCACAGCGCGAATGCGATGAGCAACAGAAGTCCCGACTGTGTGAATACCCCAGTAATTACGAATGTGGCGATGATTCCTAACGTGGTCGCGATCAGACGGAAGCCGGCTTTCTCCAGGCCCTGTCCCCGTGTGGGTAGCGAAAGGATCGCAACGGTCAGCGCGGCCGACGATGGTGCCTCGAGCTCGAGCCAAAACGAGGCGTAGAGCGCCAGGACTAGCGCCAGCCACACGCGACAGGCGAACATCCAGGAGGACAGGCCGAATCCCGCGAAGGAACCAGGTTGTCGGATGACGTCAGCGTTCACGGTAGGCTCCTTCTCAGCTGCATGGCCTCAAATCGAAATCGCGAACGCTGCGTTGTTCAGCAGACGTCAACTACTGACGAGGGAGCGTGACGACGCTCACCAGGCGCCTGCGAAGACGGCAGGATGATGTGGAAGGTCGCCCCAGCCTCGTCGTTGCGTACGGCGCGGATACTACCTCCATGCATCTCGATGATCCGCCGGCACAGCGACAGGACGATGCCCGTGCCGTCGGCCTTGGTCGTGAAGAACGGCTCGAACAGCTGATCCGGGTCCGCAGCGTCGAAGCCGCCACCATTGTCGGCAAAGCTGATGTGAAGTGCCCCCGCATCTCGGCACCGCGTCATTATTGACATCTCACGCTCGACGCTCGTGCCATCCATGGCATGGAATGCATTACGCAGAAGGTTCAGCATGACCTGCCGCAACAACACGGTGTCGACCTCAACCCACGCTCCTGCGGGATCAAGATCGGTTTCAACTCGGATGGCTCCATGGCGACGTTCAGGCTCAATCGCCGCCAAGGCCGAGGAAATTTCGCCGTTAAGGTCGACCCGAACCTTCTGAAGGGGCTCGTCCAGGAACAGACTGCGCAACTGCCGCACGATCTCCGCGAGACGTCGCGCCTCGCGAACGATCATGTCGACGTTGGCGCGGACCTCGTGCAAAACGGGCGCGTCGGCCCGAAGCCAGTTGAGGCATGCTTCACCACTGAGGGCTATGGACGCCACCGGTTGCATCAACTCATGCGAGACCGCGGCGGTCCAATCGGACGCACGCCCTGTTCTGTCGAACCGCCCGCAGGGCGCCGACCTGCTCGTTCTCGCCAACTCGAACTCGGCTGCAGTCCCGTGATCGGCATAGTAATGCATCCGACCGAAGTGCGCGCCGGTCTCGCCTGGGAACGGAAGGGGCTCGACCGGAGGTTGAGTTACATTGGCGCGCATGTCCTTTCCCCCTGACTTGATCCATCGGAGCAAGGATGACGTGCCGCGACGGCACGAGCGAGTTTAGACTCGCAAAGAACTGCAAAAATCGCAGGTCGGCCGCGACGGGATCATGTCGTACGAAGCAGTCGCCGATAGCTCGGCAGCGCCGAAGCGAAGGCCGCAAAGGCCACAGGGCTTGCCATGAGAGCCAGAGTACTCATTCCCGCTGCAAGTGCCGAGGGACCTACATGCCACCTCTCGGCAATGAGCGCGACCATGAGGGGGCCGAGACCGAAGCCAGCCAGATTGGTCATCAGCATGATTAGGGCAACGAAACGGGCTCGCATACGCCCTGGCACGCTCCTCTGGATGATGAGTGTCGTCAGTGTGATCTTCGACATCACGCCGACAAGGCCGGGAACCAGGCACAAGGCGACCATTGCCGGCCCGGTTGCCAGCGGCAGGAGCGCGAAACACGCCATCGAGGCGGCGGAAGCCACTAAAAGCAGCAGCAGTGCATCATTCCGCCCGCGCCGTTCCAGCCACGCACCGACCATAGGTACCCCGAGCGCACCTGCTATGCTCGACGGAATCCCTATCAGGCCAACGAAAAAGCCCGCATCGGCAGGAGACAGCCCATGCTGCCGTATCATCACTGTTGGCAGCCAACCGATAATGCCAAAGCTTACCAGGCTGATGAGCCCCCCGGCAAAGATGATGACGGGATACAGTCGCCACTCAGCCAGGAGATGGCGGGTGAAGTTGGCCGCGGATTGTGCCGGCACAACATCTTCCGTTCGCGCAGGATCCGGAATGCAGATGCCGAAAAGCAGACCCAGTACAATTCCGGGCAGTCCGACGACCAGCATCGTCGCCCGCCAGGAACTCAGTGCCTCTGGGACGACAAGCGCCGCCAATTTTATGGCGAAGCCACCAATGAAGTACGAGCCGGTTGCCATCAGGACACCTGTGGTCAGATAGACGCTGGTTGGCAGGTGACGTTTGTGCCGGGGGAAGAGGTCCGCGATCATCGAGACCGCTGCTGGCGACAGAACGGCCTCCCCGATCGCAATCCCCATGCGGAAGATGAGCAGCCACGTGTAATTCGGCACGAAGGCACACAATGCCGTCGACGCGCTCCACAGTACTACCCCTGAGACCAGAATTGCCTTTCGACGGCCGCTATCTATGAGATAGGCTGCGGGAAGCCCCATAAGCGAATATGCCAACCCGAAGACCGTTCCATAAAGCAGCCCCATCTCGATGTCCGAGGCGGAGAGTTCTTCAGCGATCGGCTGGACGAGAAGTCCGACAATCGTTCGATCGACGAATGACAGCACAAAGAAAATGCTGAGAAAGCCGGTAACAAACCATCCCCATCTGGCAGACGTGGCGGGATATACTAGCGGTGTCGCGATCGACATAGCTGCGTGCCTCGATCTTTGGTTCAGGCCTTCGTTCTCTCCACGGACTCCATGTGGAAGCGAAACTCTGGCCTCAAGGACATTGTCGGGGCCGCCGGCCTAATACCAATCGGCCGAACATGCTGTGTTCGTGCGGACCTGAAAAGCTGCGAGACGGGGATTGCCAAAGCGTGCCACTAAAGGCGGTCAATCCTCCTTATATCTGACCGCTTAACGTTGCTTTGCAATTTTGAACTATCACATCATATATCACCATCGGCATATCTCCCCCGCACAATCGTCGACATCCACGGTGGTCTCTTGGGCAGGCCTCGCGCTCATCGAGGCGAAGCGGTCGGTTCGAATCGGCCAGCAGGGAGACTGGCTCGTGATCCGCGCCCCCGACGTTCAAGCCGACCTCGAAGGGCTCGGTGTGACCGTCGTCATCGCCACCGACAAGGTTCTCCTGGCCGCGGGCGCGGCTCCTCCGTAAACGATGGTAGCCGAGGACAATAAAAAGCTGGCGTGCTTTTTCATGCGAAAGAGCTCGCCAGTGGCTGAAATCCCCATCCGGAACAGCCTCTGGCGGCATCATGGCGCAATCCTTGCCGAGCTTCAGAAAGTAGCTGACTTGAAGGACGCCGCGTAGCGACGCCACAGGTGGAGCGGCGCTTCTGTGGTCCAGCACTGGGTTTTATATGGGTGCTGCAAAGCGCGCGCTTGAATGACACGACATGCGTTGACATGGAATAGATTGGATAGCGGAGTTTCTTGAAATCACTACACTAGATGTATAGGGTAGAACGAACTGAAACGGACTGAATATAAATCAAGTAAAACTGAAAATCGCAGTGTCGGCGGTTCGACTCCGTCCCTGGGCACCATTTCCCGCTCGGCGTCGCCCGCTGAAGCTCAAAATCCCAAGAAAATCCGATAGTTACGCTGAGTTTGGCACCCGCTGAGGCTAACGGCGGCTCGTTGGCATTCGCCGAATTTGTTGGCATCTTTGTTGGCACAGCCGAATGCCAACAGATCACGATGCCAACACCGCAGGTGCCAAATGCCCTTGACTGACATTGCCGTCCGCACCGCAAAGGCCATCGACAAGCCCATCAAACTGTCAGATGGCGGCGGCCTGCACCTGCTCGTGACACCGACCGGTAGCAAGCCCTGGCGTATGGCCTATCAATTCGATGGCAAGCAGAAGCAGCTCGCTTTCGGCGCCTACCCGGAGGTCTCGCTGAAGGAAGCTCGCACGCGGCGGGATCAAGCCAAGCAAAAGCTGGCCACCGGGGATGATCCCGGCGTTGTCTCGAAGCTTGGGTTCGCTTCTGGTTGATCACCCAGCCCTCCCGGCGCAGCAGCACCTGCACGCGCCGGTAGCCATAGCGCACTCGGGTTTCGCAGATCGTCTTGATGCGGGGCGCCAATGGGGCCTGGTCGGGTCGGCAGGACTGGTAGTGGTAGGTGGACCGGTCGAATTCCAGAGCCGCACGGGCCCGGCGGATCGACACCTGCCATTCGCCACACATCATGCCGACGAGCTCGCGCTTGCGACCAGGCCTCAGATTTTTCGGCGGACGATATCCTGCAGCATCTCCCGGTCCAGGGAGAGGTCGGCAACGAGTTTGCGCAGCTTCGTGTTCTCATCCTCGAGTTGTTTCAGCCGCCTCATCTCGAGCGGGGCCAGCCCCTCATATTTCTTCTTCCAGTTGAAATAGGTCGCCTGGCTGATCCCGGCCCGCCGGCAGATATCCGCCACCGGCACACCGTCCGCTCCCTGCTTCAGGATGAACGCCTTCTGGGCGTCCGGGAACTTCGATGCCTTCATCGTCTTCCACTCCTCCCAGCCCGGGGATTTTGACGCGGAAAACTCCAGCTTTAAACGGTCCAGTTTTCGGGGATCAGATCAGTCACCGGCACGTCCGCCATCTCGCGCAACATCATGAAGTTGACGTACTCTCTCAATGAGATCCGCCAACCGCACTGGCGTTTATCTCTTTGATTACAGCCACCAGGCGCTTTGCACGATCGAAGGTGAAAACCTGCTCCGGCCCGCTTGGCGCCAAATCGGTGAACGGGCTTTCATACAGCAGCGCCGGCTCCATGACGCCCTTCTCGGTCAGGTGCTCGATGACCATTTCGAGAAACTCGATCTGCTGAGCCGTGAGGGCGTTATCGCCCAGGAACTCCCCGAAGGCGTCCGCGACGGCACCTCGGTCGAGCCCGACCAGCGAGCGGATGAACGCCCCGAAGCCGTGAGCGAGTTCTGCCGCCTTCTCGACATGCTCGCGGGCGCCGACACCCGCATCGAGCAGCATCTGCTCCAGTTGCGCGATATCGCTGGCAGTCAGCGGCTTGCCGTGCCGGAGCTTGGCAATGGCGATGTGGTCCTCATGCTCGCGCAGGAAATGCCGGGCCTTGCGTTTGAACCGCATGAAATCCACCTCGCCCACTTCGGGCAGGTCGATCTCGGCACCCGGGCCCAGCTCGTCGGTGAAATCGGTATAGACGATCCTGCGCCGCTCCTTCTCGATGTGCTGCACCAGGCCGCGAAGCCTAAGCCGCACCAGTTCGAGCAGAGGCACCGTGACGTCGTTCCACCAGTCGTCGGACAGGATGTCGAGGATCAGCCGATGCTGGGCGGCGATGATCGGGATCGCGGTCTGCTCGTCGAGCGCCGAGGCGATCTCGACCAGTTGCTTCCTCAGCCGTTCGAAGCTCCTCGAGCCTTTCAGAAGGGCCAGCTCAAGGCCGAACATCAACAAATCGAAACGCTTGGCCTCCTCGGGCTCGCCCTTCACCTCGCTTGGGAGCGGCGCGACCTCTTCGAGCAGTTCGCCGCGCATGGCGTCGCTCAGTTCGGTCCAGGCGTCTGCGGATCGGTATTTCTCGACGATACGGCGCTTGCTCCGCACGATGAAATTGTCGAGGTTCATGCGGGCGACATAGGTGCGCAGCGCGTCCAGCGCCTCGTCGCGGATGGTCCGTTCATCGAAAGGTTTGCCGTCGCCGGCGTCATAGCCGTCCTGATCCGGCTCCGCCATGCCGGCAGTGTCCAGCCGACATTTGTCGTCCAGCGCGCGGACGAGATCGAACCGGGCAGCGAAGAGACGCTCATTGAGGCTCTTCGCATTGCGGCCCGCATCCGGCTGCGGGTTCTGGCGGAAGAATTCGAGGTTCTGGCAATAGTCGAAGACGCGGAAGAACTCCTTGTCCTGCCCGGGGCCGTAGAGATCGGGACACAGCCGCGTGCCGCGCCCGAGGATCTGCCAGAACTTGGTCTTCGAGCGGATCAGCTTGAACAGGACGAGGTTGACCACCTCCGGAACGTCGATGCCAGTGTCGAGCATGTCGACGGAGATGGCGATATGCGGATCGCCGTCCTTCTTCGAGAAGTCGTCGATCAGGCTCTGGGCATATTCGGTCTTGAAGGTGATGACCCGGGCGAAATGGCCGGCCAGATGCGGATAGGCCCGGTTGAACCGCTGCTCGATGAATTCCGCATGGCTCTGGTTCTTGGCGAAGACGATGGTCTTGCCGAGGCGATCACCGCCAGCGACCTTCAGCCCGTCGGTCATAACATGCGCCAGCACCTTGTCGACCGTGTCGGCGTTGAACAGCCACTTGTTGACCGCCTCGGCATTGACGCTGTCGGGCGGGTCGCCATGCTCCTCGTCCCATTCGAGCATGTCCCACTGCTCTTTCTCCGCCTCGGAGAGCTCGTCATAGCGGATGCCCTCGCGCTGGAACTTGAGCGGGACGGAGACCGAGCGCGGCGGCACGAGATATTCGTCCTCCACCGCCTTGTCGAGCGAATAGGCGTCGGTCGGCACGCCGTTCTCGAGGTCGAACAGGCCGTAGGTGTTGCGGTCGAGCTCGTCCTTCGGCGTCGCGGTGAGGCCGACCAGCAGGCTGTCGAAATAGTCGAAGATCGCGCCGTAGCGCTGGTAGACCGAGCGATGCGCCTCGTCGATGATGACGAGGTCGAAATGGCCCGGGCCGAAGCGCGCCGCGCCGCCGGAGCGCTCGTCGATCAGGTTCATCATGGTGGGATAGGTGGAGAGGAAGACGCGGCCGATGGCGCTCTTCTCCGTCACCAGATTGACCGGCGAGGCGTCCGGCAGATGCGCCTTGAAGGCCCTGACGGCCTGGTTGACCAGCGCCACGCGGTCGGCGAGGAACAGCACACGCTTCACCCAGCCAGCCCGCATCAAGAGGTCGACCAGGGCGATGACCGTGCGGGTCTTGCCGGCGCCGGTGGCCATGACCAGCAGGCTCTTGCGCTGCCGGTTCGCTTCGAAGGCCTCGGCGACGCGGGAGATGGCGCGGGTCTGGTAGTAGCGGCCGGCGATCTTCCTGTTGACGGGGAGAGAGGCGATCGGGCTGCGGCTCGCCCGCCGCTGGATGAGCAGTTGCAGCTCGTCCTTCTTGTAGAAGCCGGAGACGGCGCGCGGCGGATAGGCAAGATCGTCCCAGATCCAGTGCTCGTAGCCGTTCGAGGTGAAGATGACCGGCCGTTGCCCGAACTGCCGTTCTAGGCAATCGGCATAGAGCTTCGCCTGCTGCTGGCCGGCGCGCGGATCGCGCCGGGTGCGCTTGGCCTCGATCAGGCCCAGCGGCTTGCCGTCGTCGCCCCAGAGCACATAGTCGACGAAGCCGCGGCCCTCGCTGTTCGGCATGCCGTCGACCGGAAACTCGCGGTCGCGCGGGCTGTCGAGCGTCCAGCCGGCCTCCTTGAGCAGCAGGTCGATATAGAGGTCGCGGGTCTGCGCCTCGGAATAATCGTGATGGTCCGGCCGCGCCTCGTTCTCGCGGCGGACGGCGGCGATCTCGGCGCGCAGGCGCTGCAGCTCGGCGTCGAGAGCGGCCTTGTCGCGCAGCATGGCCTCGAAGGCGGCGTCGCGTGCCTCCATCTCGCCCTTGAGGCGGGTGAGTTCGGAGAAGGCGCGCTTCACCAGATCGGTCTTGCGGCTTAGATGCGCGGGATCGAAGGCCAGCCCGTCCGCCGGCCGCTGGCGCCGCGCATAGCTGCGCGCCAGCCAGAAGCAGAGATGGAACAGCTCGCGCACGGCACTCGCCGCTTCCGTCGCGCGGGTCTCGCGGCTCTCATGGACGGCCTGGTTGCCGATCTTGATGATGACGCGGGCCTTGGCGAACACCGCTTCGCCGGCAATGCGCTGGAAGCTCGGCTCGTGGATCAGGGCGGAGATGTTGCTCTGATAGGGGAACTTCAGGCCGGGATCGTGCTGGTAGGCCCATTGCACGGCGAGTTCCACCGTGCGCCGTGCATAGAAGGCCGCCGCCCGCGGATCGCCCTCCGCCAATGCCTCCGCCCGCTTCGCGCTGTCGAAGATCTCGGGGAACTCGGCGGCGAGGAAGGCGAAGTTGGACATGCGGGCGACCTAGAGCTGGCCGGAGAAGGCGCGGTGCTGGAGGGAGGAGAAGAGGGAGTCTAGAATTGCCCCTTGATTGTTACACTTTGCCAATCTCGCTGCAATCGTCTGAACTTTAGTAACAAACCGATTTTGAATGTCCATATCCACATCGGGAATTTCAAAGGACCGAATCTGTTCAAAATTTAGCCCTGGCTTGGTCTGACCATACTGCCACTTTGCAATTTGCTGTTGACCTGCCGCAGAACTCAAAAAGAAAGAAAGAAACTCTGAACTAATTTTCGAGATTATTGGCCTCAGTATCGCAACGTGCTGACTGACGTACGACCTCGACTGTTCATCCTTTAAAGCTGCTACCCGGCCAATACGAGATCCGGTGATCGTCAGCAACACGTCGCCGGACTGAGTGCGTGTGCGGCGTGCTTCCGCGTTATCTGGCGCTTGAACATAGACAATATCTTCGTTCCCTAGGAAATTCATTTGAACGTCCAGAGATCGGATGAAGCGGTCGCCAGTTTCGGCATAATAACGGGACCAATTGCGACCCCCGCTGGTTACAAATGACAAGCAGTCACCCAACGCGATGGTGCGATTGGAAGCCTGCGTTGCAACCTCTTCGATTAACACCGAGCCGATGCTGTCGAGCAGCGTGATGGCCTGGCGGCGCTTCTGGCGCAGCTGATCGGCCTTATCCAGGATCGTCGCAATCCGCTTCTGCTCGTCGAGGGGGGGAACATGGAAAAGAATTTTATCAAGGTTTTTTCGCGAAATGCGGTTCCGCGTAGTTCCTGAAGACCAGTTGCCCACTTCATTCCGAAAGCTCGGAGAATTAATCATGTGGCAGAGCCAAGGCGTAAAAACCTGATCGTCGGCAGGTCTGACAATTGCAACGTCAACCACGGTGACCGCCTGCTGGCCGATGCCCGGATAGATACAAGCCCGCCCCAGCGGGTCCGGCATGCGAGCGATCAAGATGTCACCCTGCTGCAAGAAGGTGCACCTCAATTGTCGAGCCTTGTCGGACGTGAGAAAGCGCGAAGACTTGTTGATGAAATAGCCGTCTCCCACGTCGGCCAATTGGATCAATCGCACGTCGCCAGATGGATCTTGATCTTTGCTTTCTACCCAATCGCCATCGGTAAAAATGCCTTTATTTCCTACAATGTCGCTGAGGTTCGCTTTCACAGCATCGCCTCCAGTTCCTTCAGCCCCGCGGCGATCTCGTCTTCCAGCGCCAGCAGCTCGGCGATGATCTCCTTGGGCGGGCGATGCTCGGCCGCCTCGTGCACCACTTCCTTGTAGCGATTGAGCGACAAATCGTAGTCGGCCGCCGCGATCTCCTCGCGCGTCACGGTGAAGCTCTGGCCGCTGCGCGGGTTGGCGCGCTCGGCGCCGGCGCGCTGCTTCCAGCGCGCCACCACGTCCGGCAGGTTGTTCCTCGCATGCTCTTCCGCGCCGAGCGCCACCCTGGGCACCGGGCCGAATTTCTCCTCCGGCACCAGCGTCTGGCGCTTGTCGTCGAGGCTCATGCCGTCGGCCTGCACGTCGTAGAACCAGACGTGATCGGTGCCGCCGGAATTGGTCTTGGTGAAGAACACGATGGCGGTGGAGACGCCGGCATAGGGCCGGAACACGCCGGAGGGCAGCTTGACGATGGCGTCGAGCTTGTGGCCGTCCACCAGCATCCGGCGGATCGCCCTGTGCGCCGTCGACGAGCCGAACAGCACCCCGTCCGGCACGATCACCGCCGCCCGCCCGCCGGGCTTCAGGAGCTTCAGGAACAGCGCCATGAACAGCAGCTCGGTCTTCTTGGTCTTGACGATGGCGAGCAGGTCGCTGGCGGTGGTCTCATAGTCCAGCGAGCCGGCGAAGGGCGGATTGGCGAGGATCAGCGAATAGCGGTCGGCGTCGTCGCCATGGCTGGAGGACAGCGAATCCCGATAGCGGATGTCGGCCGCCTCGACGCCGTGCAGCTGCATGTTCATCGAGCCGATGCGCAGCATGGTCTGGTCGAAATCGTAGCCGTGGAACATGCCGTGATGGAAATGCCGGTTCAGCGCGGCGTCGCGGAACAGGCCCTTGTGATGCGCGCGCAGATATTCGCCGGCGGCGACCAGAAAGCCGCAAGTGCCGCTCGCGGGATCGCAGATCACGTCCTGCGGCGTCGGCGCCGTCAGCTCCACCATCAGCTTGATGATGTGGCGCGGCGTGCGGAACTGGCCGTTCTGGCCGGCGCTGGCGATCTTGCCGAGCATGTATTCATAGAGATCGCCCTTGGTGTCGCGATCCACCAGCGGGATGTCGGCGAGCATGCCGACCACCTTGTCCAACAGGCCCGGCGTCGGGATGGTGAAGCGCGCGCCCTTCATGTGCTCGGCATGGGCGGTGCCTTCTTGCGCCATCTCGCGCAGAAAGGGAAAGACATGCTCGCCGACGATGGCGAACATCTCGGCCGGCTCCTCGTTCTGGAAGCGCGACCAGCGCATCCGCTCATAGGCCATGCCCCTGGCGTTCGCCCCTTCCGGGAAGATGCGGCGCTCCATCGGCAGGCCGAGCGTGTTGGCCTTGTTCTCCTCGCGGGTCTGCTCCTCGTCGAGCCCGCGGATGAAGAGGAGATAGGTCAGTTGCTCGATCACCTCGATGGGATTGGCGATGCCACCGGCCCAGAAGGCATCCCAGATGGCATCGATCTTGGCTCTCAGTTCACCCGTCAGCACGCGCGCAATTCCAGTTCGACTCTTGAAGGTCGGCCCAGACTAGCGAGCACGCTGGTCCCGAGGAAGTGAGGGAGAGGGGTGATCGGACGCGGTCCCCGTCTCGTTGTTCCATGCGCCAGCGTTGCTACCACGTCACATGACGGTGTCTGGGACCTAGTGGACGCGCACAGGCGCACCCTGAGCCTCGGATTGCGCCGGGGATCGAGAGTCGTGCGCTCGAAAGGATGTGCCGGAGTGAAGCCGTCGAATGCAGTTCTTCGGCTCTCGGGATGGCAGCGGCTCGGCAATGGCTTTGATGATCATGATCGTCCTGCTTCTGGGTCGATCCGTTCAATGAGATCCGGCCAAGCGGCCTTTCAGGCATAATGCGGCGCGACGCTGGATCGCGGACACTCCTCCCCATTCCTGAACGAGGCGGCAGCGCAAGCTGGGTCGACAGTGCTCGAACGACTCGGACGCAACGAAAGACGGCTCCCAAGGTTAGTGCAGCGATGCGGAGCGCGCCGGACGCCTCGCACGCTTAGGGAGCTAACCGCGATGGCACGCAAGACCAAGGAATCCCCAGCTGCAGCCACGAGGATTCACGATCAAACCCTCATTCGCGGCAATGGCGGCGAATTGCACCAATTGGCCGAAGGCGACACTCCCGTCTTGACCACGGCGCAGGGAGGGCCGGTCTCGGACGACCAGAACACCCTGAAAGTCGGCGCGCGCGGGCCGAGCCTGATCGAGGACTTCCACTTCCGTGAGAAGATCTTCCACTTCGATCATGAGCGTATCCCCGAGCGCGTCGTTCATGCGCGCGGCTACGGTGCGCATGGCTATTTCGAGACCTATGAATCGCTCGCCGCATATACCCGCGCCGACCTGTTCCAGCGGGCCGGCGAGAAGACGCCGGCCTTCGTGCGTTTCTCCACCGTCGCGGGCTCGAAAGGATCGTTCGATCTCGCCCGCGACGTGCGCGGCTTCGCGGTGAAGATCTACACCCGGGAAGGCAACTGGGATCTCGTCGGCAACAACATTCCGGTGTTCTTCATTCAGGACGCCATCAAGTTTCCCGACGTCATCCACTCGGTAAAGCCGGAACCCGATCGCGCCTTCCCGCAGGCCCAGTCGGCACATGACAATTTCTGGGACTTCATCTCGCTCACTCCGGAATCCATGCACATGATCATGTGGGTCATGTCCGACCGGGCGATCCCGCGCTCCTACCGCTTCATGGAAGGGTTTGGCGTCCACACCTTCCGCTTCCTGAACGCTGAGGACGAATCCACCTTCGTCAAGTTCATCTGGAAGCCGAAGCTCGGCCTGCAGTCGGTGTTGTGGAACGAGGCGGTTAAAATCAACGGTGCCGATCCCGATTTCCACCGCCGCGACCTGTGGCAGGCCATCCAGTCCGGCAACTTCCCGGAATGGGAACTCAACGTGCAGCTGTTCGACCAGGCCTTCGCCGACAGCTTCGACTTTGACGTGCTCGACCCGACCAAGCTCATTCCCGAAGAGATCCTCAAGCCGATCCCGGTCGGCCGGCTGGTTCTCGATCGCATGCCCGACAATTTCTTCGCCGAGACCGAGCAGGTGGCGTTCATGACGCAGAACGTGCCGCCGGGCATCGACTTCTCGAACGATCCGCTGCTTCAGGGACGGAACTTTTCCTATCTCGACACCCAGCTGAAGCGGCTTGGCAGCCCGAACTTCACCCATATTCCGATCAACGCGCCGAAATGCCCGTTCGCGCATTTCCAGCAGGACGGCCACATGGCGATGCGCAACCCGGTCGGGCGCACCAATTACCAGCCCAACTCGCGTGGCGAAGGCCCGCGCGAGGATCCCGTCCGCGGCTTTCGTTCGTTCCGCGAAGAGGTCGCTGCGCCCAAGATGCGCCTGCGGCCGGAGAGCTTCGCCGATCACTACAGCCAGGCCCGGCAGTTCTACAATAGCCAGACCGGTCCAGAGCAGAAGCACATTGCCATGGCACTCACCTTCGAACTCAGCAAGGTCGAGGAGCCGGTGATCCGTGAGCGGATGGTGGCGCATCTTCTGAACGTCGACGAGGCGCTCGGCGCAGCGGTGGCCGACAAGCTAGGCATGGAAAAGTTGCCGAAGCCCGCCGATGCGGCCGTTCCGCCGCGCGACGACCTGCCTGCATCTCCCGCGCTCAGCATCATCGAAAACGGTCCGGCAAGCTTCGCCGGTCGCAAGCTCGGCGTGCTCGTGAGCAATGGCTGTGATGGCGATGTGCTCACCGCCCTTCAGGCCGCCTTCGCCAAGGAGAAGGCGATTGTCGAGTTGATCGCGCCCAAGGTGGGCGGGGTCGAGACTAAGGACGGCACCAAGATCCCAGCCCACCATATGATCGACGGCGGACCTTCCGTCCTGTTCGACGCCGTGGCGTTGGTGCTTTCGGAAGAAGGCGCGGACCGCTTGCTGCGGGAGGCGACGGCGCGCGACTTCGTGGCTGACGCCTTCGCCCATTGCAAGTTCATCGGCTTTACGCCCGCCGCCGCGCCTCTGCTCGCCAAGGCCGGCATTGCCCCTGATGCCGACGAGGGGCTCACCGTATTGGAGGGCAGCGCATCGGTGTCCGCCTTTGTCGAGCAATGCCGCAAGCTGCGCCTGTGGGCGCGGGAAGCGAGCGTTAAACTCTGAGGAAGTTGCGATGGCCGCCCAGGGACTTGTCCATGGACCGCTTGGCGCTACCTGCCTCCATCTATGCGTCGACATGCAACGGCTGTTCGGGCCCGGCTACCCATGGGCGGTTCCACGGCTGGAGAAGGTCCTGCCCGCGATAGAAGCCTTATGCGCCCACCGGCCGGAACGGACTGTCTTCACACGGTTCATCCCGGCCGCGCGGGCCGGAGAAGGTCGCGGCGCTTGGGCGCGTTACTACCGCCGCTGGGCATCCGCCACGCTTGAGGAGATCGGCGCGGACGCCATCCGGCTGGTACCGGCTCTGGAACGTTTCGTTCCACCGGCAGGCGTGATCGACAAGCGCGTCTATTCGCCCTGGTTGGAAGGCCGGCTCGACGGGCTGCTCGCGCCGGCCGAGGTCGATACGGTCGTCATCACCGGCGGCGAGACCGATGTCTGTGTCCTCGCCACGGCGCTTGGCGCCATCGACCGGGGATTCCGGGTCATTCTGGTGGCGGATGCGCTGTGCAGTTCGTCCGACGAAACACACGACGCGCTGATGGAGCTCTATCTCAACCGCTTCAGCGAGCAGATCGAGGTGGCGAACACCGAGGAAGTGCTCGACGGCTGGCGTTAGCTCGGGGGAGACCTCATGCGGACTTTCTTGCGCAACAACGGACTGTCGCTGGCTCTCGGCGCAATGTTCCTCGTCTCCGTTGCCGGGATGGTGCTGGCCGGCCAGGCCGCCTTCAACAAAGAACTTGCCGAGCACAGGCAGGCTGCCATGAGCCTCATGGCCTATCTGGCCACGGGCGAGTTTCTGTCGGCGCTCTTCGAGAACTGGGAGAGCGAGTTCCTGCAGATGGCGACCTATGTCGTGTTCACCGCCATGCTGTTCCAGCGCGGCTCAGCGGAATCGCGAGATCCCGATGAGCCCTTCAGGCCCGACGACAGGGTGCCATGGCGCGCCCGCCATCCGCTGGCGGCATGGCTCTATGCCCACTCGCTCGGCCTTGCCCTGGCGCTGCTGTTCATTGCGTCGTTCCTGCTGCACTGGTGGTTCAGCATGGTCGCCGCCAATGCCCAGGCGCTCCGCCATGGCAGCGAGATCGAGACGATGTGGAGCCATTTGCGCGATCCGCAGTTGTGGTTCGAGTCGTTCCAGAACTGGCAGTCGGAATTCCTGTCGACCTTCGTGCTGGTCGTGCTGTCGATCTTCCTGCGCCATCAGGGCTCACCGGAATCCAAGCCCGTCGCTGCGACCAACTCGGAGACCGGCGACTGATCCACCGCCACCTCGACTTCAAAGGAGAGGCCACCATGACCGATCGCCTGAAAATGCAAGACCCACGCAAACAGTACCCGGCTCCCCCCTTTCCCGAGCAGCCGCAGCCCATGCCCGGGCTCGCTCGGAAGATGGATCCCACGCCGGACCATGGTGAGGAGAGCTATAGCGGATCGAATAAGCTGGTGGGGCGTAAGGCGCTAGTGACGGGCGGCGATTCCGGCATCGGCCGGGCCGCGGCCATCGCCTTCGCGCGCGAAGGCGCCGATGTCGCCATCTCCTATTTGCCCGATGAAGAGGCGGACGCGAAACAGGTCATCGCCCTGATCGAAGCGGAAGGACGCAAGGCCGTCGCACTTCCCGGCGACGTCAAGGAGGAAGCTTGGTGCCGCGAACTGGTCGATAGGGCCGTCGCCGAGCTGGGTGGGCTCGATATCCTAGTGATCAACGCCGCACGACAGCAGTACCGCGAAGCCGTCGAGGAGCTGTCGACGGCTGACTTCGACAGAACGATGAAAACCAACCTGTATGCGCTGCACTGGATCGCACAGGCGGCCGTTCCGCATCTGCCGGCTGGGGCTTCCGTCATCACCACCGCCTCGATCCAGGCCTACCAGCCCTCACCGATCCTGCTCGATTACGCCACGACCAAGGCCGGTATCGTCGCCTACACCAAGGCGCTCGCCAAACAGCTCATCGAAAAGGGCATCCGCGCCAACGTGGTCGCCCCCGGTCCGTTCTGGACTGCGTTGCAACCGAGCGGTGGCCAGCCGAACGAAAAGGTGCAGTCCTTCGGCAAGGACAGCGATTTCGGCCGCCCGGGGCAGCCGGTCGAGCTCTCGCCGATCTATGTGCTCCTCGCCTCGCAGGAAGCCAGCTTCATCAATGGCGAGGTATATGGCGTCACCGGCGGCAAGGGCATTGCCTGACATAGGGGCTGCGGCATAGGCGAAGGAGCATTTCAGCAACTCGCGCGTTGGATTGGCTCCGTCGACGAGGTCATCGAGCACAGCAATACTCTCTCGACCTCGGCAAGCCGTCTCGAATCCGACGATCCCTGTGAAATCGCCAAGTCGCGGAAGCGCCGTGCGAGGGGAAGTGTTCATGCCGCCTCCACCATCTGCGCGTGCCAGTGGATGTCGAGCCGCTCCATCAGGCGGCGGGCATCCTCGGGTGCGTGCAGCTTGTCGGTATTATCGAAGAATATGAACACGTCGCGCGGTTTTACGGGCGCGGCATCGGCCCCGACAAACGCGCCATCTTCCATCGGGCGCCCCTCCGCCCATGCCCTGATCCGCTTCGCCCAGCGGTCAAGGTCATCGTCACTGTAGCGCGAGCGGTAGAGCTCGCTCGACCCGTGCAGGCGGCAATAAACGAGGTCGGAAGTCACATCCATCAAGAGGGGCCATTTCACCGTGTCGGCACAGACCAGCGCGATATTGTGTTTCCGAAGCAGATCGACGAACTCCGGCGTGCGGAAGCTGTCATGGCGGATTTCCAAAGCATGGCGCAGCGGTCTCCGGGCGTCGGCGGAAGTGACGGCTCGCCCGTCGAGCCTTTCGTCATGTTGGCGCGCCAGCCGCGCCGCCTCCGCCGTGTCCTTCGGCAGCAGGGCAAGAAAATCGCCGATCAGGCCGGCATCGAAGCGAAAGCTCGGCTGCAATTGCCACAGCAGCGGGCCGAGCTTCGTCCCGAGGCACAGCACACCGGAAGCGAGGAAATTCGCCAGTGGCACCCGGACTTCCTTAAGGCGCTTGACATGGGTGATGAAGCGCGAGCCCTTCACCGCAAAAACGAAATCATCCGGCGTCGCCTCAACCCATTTCCGAAACACCTCCGGGCGTTGCAGCCCGTAGAACGTTCCGTTGATTTCCAGTGCCGCAAACTGGCTCGCGGCAAAGTTGAGCTCGCGCTTCTGGACAAGGCCCTTCGGGTAGAAATTTCCCCGCCACGGCGCATAGGTCCAACCCGACACGCCGATGCGAATGTCGCCCTGCCCTGAGTTCATGCCGGTCTCCTTTGCTGCTGGTCCCTTCGCCAATCCGGCAGCGCCGGCTCGGTTCCCGCCTGCCGCCTCGGAACCAAGCCGGCAGCCAGCCGTTGGGATCGAAACCCTGGTTGACGGAGCCCGCCGATGCTCGATCCCCGACACCCGTGGCGCCTGGGCAGATGGCGAGTGGAGATTGTGGCGCCGGACGTCCCCATAACAGGCCGCGGGTCCGACACCGACGAACACGTGCCGCTCAGCCAACGGCCTTAAGCCTCGCACCGGGATGCGGGGCCGGGGCGGGCGGATCGATCATCATCAACGTGCCGGCTTTGCCGCCGGCGCGGGTCTTCTGCTCGGTGCCTGCAGCGGCCCGCAATCCGCTCTCGACCCCGCGGGCCGTGAAGCCGCCGAGGTTGCCATCCTGTTCTGGGTGATGCTGGCAGGCGCCGCGGCGATCTGGCTCGTGGTGATCGCCGCCGCCCTCTTCGGCAGCCGCTGGCAGAAGCAGCCGATCAGTGAGCGCGGCGGGCTGCGCATCATCCTCTGGGGCGGCGCTGTGTTTCCGACGCTGGTGCTCGCCCTACTGCTCGCCTATGGGCTGCGGCTGATGCCGGTGCTGCGCGCAGGTGAGCCGGCGCTCACGGTACATGTTTCCGGCGAGCAATATTGGTGGCGCGTCAGCTACACCGGACCGGACGGCGAGCGGATCGAGACCGCCAACGAGCTGCGCCTACCCGCTGGCCGCCCCACGGAAGTGTTCCTCGACAGTGCCGACATCATCCATTCGTTCTGGATCCCCGCGCTGGCCGGCAAGCTCGACATGATCCCCGGCCGCACCAACCGCCTGGTGCTCAATCCCGATCGGATCGGCACCTATCGCGGCGTCTGCGCTGAGTTCTGCGGACGATCCCACACCTATATGGCGTTTCCGGTGGTGGTGATGGCTCCGAGCGAGTTCCAGGCCTGGCTCGCCCGCGAGGCCGCGCCGGCGACGTCGACGACCGACGACGGCACCTTCCTCGCCAATGGCTGCGGCGGCTGCCATACCGTGCGCGGCACGGCGGCAGCGGGCAGCATCGGCCCGGACCTCACCCATTTCGCCGACCGGCTCTCGCTCGGCGCCGGCATGCTGGCCAACACACCGGAGAACCGCCGACGCTTCATCGCGGAGGCAGGAACGCTCAAACCCGGCATCCGCATGCCCTCCTTCTCCATGCTGGCACCGGCCGAACTCGACGCTATCGGTGCCTATCTCGGGAGCCTGCGATGAGCGAGAGCGACACCGAGCGCCAGCGCCGCGAAGAGGCCGAGCTGCGGACGGTGTGGGATATCCCGCTCGGCTGGCGCTATTTTTCCAACGTCAACAATCAGGTGGTCGGGCTCTGGTATACCGCCGCCTCGTTTTTCTTCTTCCTGTTCGCCGGCGTGCTGGCGCTGATCATGCGCGCGCAACTCGCGGTGCCCGGCAACGATCTCGTCTCGGCCGGCACCTACAACCAGCTCTATACGCTGCACGGCACGATGATGATGTTCCTGTTCGCCGTGCCGATCTTCGAGGCGGTGGCGATCCTCATCCTGCCGCAGATGCTGGCCGCGCGCGACCTGCCGTTCCCACGCCTGTCGGCCTTCGGCTTCTGGTGCTTCCTCATCGGCGGGGTGTTCGTCGGCGGCTCGATCTTCTTCGACGCAGCGCCGGACAGCGGCTGGTTCATGTACCCGCCGCTCGCCACCGACACGACGCAGACTGGCATCGGGGCGGACATCTGGCTGCTCGGCCTGTCCTTCATCGAGGTCGCCTCCATCGCGGCGGCGGTGGAACTGATCGTCGGTGTCCTAAAATGCCGGCCGCCCGGCATGCGCATTAACCTGATGCCGCTCTATTGCTGGTATGTGCTGATCGTCGGCGGGATGATCCTGTTCGCCTTCCCACCCCTCATCGCCGGCGACATTCTGTTCGAGATGCAGCGGCTGTTCGACTGGCCGTTCTTTGATTCCGCGCGCGGCGGCGATCCCGTGCTGTGGCAGCACCTGTTCTGGATCTTCGGCCACCCGGAAGTCTACATCATCTTCCTGCCCTCCATCGCGTTGCTGGCGATGATCGTGCCGACCTTCGCGCAGCGGCCGATTCTAGGCTATGGCTGGATCGTCCTGGCGGCGGTGGGCACAGGCTTCCTCAGCTTCGGGCTGTGGGCGCACCACATGTTCACCATCGGCCTCCCCGCGCTCTCGATCGGCTTCTTCTCGGCGGCATCCGAGGCGGTGGCGATCCCCACCGGCGTACAGATCTTCGTCTTCGTGGCGACGCTGCTCGCCGGCCGGGCCGTGTTCGCCATCCCCATGCTGTTCGCCACCGGCGCGCTCGCCATCTTCGTCTTCGGCGGACTTACCGGGGTGATGGTGGCCCTCGCCCCATTCGACTGGCAGGCGCATGACAGCTACTTCGTCGTCGCGCATCTGCACTACACTCTGATTGGCGGCATGTTCTTCCCTCTGGTCGCCGGCGTGTACTATTTCCATCCCTTCATCACCGGGCGGATGCTGTCGGAGAAGCTTGGGCGCTGGTCGTTCTGGCTGATGTTCTGCGGCTTCAACATCGCCTTCCTGCCCATGCACATCACCGGTTTGCGCGGCATGCCGCGCCGGGTGTTCACCTATCCGGAAGGGCTCGGCTGGGACGGGCTGAACCTCGTCTCGACGCTCGGTGCCTTTGTCATGGCCGCGGGAATAGTCGTGCTCGTCTGTGATGTGCTGCGCCCCGGTAAGGCCCGCGCCCCGCGCAACCCCTGGAATGCCGGGACGCTGGAATGGGTAGCGGGTGATCCTTCCGAACCCTGGGGCATCCGCTCTGTACCGCCGGTCTCCAGCCGCTACCCGCTCTGGGACCAGAAAAACCTGATGCGGGAGATCGACGAGGGCCGTTTCTTCTTGCCCGGTGCGCCGGAGAGAAAGCGCGAGACCCTGGTCACCGGCGTGCTCGATGCCGAGCCGCAGCAGGTGCTGCGCGTGCCCGGCAACAGCTTCAAGCCCATGATCGCGGCCGTCCTCATCGGCGGCAGCTTCATCGCCACGACGTTCCACTGGTACGTCGCCGCCGCCGTGTCCGGCGCGCTCGGCATCGCCGCGATCATGGTCTGGCTGTGGACCGGCACCGCACGGATACCCGAGAAACCGGAGAAGCATGCCGGCATGGGCGTGAGACTGCCGCTCTATGCCTCCGGCTCCGCCTCGGTCGGCTGGTGGGCGATGTTCATCACCATGGTCGGCGACGGCACCGCCTTCCTCAGCCTGATCTTCGCCTATTTCTACTACTGGACCATCCAGCCCTCGTTCCCGCCCGCCGCCGATCCCGTCCCGGACCTCACGCTGCTGATGGCCGGCAGCGTCGCGGCATTCGCCTCATGGGGTCTGATGCTCGGCGCCCGTGTGGCGAACCGGGCAGACCGTCCGAGCTTCCTCCGCCTCACCCTCGCCGCCTCCATAATGCTGGCGCTGATCGGCGGCGCACTGCTCGTGCTGTCGCCCTGGCAGGCGGGACTCGCTCCGACCACCCATGTCTATCCTGCAACCGTGTGGGTGATCGTGATCTGGACGACCGTGCATCTGGTCGTCGGAGCGCTCATGCAGGGATATTGCCTCGCCGGCAGCCTCGCCGGCCGGCTCACGGCCACGCACGACATCGACCTGCGCAACGTCGTGCTGTACTGGCATTTCGCGGCCCTCACCATGGCGACCACGCTCGTCGTGCTCGCCCTTGCCCCGCTTGCGATGTGAGGTCGCCATGCTGTTCCGCCGCAACACCCCGAACCTCTGGACCCTGATCGCGCCACCCACGGTTTGGGCGCTGCATTTTCTGTTCTGCTACGTCGCCGGGGCGATCATCTGCGCCAAAGCACCCGCCGCTCTGGGGGAATTGCGGCTTGCCATCGCCGCCGCCACCGTCGTGGCGCTCGGCTTTATCCTCGCCGCCGGCGTTCAAGCGCACCGGCATTGGGGCTTCGGCTCCGATCTGCCGCCGCATGATGAGCCGACCGATGAGGATCAGCAGCATTTCCTCGGCTTCGCGACGTTGCTGGTGTGCGCGCTCAGCGCGGTCGCCGTGCTGTTCGGCGCCATGCCGGCCCTGTTCATCGCGGAGTGCGTGCGATGAGGAAAGCCACGCTCATCGCCGGACTTCTGGTGCTCGCCTTCGCCTGGGGCGGACCGCTGCCGGGGGCAGCGGCGACCTCCTTCACCGCGCATATGATCGTGCATATGAGCGTCGTCGCGCTCGCCGCCCCACTGATCGCGATCGGCATTTCCGGCACAAAGCTCGACCCGTCGGCGCGCCTGCCCCGGCTGTTCTCCCCGGTGCTCGCCGCGATGCTGGAATTCGCCATCGTCTGGGGCTGGCACATGCCGCTGCTGCACATCGCCGCCCGGCAGAACGGCCTCGTGAACATTGCCGAACAGGCGAGCTTCCTCGGCGGCGGGATACTGCTCTGGCTGTCCTGTCTCAACCGCGCGGCAGGCGGCGCGACAAGCGGCGCGGTCGCCGGCGCGCTCATCGGCACGCTCGGGCTGTTGCTCACCTCGATGCACATGACGCTGCTCGGCGCGCTGATCGCCTTCGCCAGCCGTCCGCTCTATGTCGAGAACGGCGTGCCGATCTGCGGCTCCGATCCCGCCACTGCCGTCGCCGACCAGCAACTCGGCGGGGTGATCATGCTGTTCGCCGGCGGACTGATCTATCTCGCCGGCGGTCTCGCTCTCATGGCGCGGGTGGTGTTGAAAGAGCCTCCGCCATCTTCGTCGCACCGCGAGGCCTCGCCATGAGGCTGACCTGGCGCCGCCTGCTCGTCATTCTCGCCAGCGTCGTTTTGCTCGGCCTGCTCATCGCATGGTCGGGGATCATCAATATCGGCGCCAGCTCCGGGCATTGGCGCGTCACCGCCTGGGCACTGCACTGGGCGATGCAGAACTCGGTCCGCACCTACGCCCTGTTCGAACCGGATCCTCCGGCCGACCTCGACAGCGCCGCCAACATCCGCCGCGCTGCCGGACACTATGAGACCGCCTGCGCCTTCTGCCACGGCTCGCCGCTTGCCCCGGCGCCGGTGCTCGCGGCACATATGACTCCGGCCCCGCCGAGGCTCGAGGGTGCACCGGCGAAATGGACTCCGCGCCAGTTCGCCCGCATCGTCCGCCACGGCGTCAAATATACCGGAATGCCGTCATGGATCGCCCCACAGCGCGACGACGAGGTGTGGTCCATGGTGGCATTCCTTCGTGCGCTGCCGAAGATGTCGGGCGAGGATTATCGCCGCCTCGCCTTCGGTCCGCCCGTGCCGGAGGATCCGGCGCTGGAGCGCTGCGCCCGGTGCCACGGCGTCGATGGCAGCTCTTCCGGCGGCGCCTTTCCAATCCTCGCCGGCCAGAGCGAGGCCTATCTGGTACGCACATTGCGGGCCTATGCTCAGGGAACCCGCCCGAGCGGCGTCATGCAGTTCGCGGTAGACGACGTGCCGGAGATCGAGCTGCAGCGCCTCGCCCGCTACTATGCCGGCCTGCCCGGCCTCAGCGATGGCAGCCTGCCCGAAGACACGCCAGGCGCGCGCATCGCCTTCTACGGCCTGCCCGATAGGGATGTCCCCGCCTGCGAGAGCTGCCATGGCCGCTCGGCCCGCCGCAACCCGGCCTATCCGCGCCTCGCCGGACAGGACGCAAGCTATCTCGCCGCGCGGCTCACCCGCATGAAAAAGGACGAGCCGCTCAACGCCCGGGCCCATGTGATGCATACCATCGCCGCGCGCCTGCCGGAGGAGGCAATCCCGGCCGTCGCGGGTTTCTATGCGCAGCGGGGCGCCGGCCCCGTCGCACCGTCAGCCGCTCCATAAGCTCAGCCGGCGAAGAGGCTGGGCACACAGCATCCTCGACGGTGCAGATGCGGTAGCCGCGATCGAGCCCGCCACCAGTGCCGAGCGTGGCGTCGCCATGATCCTCCCCGGAGTCGGCAGGCAGAACGTATGTGCCGAACACGCGTTTCCCGCCACGCTCGCCGGAACGGACGGCATGGCGGCGGCGTTGATCGGCGCGACTTCAGGGAGACGTTCGACGGCAATGACCGACAGAAGTGCTCTCCGGCGCCTCGCGCGCCGCTTCGATCTGCGGATCGTCACCTGTTCCGCATTGACCCTCCGTCGCAAGCGGCGGGGGCGCGGCTTCAGCTATGAGAGCGGTGACGGCCGGGCGATCGAAGACGAGGCGACCCTCGCCCGGTTGAAAAGTCTCGCCGTGCCACCCGCCTATACGCAGGTGATGTTCGCCGCCGATCCCCGGGCGCACCTCCAGGCCATCGGCACCGATGCCGCCGGGCGGCTGCAATACCGCTACCATCCCGACTGGACCCGGGTACGCGAGACGCTGAAGGCGGCGCGGCTTTCGGCACTGGCCGGAGCCTTGCCGACCATCACACGCGAAGTACGGCGGGCTTTGCGTCGGCCCGAGCCTGACCAGCGCTTTGCGCTCGCTGCCGCGGTCGAACTGGTAGCGCTCACCGCCATTCGGCCGGGCAGCGAACAATATGCGGAGCAGCACGGCACGCGCGGCGCCACCACCCTGCTGAAGTCACATGTTCGGATCGATGGCGACACCATCACCCTCGCCTTTACCGGCAAGGGCGGCAAGGCAATCTGCAAACAGCTGAGCGACGCGCGCCTAGCCGTGGCGCTGACCCGGTTGAAGGCGCTGCCCGGTCGCCGGCTGTTCAAATATCGCGACGCCGACGGCGCCCTCCATGCCATTCATGCCGGCGATGCCAACCGCTTCCTCAAGGAAATCAGCGGGCAGCCGATCTCGCTCAAGGATTTCCGCACGCTCACTGCCTCGCTTGGCGTGCTCGACCAACTCGCCCGGCTGGAGCCGGAAAAGAGCGAGCGCGGCCGGCGTCAGCAGATCCGTAAGGCGATCGGGCCGCTGGCCGATGAACTTGCCAACACCTTGACGGTGTGCCGCAGCAGCTATGTCCATGACAGCGTCATCGCTGCATTCGAGAGCGGCAAATTGCGAAAGACCAGCAGCGAATCGCTTTCCAACGTAGAGCGACTTTCCCGCCTGCTGGCTCACCGAGACTGTCGGCCGCAGACGGCGTGATCCCGTTCGATCATCCGGGATCGATCTCGCCTCGCTGAATAGTGAGACGTCTTTCGGTTACTGTCCCAAACGTCAGCCCACCGCCCGGTTGGCGCACACTTTGGCAAGCACAGCGGCATCGACAATGCGGTCCATGCGAGCCTGCGGCCTCCGCGCCATGGCAAGGCAGCCGGCCAGTCCGTCACCCACCGGTTTCCGCTGGCGAGGGACGCTTCCGTTCGATGGAACGAACAGCAGTTGGGGACGTTGGGCCTGAACGGGCTGCCCTCTGGCCGGCCCGCCTGCACAACAACCTGGCCCCTGCCCCGCCTCGGCGGGGGCGTTTTCGGGGGATCGAAATGGCCATGCTCATCACGCCGATAACTGTCTGGGAGGACGGCTCCACCCGGCGGACAATCGGGGATGTCGAGGGTGCGGCACGGTTTCTGATGGAGAGTTGGCCGGAAGCCTTCTCCAACACCTCACTGCACGTCTCTGCCCGGCGAGTGGCATTGGACGCTCTGGCCCATCACGTCCCGGTCGAAGCCTTCAGGCTGGCATTTGCAACCGCGGCAGAGGAGGCCGGCATTCTGGCGGATCCGCCGGCCATCGGCTTGACCGTCGGCTGATCGCCAGATGCCTCCCTTCCCAGGCTCAGCGATCCGGCTTTGACTGATCCGCGCCTATGAGTTGGAAGCTGCTGCCCGCAACGCCGCCATTCCGGCGGTTGCACATGGCATCGTACTCGCGCTGCCTCTCCGCCATATCAAGCATGTGCACAAAGACGGCATCGGTGTCGCCGCCCGTGATTTCACGCGCGACGACCGGCCAAAGCCGGTCAATCTTCTCTTGCATTTCGGTTGGCCAGCACCCGGCCGCCAACAGATCCTGCGCGCAAATCGCACGCGCGCGTTCCTCCAGCTTTTCCATGATAGCCACGCTGCCGTCAGTACCGACGGCTCATGAGAGATGTGGCGGAAGATTTGAGGGCGCGATCAGCGCGGCGCCATTTCAACCGTTGGGGCCGATCGCCCCATGCACGGGCTCCATTTGGAACGACGAACTTATAGCACGTCCAGCGCCCAACGTCGCGTTCAATAGCATGGGAGGAACTCTTTCAACGACCAACGATTGTCCAGCGATGAGATAGGGTGAAGGCTTTCCGCAGAATGGAAGTGATGAGATCCTTCGGGGGTGAGGGCTGGCTGCGCGTCTCCGGGCTCGCCGCGACGACCGCTCGCTATGACATCAAGGTGATGCGCCGAACGACGACGGCTTCCATCGGCGGCCTCTATGCGGCCGGCTTCATTACGACCGAGATGCCGTCCATGATGGGAGTGCCCCTGACTTCCGTGCTCGTCACGCTGGAGGATGGGAGTGCGCACCGCGGGAGGATCACCGCGATATCGGCGCAGGGGGTGGAGGTGTCGTTTGACACTCCTCTAGCCTTGCTCTCTGCCGCGTGAATGATAAGCGAAGCCTGCTGCAAATCCGACGGTAGCAGTCGGCGGCGACCATTTGGCTAAGGAAGGTCCAATGGGGACAAAGGGCTATTGCCTTGCAGATCTCCATTCTCAAGGGCTCCGGCAGAAAGCGGGCGCGTTGAACGGCAGCGAGACCATCAGCACAATCGACCTCAATGGTCGCATGCGCTCATGCCTTCCACGGAAAACTGCAAATCCGATGGCGCTGCGCGGGTTTAGAGCGCCTAACAAAACCGTTTGTTAACCATGTCGGCTTGAGTTTGGCTTCATGGTGAAGAAGCTGCTTCCGGATGATTTGTGGGCGGAGATC
>NZ_JAVDUX010000024.1:0-60092 GCF_031456575.1 Ancylobacter sp. 3268
TCTCCGCCCACAAATCATCCGGAAGCAGCTTCTTCACCATGAAGCCAAACTCAAGCCGACATGGTTAACAAACGGTTTTGTTAGGCGCTCTAAGCGCGTCGTCCGGCGGGAGCCGGCTTCCGCCGGACCGGCCGGCAGCGGCGCAGCCGATCTGATCGTCGCCCATCGCCAACCCGGCTCATCTCCCATCGTCCCGAATCCGGCACGGAAACCCCTGAGTGCGGCATGAGTTAATCGTACGGAAATGATTTTAATTTAAAATCATTTCCAACGCATTTTGTCCGCGTTTCTTCGCAATCTGGACGGCGACCGTCTCCCCTGGCTTCTAAGACCGGGGTGGGTGACGAACTCTAGAAACGCTGGTGAGGAAAATGGCTGACCTTAATGTAGCTAGTGGCGCGACGACAACCGTCAACACCAACGCCTCGTACGGAGGCATATTCCTGGGAAACGGCTCGAGCCTGATCGTTGACGGCGCTTCGATATCGACCGCTTATCTTGATCCCGGCAGCAATTCACTGATCAAGGTGACGGGCGGGGCGACCTTTACCAACACGGGTTGGACCGGCGGTTCGAACGTTACGTTCCAGATTGACGGCGCTTCGACGGTGGATTTCTCCATCGCCGCGGGCGGTGGTGGCGGCATTGACGGCCAGAAGGTCATTTTCACCGGCGCCGCTGCCGGCACGCTGCGGCTGCCGGGCGATGTCGTCAACCTCGACATCCAGGGCTTCGCCGCCGGCGACGTGCTGCATTTCAGCGACGACGGCATCACCGAATTCCGCACCATCGACAATGGCGACGGCTCCTTCACCCTTCAGGCGGTGCAGGTACAGAGCGAGTGGTACACGGCGATCCTGTCCTCGGTGAAGCTGTCCGGCAGCTTCAATCCCGACGACTTCATCTTCGATCCCGAGACCGGCACCGTCGGCTATGCCTGCTTCCTGCGCGGCACCAGGATCGCCACGCCGGAAGGCGAGACCGCGGTCGAGGACCTGAAGGCCGGCGACCTCGTGCTCAGCCATGACGGCCGCGCCGTCGCGGTCAAGTGGATCGGTCATCGCACGCTGCGCGTCCGCGCCATTCCCGAAGCCAAGCGCATCGAGGCGATGCCGATCCGCATCCGCAAGGGCGCGCTCGGCAAGGGCCTGCCGCGTCGCGAACTGGTGGTCTCGCCGCAGCACCACATGTATCTCGACGGCGCCCTGGTGCCGGCGGTGCTGCTGGTGAACGGCAAGACCATCGTGCAGGACTTCTCGATGGACAAGATCGAGTATTTCCACATCGAGCTGGATCGCTTCGACGTCATCCTTGCCGAAGGCACGCCGACCGAATCCTATCTGGACACCGGCAACCGCGCCATGTTCGACGGCGAGAGCCGGGTCGTCACCCAGCTGCGCCCCGGCTTCCAGGAGGAGCGCCGGGAACTCACCCGGCAGGCGCGCGCCGATTGCGGCTTCGAGGTGCTGCGCAACGGTCCGCGGCTGAACAAGCTGCGCCGCCGCCTGTTCGCCCGCGCGGAAAGCCTGACCGGCCTGCCGCGCAAGGCCGACAGCGGCCTGCGCCTGCTGTGCGACGGTGCCGAGATCCGGCCGGACGTCTCGTCCGAAGGGCGCTACAGCTTCACGCTGGAGACGCCGCCGGCCGATGGACTGCTGCTGGTCTCGCGCACCAGCGTGCTGCGTGACGGCGTCGACAACGCGACGCGCAGCCTGGACGTGGTCGGGGTCGGCGTCACCGGCATCGAGCTGCGCGACGGCGCCTCGGTGCGCGATATCCCGCTCGACCATGCCGCGCTCACCGGCTTCCACCCCGCGCATCGGCACCAGGGCGGTCAGCGCCGCTGGACCTCGCCGGCGGCCGAGCTGCCGGCCTCGCTGTTCGCCGGTTTGAACGGGCCGGTGACGGTGACCCTCACCATCGACAGCGGTTCGCTGCGCTACTGGTCCAAGGCTGCGGCCAAGCGGGTGGCTCGCGCCGCCTGAGGACGCCTGTCCATGCGAGCCGGCGGGATCGCGACCGATCCCGCCGGCTGTCATGTTTGGACACACCGCCTGGGCACGGCGCCGCAGCCAACGTGCCTCGCGGACGGCCTGCGGCGCGCCGGCACGCCTTGTGCGCCGCCGCAAAAGGCCGGAGGCTGGGCGCGTCGATCGACGCTGACCGCTGGAGGCTGGACATGACGTGCATGAAGACCGCGGCATTGGCCGCGCTGGCCGTGCTGACCGCAAGCATCGCCGCCCGCGCCGAGGAGCCGCCGCTGTGGAAGCTCTACGAGCAGTCGCTCAAGGGCGCGAAATATATCGACCTCACCCATGCCTTCGAGCCGGTGCAGCCGGTGTGGCCGGGCTTCGGCAATGCGGTGTTCAAGCCGGCGGTCGCCGGGCAGGACATCGAAGGCTATGTGAAGAAGGGGGAGGAATTCACCTATGACAAGCATGGCTTCGTCGCCTCGGCCTATGAGCTGACCACCGACCAGTACGGCACCCAGCTCGACCCGCCCTCGCACTGGAACCCGAAGGGCGCCACCATCTCCGACCTGCCGGCGAGCTTCGCCATCCGGCCGCTGGCGGTGATCGACATCTCCGGCAAGGTGGCGAAGGACGAGGGCTACCATCTGCAGGTGGCCGACATCGAGCAGTGGGAGAAGACCCACGGCCGCATCCCGGAAGGCGCGGTCGTGTTCGTGCGTTCGGACTGGTACAAGAAATGGGCGGACCGCGAGCGCTTCAACAAGAAGCCGTTTCCGGGCGTCGGCCTGGCGGCGCTGAAATTCCTGCATCTCGAGCGCAAGATCCTGTTCCACGGCCACGAGCCGCTCGACACCGACACCACGCCGACGCTGGAAGGCGAGCACTGGCTGATGCACAATAATTTCGCCCAGGCCGAGGGCGTCGCCAATCTCGACAAGGTGCCGGAAAGCGGGGCGCTGGTGACCATCGGCTTCGCCAAGCCGCTCGGCGGTTCGGGCGGCTATGCCCGCTACATCGCCATCGCGCCGGCGGACTGGAAGGAGGGAGTCTCGGTGCTGGACGCGCCCGGCGCGCCGCTGCCGACGCAGGCCGCGCCGCTGAAGCGCGATGCCAACGGGGTGTTCCGGCCGACGCCGTGAACCGGCCACGAAGGGCGGCGTGCCGGTGGGCGCGCCGCTTGCCGGCCGCCCGAGCCGGCGGGGTCACGGTCCGGTGAAAGGCTGCCCTTGCCGTTGGCTCATTTAAATCAGCGTATTAGACAGCTGCATTCAATTTTTACGTGAGCCGAAAGCCATGACGATCAGTTCCGCCACCGTGCCAACCGCCCATGCCAGCCGCTATCTGCAGCAGCTCTGCAAGCATTGGGCGCACAAATTCGAGGTCAGCTTCACCCCGGAGGACGGACGGATCGTGCTGCCGGAAAACACCGTCGCCACCCTGCATGCCGATGCGGCGGGGCTCGGCGTGCGGCTGGAGGCGGTCGACGCGGAGACGCTGGACCGGATGAAGGGCGTCGTCGCCCGCCATCTCGACCGCTTCGCCTTCCGCGAGGCGCCGCTGCCCTTCGACTGGCGCGATGCGGGCTGAAATCTCGGGCCTTTGAATCTCGAGCCTTTGAATCTCAGCCCTTGCGGATGCGGAAGACCAGCTCGACGGCGCGGCGTTCGCTCGATTCCACGATATCGCCGAGCTGGCCGACCAGATGCGGGATGTCGATCACCGCCATCGGATCGGTGCACACCACCTCGAAACGCTGACCCCGCGTGGCGCGCTCCAGCGCCCGGCGGGTGTGCAGCGCCGGCAGCGGGCATTTCAACCCCTTCAGGTCGAGGAGCCGGGGCGGGTCGGAATCAGCTGCGTCGGAACCGGGCTTGCCGGGATCGGCATCGACAGGCATCAAGGTCACTCCTGCGGCTTCGCTTACGGCGGGGGCGCGAACCCGGCAAGACCGAAGGGCCGGGAAACGGAGGAAATCATGCGCGTGATGGGTTTCGCCGGCTGGAGCGGCGCGGGCAAGACGACATTGCTCGCCCGACTGATACCGGTGCTGGTCGGACGGGGGCTGAAGGTCTCGACCATCAAGCACGCGCATCACGAATTCGACGTCGACACGCCGGGAAAGGATTCGCACACGCATCGCGTGGTGGGCGCCAGCGAGGTGCTGGTCGCCTCCTCGGTGCGCTGGGCGCTGATGCACGAGTTGCGCGGCGCGCCGGAGCCGGAGCTGCCGGAACTGATCGCCCATCTCGCCCCGGTCGACCTCGTGCTGGTGGAAGGCTTCAAGCGCGACCGGCACCCGAAGATCGAGATCCACCGCGCGGAAGTGGACCGGCCGTTCCTGCATCCCGAGGACCCGTTCATCGCCGCCATCGCCTCGGACGAGCCGCTGCCCGGCGTGAATCTGCCGGTGATCGATCTCGACGCCACCGACGCCATCGCCGATTTCGTCGAGGCGCATGCGGCGGCGGTGACGCTGGTGGACTGGCGTACCCGCTGAGCGGGGTTCAGCCGGCGGCGGCGATCAGCCGCTCGGCGGCGGCAAGGTCGTCCGGAGTATTGATGTTGAGGAACGGGTCGTAGGGCTCGACCGGCCAGTCGACGCTGACGGCGCCGGCGCGGGCGGTGAAGGCGCGCATGCGGCGCTCGCCCTCATCCAGCAGCAGCGTGCGCAGCAGCGGCGCCAGCGCGACGTCCCACAGCCCGATCACCGGATGGTCGCGCCCGCCCGAGGCGGCGATGGCGGCGGCGGCTTCGCCTTTCTCCGCCAGCAGCCGGGCGGCGAGGTCGGGCGGCAGCAGCGGGCAATCGGCGGAGACGGTGAGGATGTGTCGCGCCCACGGCGCATGGGTACGCGCATGCTCGAAGCCGGCAAGCAGGCCGGCGAGCGGGCCGGGGAAATCCGGCAGCGGATCCGCCGCAACCGGCAAAGCGAGGCCGAAACGCTGCGGGTCGCCATTGGCGTTGAGGAGGAGGGCATCGACCTGTGGCGCGAGGCGCCCGACCACCCGGTCGAGCAGGCGGTGGCCGGCGAGCGGGAGCAGCGCCTTGTCGCCGCCGCCCATGCGACGCGACAACCCGCCGGCGAGGATAACGCCGAGTATGCGGTTGCCGATCACGCCGCCGGCCTCGTCAGCAGATAGGCGGCGACGGCGAGCATCGTCGCGCCGATGCCGGCGAGCACCAGTGTCGGAATCGCGGTGAAGGAGAGGAGGGCGAAGCTCGCCGCCATCGATCCGGTGGCGACGAACTGCGCCCAGCGCGGCACCACGCCGCGCGCGCGCCAGGCGACCACTGCCGGGCCGAGCTTCGGGTGCGCCAGCAGCCAGCGCTCGAAACGCGGCGAGGAGCGGGTAAACAGCCAGGCGGCGAGGATGAGGAAGGGCGTGCCGGGCAGGACCGGGAGCACGATGCCGGCAATGCCGAGGCCGACGCAGACCCAGGCGAGGACGAACAGCAGCCAGCGCAAGGGCGCGGCGGCCGCGGTGAGGGCGCGGTTCTTCTCGCTCATGCGGCGGCTACATTCATGGACGCACTCATGGACGCATTCATGGGCGTATCCACGTCCTGCCTTGGCCCGCCGCTCCGTGCTTCCCGTCGGTCGGCGCGCTGTGTCGAGGGCGAGCGGGCGGCCGGCTCTCCCGAGCTGACCGGCCCGCGCGGTGTGTTCGCAAGGGCAGCATAGCGGCTTATCCGGCGTCGAGCAGCCTTACCGCGACATCGCGCTCGAAAATGTGCAGCAGCAGGCGCAGGGCACGGCCACGCTCGCCGTCGAGATTGGGATCGGCGGCGACGAGGGTGCGCGCCTCCGAGCGGGCGCGCTCGAGCAGGTCGCCATGCACCTCCAGCCGGGCGACGCGAAAGCCGGGCAGGCCGCTCTGGCGGGTGCCCAGCAGATCGCCTTCGCCGCGCAGCTCGAGATCCTTCTCGGCGAGATAGAAGCCGTCATCGGATTCGCGCAGCGCTTCCAGCCGGGCGCGGGCGATCTCGCCGAGCGGACGGCGGTAGACCAGCAGGCAGATCGAGGCGACGTCGCCGCGCCCGACCCGCCCGCGCAGCTGGTGCAGCTGGGCGAGGCCGAAGCGCTCGGCGTGCTCGATGACGATGATGCTCGCCTCCGGCACGTCGACGCCGACCTCAACCACGGTGGTGGCGACGAGGATGCGGGTGTCGCCGCGCGCGAAGGCGCCCATGGCGGCGTCCTTCTCCGCGCCCTTCATCTTGCCGTGCACGAGGCCGACCGCGGCGCCGAAATGCTGCCTGAGGTCGGCGAAGCGTTCCTCGGCGGCGGCGAGGTCGGAAGTTTCCGATTCCTCCACCAGCGGGCAGATCCAGTAGACGCGGCGGTCTTCCTCCAGCGCATGGCCGAGGCGGGCGATCACCTCGTCGAGCCGGTCCATCGCCACCATGCGGGTATCGATCGGCTTGCGGCCCTTCGGCTTCTCGCGCAGCTCCGACGAATCCATGTCGCCGAAATAGGTGAGCACCAGCGTGCGCGGGATCGGGGTGGCGGTCATCACCAGCACGTCGACCGCCTCGCCCTTGGACGCGAGGGCGAGGCGCTGGTGGACGCCGAAGCGGTGCTGCTCGTCGACCACCGCGAGGGCGAGGTCGGCGAAGCCGACACCCTCCTGGAACAGCGCGTGGGTGCCGATGACCAGGTCGATCTCGCCGGCGGCGAGGGTGCTGCGGATCGTCTCCCGCGCCTTGCCCTTCTCGCGGCCGGTGAGCAGGGCGACGCGGATGCCGGCGGCCTCGGCAAGCGGGGCGACGGTCTTCAGGTGCTGGCGGGCGAGGATTTCGGTCGGCGCCATGATCGCCGCCTGATGACCGGCCTCGATGACGGTGGCGGCGGCGAGCAGGGCGACGACGGTCTTGCCGGAGCCGACATCGCCTTGCAGCAGCCGCAGCATGCGGTTGCCCGAGCCGAGATCGGCGCGGATCGCGGCGAGCGCCGTCTCCTGCGAGCCGGTGAGGGTGAAGGGCAGGGCAGCGAGGATCTTGGCGGCGAGGGTGCCGGTGCCGACTACCGGCCGGCCGGTCTTGCGCACCGTGCGGGCCCGCACCAGGGCGAGCGCGAGCTGGCCGGCGAGCAGCTCGTCATAGGCAAGGCGGCGCCAGCCCGCGCCGGCGGGCGTGGCGTCGGCAGTGTCCTGCGGCTGGTGTACCTTCGCGAGCGCGGCGTGGAACGCCGGCCCGCCGGGCAGGGAGCCCCAGTCGGGCAGCAGGGGCGCATGTTCGGGGCCGGTGCGCTGGATGGCGGCGGCAATGGCACGGCGGAGGTGCCCCTGCCCGAGGCCCTCCACCAGCGGATAGACCGGCTCGACAGGTGGCAGGCGGGCGATCCCGGCATCGTCGAGTACACGATCGGGATGCACGATCTGCGGGATGCCGTCATAGAGCTGCACGGTGCCGGAAACCCAGCGGTCCTCGCCGACCGGCAGCATGTGCTCCATGCGGCCGCGATCGGCGGCGAAGAACACCAGCACCATGTCGCCGGTGTCGTCATGGGCGTAGACCCGGTAGGGCGCGCGCGAGCCGGGCGGTGTCGGCTGGTGGCGGTCGACATGGACGCGGACGGTGCCGATCTCGCCGGGCACCAGCTGGGCCACGGTCGGACGAGCCCGGCGGTCGAGGGTGGAGGAGGGCAGGTGCAGCAGCAGGTCGAGCACCCGCGCGCCTTCCGGCCTGCCGAGCAGCCGGCCGAACGGGCGGGCGAGCTTCGGCCCAATGCCCGGAAGGTCGGTGAGGGCGGCGAAATAGGCGTTCAGGACGTCGGGGCGCATGGCGCGGCGAATGTGGACGAAGCCCGTGCCGCGTGCAATCCGCGAGGCCGGGCTCTCCCCATCCGGGCGCGGCCGGCGAGAACCTTCCGGTGCGCCGGCGATCGCCCGGGCCGTGCCGCGGGCGGTTTCCGTGACCCGCCTCGCCCCATCCGGGAAATTTCGTGCGCCGGCAGGCGCGACGCAGGGAGCGCCTCTTCCCGAAACCCCTCCCATTGCCTACCTGACAGCGGGACGGCGGCGCGCTAAGAGGTGCGCTTTCCTTTCGGGTCGCGCAGGGCGACCCCAACGAGGCGCATTCGATGACCGGAACCACGCGGTCGAGCGCGGGGCTCGACCCTCGCCGACGGCGGCTTCTCTTTCGCGCCTGGCATCGCGGCACGCGCGAGATGGACCTGCTGATGGGCCGCTTCGCCGACGCCCTGCTGCCCGAAATGAGCGAAGAAGAGGTCGATGCTTTCGAAATCCTGATCGAGATCGAGGATCCCGACCTGCTGGCCTGGGTCAATGCCCGCGCCGCGCCGCCGCCGTTCGACACGCCGATGTTCCAGCGCTTCTGCCGCTTCCACCTCTCCGGGGAAGGCCTTCCCGAAATATGACCAAAGCCCATTCCGCCCCGATCGCCCGTGGCCTCATCGAACATCTCGCTCCCGGCCGGACGGTGACCCTTGCCAATGTGCCCGCCGGCATGGAGGGCCTCGTCATCGGCGACCTCGCCCGCGCGCTCGCCGCCAAGGACGACGCCGCCTGGCCGACGCTCACCGTGATCTGCCGCGATGCCGAGCGCATGGCCGAGCTGGAGCGGACGCTGGCCTTCTTCGCCCCCGAGGTCGAGCGGCTGCCGCTCCCCGGCTGGGACTGCCTGCCCTATGACCGCGCCTCGCCGCATACCGACATCGTCGCCCGGCGGATGACCACGCTCGCCCGCCTCGCGCGGGTGAAGGGACGCGAGGGCGGCTCGGTGGTGCTGACCACGGTGGACGCTGCGCTGCAGCGGGTGCCGAAGCGGGCGCTGATCGGCACGCATTCCTTCTCGGCGGCGCCGGGCAATGCGCTCTCCCTCGACGAGGTGACGGGCTGGGCGGAGGTGAACGGCTTCATCCGCACGCCCACGGTGCGCGATACCGGCGAATATGCGGTGCGCGGCGGCATCGTCGACCTGTTCCCGCCCGGCCTGCCGCTGCCGGTGCGGCTCGATTTCTTCGGCGACACGCTGGAATCCATCCGCTCCTTCGATCCCGAGACCCAGCGCACCGCGGCGCAGATGCGTGCGCTCGACCTGGTGCCGATGAGCGAATTGCAGCTCACCACCGAAACGATGCGGCGCTTCCGCATGGCCTATGTCGCGCAGTTCGGCGCCGCCCAGCGCGGCGACCTGCTCTATGAGGCGGTGAGCGAGGGCCGGCGCTATCCGGGCATGGAGCACTGGCTGCCGCTGTTCCATGACGGGCTCGACACGCTGTTCGACTACACGGGCGACAGCCCGATCGTGATGGAGGCGCAGGGCAGCGAGGCGGCCGGCGAGCGCTTCCGCCAGATCCGCGACTATTACGACGCGCGGCGGGAGTCCCAGGATCTTCAGGGTTCGCATCCGGGGCAGGGCATGCTGGGCGGCGGGGCGCCCTACAAGCCGCTGCCGCCGGAGGCGCTCTATCTCACCGAAGCCGAATGGGCGAAGCGGCGCGAGGCGGCGCCGGCGGTGGCGCTGACGGCGTTCGCCGTGCCGCCCTCGAAGCAGGTGATCGACCTCGACGGGCGCCCGGCACGCTCCTTCGCCCCCGAGCGCGCCGACCCGGAAGCCAACCTCTTCGAGGCGGCGGTCGGCTATCTGCGCGAGCTTTCGGGCAGGAAGCGCACCGTGGTCACCGCCTGGTCGGAAGGCTCGCTCGACCGCCTTACCACCGTGCTCGGCGACCATGGGCTCAAGGGCGGCCAACGTATTGGCAGCCGCGATGCCGCCGAGAAGCTGCCCAAGGGTGCCATCGGCTTCTCGGTGCTCGGCATCGAGAGCGGCTTCGAGACCGACGCGCTGGCGGTGATCGGCGAGCAGGACATTCTCGGCGACCGCCTGGTGCGCCCCAAGCGCCGGGCGCGCCGGCCGCAGGACGTGATTTCCGAATTGTCGGCGCTGACCGCGGGCGACCTCGTGGTGCATGTCGATCACGGCATCGGGCGCTTCGTCGGGCTGCAGACCATCGAGGTGGCCGGGGCGCCGCACGACTGTCTCGAGATCCATTATGCGGAAGGCTCCAAGCTGTTCCTGCCGGTGGAGAATCTCGACCTGCTGTCGCGCTACGGCTCGGAGGACACCGAGGCGCAGCTCGACCGGCTGGGCGGCGGCGGCTGGCAGGCGCGCAAGGCGAAGATGCGCTCGCGCATCCGCGAGATGGCGGCCGAATTGATCAAGGTGGCGGCCGAGCGCCAGCTCAAGGAGGCGCCGCGCCTCGTGCCGGCGGAGGGGCTCTATGACGAGTTCCGCGCCCGCTTCCCCTATGAGGAGACCGAGGACCAGGAAGCCTCCATCGAAGCGGTGTTCGACGATCTCGGCTCCGGTCACCCGATGGACCGGCTGGTCTGCGGCGATGTCGGCTTCGGCAAGACCGAGGTGGCGTTGCGCGCCGCCTTCGCGGTGGCGCTGAACGGCAAGCAGGTGGCGGTGGTGGTGCCGACCACGCTGCTGGCCCGCCAGCACTTCAAGACCTTTTCCGACCGCTTCAAGGGGCTGCCGGTGGTGGTGCGGCAGGCCTCGCGCCTCGTGCCGGGCAAGGAACTCAGCGAGACCAAGAAGGGCCTCGCCGACGGCACGGTCGACATCGTGGTCGGCACCCATGCGCTGCTCGGCAAGACCATCCATTTCAAGGATCTCGGCCTCGTCATCGTCGACGAGGAGCAGCATTTCGGCGTCGGCCACAAGGAGAAGCTGAAGCAGCTACGCGCCGAGGTGCATGTGCTGACGCTGACCGCGACGCCGATCCCGCGCACGCTGCAACTCGCCATGACCGGGGTGCGCGAGCTCTCCATCATCGCCTCGCCGCCGGTCGACCGGCTGGCGGTGCGCAGCTTCGTCACGCCATTCGACCCGCTGATCGTGCGCGAGGCCTTGCTGCGCGAGCGCTATCGCGGCGGCCAGAGCTTCTATGTGTGCCCGCGCATCGAGGATCTCGGCGAGGTGAAGGCGTTCCTCGACCAGAACGTGCCGGAGGTGAAGGTCACCGTCGCGCACGGCCAGATGGCGGCGACGCAGCTGGAGGAGATCATGTCCGCCTTCTATGACGGGCAGTTCGACGTGCTGCTCTCCACCACCATCGTGGAATCCGGGCTCGACGTGCCCAACGCCAACACGCTGGTGATCCACCGCTCCGACATGTTCGGCCTCGCCCAGCTCTACCAGCTGCGCGGGCGGGTGGGGCGTTCGAAGACCCGCGCCTATGCCATCTTCACCCTGCCGGCGGAAAAGCAGATCACCCAGCAGGCGGAGAAGCGGCTCAAGGTGCTGCAATCGCTGGACACGCTGGGCGCCGGCTTCCAGCTCGCCAGCCACGACCTCGACATACGCGGCGCCGGCAACCTCCTTGGCGACGAGCAGTCCGGCCATATCAAGGAGGTCGGCTACGAGCTCTACCAGGAGATGCTGGAGGAGGCGATCGCACATCTGAAGGCCGGCATCACCGCGCCGGTGGCGGAGAAGTGGTCGCCGCAGATTTCCATCGGCGCGCCGGTGCTGATCCCGGAGGACTATGTCGCCGACCTGCATGTGCGGCTGAACCTCTATCGCCGGCTCGCCGACCTCGAGACCGAGGAGGAGATCGAGGGCGTCGGCGCCGAGCTGGTCGACCGCTTCGGCCCGGCGCCGGAGGAGGTGAAGCAGTTCCTCAAGCTGGTGGCGATCAAGGCCATGTGCCGGCGCGCCAATGTCGAGAAGGTCGATGCCGGCCCGCGCGGGGCGGTGCTGACCTTCCGCGACAACCAGTTCCCCAACCCGGCGGGGCTGGTGGCCTATCTTGGCAAGCCGCACGTGATCGCCAAGGTGCGGCCGGACCTGAAAGTGGTGTTCTCCGACGACTGGCCGGAAGCCAATGCGCGGCTGAAGGGCGTCGGGGCCATCCTGAAGGAGCTGGCGAAGATCGCCGGTAACACCGCCAAGGCGGCGTGAGCGCCGGGGCTCGGGGGGGTGTCTGCCGATTGGGCGGATGCTCGCGATCCGCGCCATCCCGAATGTCCTTCTGCCGTCCAGGGCGGCGCAGCAAAGGTGGAGCGGAAGTCTCCCGTCTGCTACGGATCGGAATCGTAGGCGCCGTCGCCATCGGGCAGATCGTCGGCGTCCACGTCGTTGCCGATGCCGACGCCCACGCCGCCCAGCTCATTGCCGCCGGCCTGGTTCATGTAGTCCATCGACTTGTCCGAACCGGGCCGATCCGGCATCGGGCCGGGATCGAGATAATTCGGATTGTTCAGCGGCGGGATGACGATTTCCTCGCCCATGCCGCCCGGCTGCGCCTGGGGATGGACGGTGATGGACTGCTGGGCCGTTGCCGGACCCGCAGCAAAGACCGCAACGGCAAGACCGGCGGCGATAAACGCGGCGTAACGCATATGGTCGAACTCCGAAAGACAGCCAATCTTCGCGCCGCCCGGCCCCTAAGGAGCCGTTTCCGCCGGCTATGTCCAGTGTCCGGGCGTCGCTAGGTTAAGGAAATCTCCGGGTGTGGCCTCCGCACCCCTCGCGCACGCGGCACGCGGCTCGTCAGCGCTTGCGTTCGCCCTGCCACCAGGTTTCGGCCAGCGTGCCGCGCAGCGACAGCGTCGCCGGCCGCTCGATATCGCGCCAGCGTGCCAGCCATTCGCCCGGCGTGTGGAACAGGGGCAGCGAGAAGCGGGCCGAGATCAGCACCCGGTCGAGCGCCCGCACGGCGGTGACGAACTCTTCACGCGAGCGGGCGGCGAGCAGCGCCTCGATCATCGCATCCGCCGCCGCGCTCCTCAGCCCCATGAAATTGCGGGTGCCCGGCGTGTCGGCGGCGGCCGAGCCGAAATAGAAGCTCTGCTCGTTGCCCGGCGACAACGACTGATCCCAGATATAAGGCACGATGTCGTAATCGTAGTTCATCTTGCGCGCCTCGAACTGGGCGCCGTCGACGAGGCGGATCGACAGCTCGATGCCGGCCCGCTTCAGCATGCGCTGCCAAGCAAGAGACAGCCGCTCCTGATCATAGGTACCGACCAGCACCTCGGGGGCGAGCGGGCGGCCATCGGCGCGGGAGACCAGCCGGCCGGCCCTGAGCCCGTAGCCGGCGGCCTCGAAATGCTCCAGCGCCCTTCTGAGGCCGGCGCGGTCGCGGCCGGTGCCGTCGGAGGCGGGCGGCTGCCAGGAGCCGTCCATCACCTCGGGCAACACCGCGTCGGGATAAGGGGCCAGCAGCGCCCGCTCGGCGGCTTCGGCCGGGCGGCCGCGGGCGGAAAGCTCGGAGCCGTCGAAGAAGCTGCCGCAGCGCCGGTACAGCCCGAAATAGAGATTGGCGTTCGCCCATTCGGCATCGAACAGCTCGGCCATGCCGGCGCGGATGCGGACATCGTCGAAGGGCTTGCGGCGCATATTGAAGATCAGCGCCGAATAGGGCTTGGGGACGCGGGTGGCGATGTCCTCGCGCAGGATGCGCCCGTCGCGCACCGCCGGGATGTCGTAGCCCGTACTCCATCGGCCGGGATCGGTCTCGAAGCGGATATCGGTGAGGCCGCGTTTGAAGGCTTCGAACAGGCCGTTGACCTCGCGGTAATAATCGTAGCGGAGTTCGTCGAAATTATAGAGCCCGCGATTGACCGGCAGCGCGTCGCCCCAATAGTCGGCGCGCCGGCGCAAGGTGACGCTCTCGCCCGGGCGCACGGCGGCGACCTCGTAGGGGCCGGAGCCCAACGGCGCCTTGAAGCTGGTCTGCTCGAAGGTGGCGGGATCGGTGGCGTGGCGGGCGAGGATCGGCATCAGCCCGAGGATCAGCGGCAATTCGCGGTCGGCGCCGGCGAAGTCGAAGCGGACCGAGCGCTCGCCGGTGGCCTCGGCTTTGGCGACCTTGCCGTAAAAGCTGCGCATGTTCGGCCGGCCGCGGGTCCTCAGCAGCTCGAAGGAGAACAGCACGTCGGCGGCGGTGACGGGCACGCCATCGGCGAATCGGGCGCGCTCGTCGATCTCGAAGGCGACGAAGGCGCGGGAGTCGTCGGTCTCGATCGCGCGGGCGAGCAGGCCGTAGACGGTGAAGGCCTCGTCGGGGGAGCGCGCCATCAGGCTCTCGACGAGGTTCCAGCGCACGAACGGCGCCGGCGAGCCGCGCACGATGAAAGGATTGAGGCTGTCGAAGGCGCCGACCGCACCCTGCACCAGCCGTCCGCCACGCGGCGCGGCCGGGTTCACGCTGGAATAGTGAGCAAAATCAGCGGGATAGAGCGGGCCGCCATGCATGGCGAGGCCATGGCGCGCGGCGGTTTTCGCCGAAGCGGCGGCGGCTGCCACGGTTTCGGCATGCCCGCGGGTCACAATGAGCGGCAGGCAGGCGGCTGTCCAGACGGCGCCTTTTGCGGCCACGAGGCCGTTGCGCAGGACGGCGCGACGGGTGATATCGGTCACGCTTGCTGTTTCCTTGCGACGGATTCGCTCCGGATTGGTCGCGCCACTGATAACAGAATGGACGCCGGCCGCGCCATGAGCCACTGTCTTGCCGCATTTGAACGGGAGACAGCCTCGTCTTCCCAGAGGCGCCAAGGCGTCCGTCGCCGTAGCCCAGCTGCCGTAGCTTCGCCGCGGTTCGCACGACAGGAACTTGATATGATCAGACGCTCGTTTCCCGCGCCGCAGTCGCGCCTCGCGCGCAAGGTCGCCGGAGCTGCCCTGCTGCTCGCTCTTGCCGGCGCCGGCCCGGCCTTGGCCCAGACGCAGCAGAAGCCGGCGGCCAAGCCTGCCGCTCCGGCCAACAACGCCCAGGCGGCGGCGCCGCAGCAGCAGGCTGCCCCGCAGATCCCCGCCATCCCGATCCCGTGGGTGAAGCGCTGCGAGGACAATCCGCAGATCAACAAGAAGGTCTGCAACTACGAGCAGAGCATCATCACCGACACCGGGCAGTTCCTGGTCCGCTTCGGCATCTTCGAAGTGAAGGACGACCCGAAGAAGTTCTTCACCGTCTCGTTCCCGACCGGCGTGCTGCTGCGCCAGGGCTTCCGCGTGGCGCTGGCCAATGAGCAGCCGATCCTCGGCACCTACATCATGTGCGACGAGCGCACCTGCCGCGGCGACCTGCAGGTCGACGACGAGTTCATCGCCCGCATGAAGAAGGCCCCGGGCCTGACCATCCAGGCCGCCAATGCGGTCGGCCGGCTGATCAACTACCCGATCGGCCTCGGCGACTTCGCCAAGGTCTATGACGGCGCCGACACCGATCCGAAGGCCTTCGAAGAGCAGGTCAAGAAGATCCAGGATCAGGTGAAGGCCCGGCAGGAGCAGCTGAAGGCCCAGGCCGATGCGCGCGAGCAGGCCACCAAGCAGGGCCTGGAAAAGCTCGGCGCCGAGAAGCTGAAGGGCGCCCAGCCGGCGCAGTGACGCCGGCGCTTCCGCCCGCCGGAAGACGCGACGCCAACGAAAATGCCCGGCCTCTCGCGAGGACCGGGCATTTTTCATGGCGAGCGCATCCTCGGGCGAGGCGACGCCTGGGAGAGATGGCGGCTATTGCAGCCGGTCGCTCTTCACCCGCCAGCCGCCATCGCCGTCGGCGGCTAGCATTTCCTCGACCTGGGGATGGCGCACCGGCTCGCCGGAGGTGTCGGGCTCGAGATTCTGCTCGGAGACATAGGCGACATATTCGGTGTCGGCGTTCTCGGCCAGCAGATGGTAGAACGGCTGGTCCTTGGACGGGCGCATGTGCTCGGGGATCGATTCCCACCACTCGTCGGTGTTGGCGAATTCCGGGTCCACATCGAACACCACGCCGCGAAACGGGAAGTGGCGGTGGCGTACCACCTGGCCGATGCGGTATTTGGCGCTGCGTTCCTTCATATCCATATCGTTCGCCTTTCCGCGCGGGTGAGCCCTAAGCGCCGGGTGCGATGATGTCAACTTTAGCAGTACTCGTGCCGCGGCCGAGGATGCTAACTTAGGCGCGGTAGTGCTACGAAAGAGCAAGCAACCCGCGTGCCGGACTTTGTGGCGATTGACCGCGCCGCAGCGAGCCGATAGCCAACGCGCATGGCCGACGTCCTCGCGCTTGCGCTTCCCTTCTTCGGAGTGATCTTCCTCGGCCTTGGATGCGGCAAGATCGCGCGCATCCCGGAGAGCGGGCTCGCCTGGCTGAGCTTCTTCATCATCTATGTGGCGCTGCCGGCGCTGTTCTACTCGCTGGTGGCGCGCACGCCGTTCCACGAACTGGCCAATGGCCGCTTCATTCTGGTGACGACGCTGTCGACCGCGACCTGCTTCGCGCTGTCGCTCGCCGTCGGGCTCTGGCTGCGCCGCAACCTGCCGGAAGCGACGATCTCCGCCATCGTCGGCTCCTATTCCAATGTCGGCTATATGGGACCGGGGCTGACGCTCGGCGCCCTGGGGGCGGCCGCCTCGGTGCCGACCGCGCTGATCTTCGTGTTCGACAGCCTGTTCTTCTTCACCGTGGTGCCGCTGCTGATGGCGCTGGGCGGGCGCGACAAGCGCTCGCTGGGCGCGACGCTCTGGTATGTGGTGCGACGGGTGGTGACGCATCCCTTCAACGTCGCGACCTTTCTCGGCGTGCTTTCCGCCGCCATCGAGTTCCACCCGCCGGCGGCGATCGACCGCATGCTGGAATTCCTGAAGAACGCGGCGGCGCCTTGCGCGCTGTTCACCCTCGGCGTCTCGGTGGCCCTGCGCCCGATGGGCAAGGTCTCCGGCGAGGTGCCGTTCCTCATCGCCATCAAACTGTTGGTCCATCCGCTGCTGGTGTTCACCGTGCTGATGCTGGTGGGCGGCTTCTCCCCGGTATGGGTGGCCACCGCGGTGCTGATGGCCGGGCTGCCGCCGGCGCTCAACGCCTTCATCATGGCCAAGCAGTACGAGACCTATGTCGAAGGCGCTTCCGGCGGCGTGCTCATCGGCACCGTGGTCTCGGTGGCGACCGTCACTGCCCTGCTCTATGCGGTGCAGCACGACATGCTGCCGCACGCGTTCAACTGATAAATCCGCGCGTTAGGCGACGATGTTCGTGTGCGGTGTCAGGCTAGAGGCCGGCGCACGCATCAGCGGCGGCACGTCGCGGCTGGGCCCGACGCCCTCGCGCATGACGAGGCGCCGCAGCGTCGCCGACCGGCCGAGCGCCCACAGTCCCAGCCCGCGCACGCCCTGGACCGGCAGGAAATCGGTGAGCAGCGAGCGGTTGAACAGGTCGACGGCGAGGCTGCGGCTTTCCACATCCGCCGCGCGGCGACGCCCATAGGCGGCGGCAACCTCGGCGCCGGCGATATCGTGACCGGTGCGGCGGGCGCCGCCGGCGAGCTCGGCGAGGGTGGCGGCGTCGCGGATGCCGAGGTTCAGCCCCTGCGCGCCGATGGGCGGGATGATGTGCGCGGCTTCGCCGAGAAGGAAGATGCGGCCGCGGGCAAAATGCTCCGCGGTGCGGGCGCCGAGCGGGAAGGCGCCGCGCGGACCGTCGAGCCGCATCTTGCCGAGCAGGGAATGCGCGCGGCGCTCCATTTCGCGCGAGAAGCCGGCCTCGTCGAGCGCCATCAGCGCCTCGGCATCCTTCGGCGCGACGACGCAGACGATGCTGGTGCGGTTGCCGGGCAGCGGCACCAGCGTGAACGGGCCGGTCGGGGTATGGAACTCGGTGGAGATGTCGCGATGCGGGCGGTCATGCGACAGCGTCGCCGTCACCGCGACCTGCGGATAATCCCGCGCGCGCAGGCCGATGCCGGCGGCGGCGCGGCAGGGCGAGTCGCGCCCGTCGGCGGCGACCACCAGGGAGGCGACCAGCGTGCGGCCGTCATCGAGGGCGAGCGTCGCCGCGGCGGCGGCGTCCGCTACCGCGGTGACGCTGGCCTCGACGCGGGTGATTCGCGGCGCGGCGGCGACGCCCGCCTCCAGCGCCGCCAGCAACGGCTCGTTCTCGACGTTCCAGGCGAAGGCGGGCAGGCCGAGTTCCCCCGCCTCGAAACTCACCTCCGGGGCGCGCCACAGGCGGCGGGTATCGTCGACGAGGCGCATGACCCGCAGCGGCGAGACCTTCTGCGCGGGGCCGACAAGGCGCGGCCAGACGCCGAGCGCATCCAGCGCGCGCACCGAGCCGTCCATCAGCGCCGTGGTGCGGGCGTCGCGCCGGCGCGGCGGGCCGATCAGCGTCACGTCGAGCCCCTCGCCGGCAAGGGCGAGGGCGGCGATCATCCCCGCGGCGCCGGCGCCGACCACCGCCACGGGCGAACCTTCGGCCGGGACGGGCGTTGGGTTTCGTGGCGCGGATGCGAGGTGCGGCTCCATCGAGGCCTCCATCTTGTGTTGTGCGGGGCTATAAGGCCGGGCATGAGTGTGGGATAAGCGAGGGCAACTCGGTCTGTCCATGCGGATCGGTACGGGCGTGATATATGCGCGACGTCGACGAAGAACATGCCGGCCGGTCTCGCGTCGCGGCCTTGGGAGAATCACCAGTGGCGGTGTCCGCTAAACCTTTTGCCGAAAGGCCGACCCGTCAGCAGACGCTGGCCTTCGCGGTTCATGTCTTCACCGCCACCGGCGCGGTGCTCGGCCTGCTGGCCCTGATCGCCGCCGTCGAGGGCAACTGGGCGCTGATGTTCGCCTGGCTGGGCGCCGCCCTGTTCGTCGACGGCATCGACGGCTCGATCGCCCGCAAGGTGCGGGTGGTGGAGGTGCTGCCGCGCTGGTCGGGCGAGACGCTCGACCTCGTGGTCGACTACCTCACCTATGTGCTGGTGCCGGCCTTCGCGGTGGCGACCGGCGGGCTGATGCCGACCTGGCTCGCCGTGCCGGCCAGCGCGGCGATCCTGCTCACCAGCGCGCTCTATTTCGCCGATACCAACATGAAGACCGAGGACAAGTATTTCCAGGGCTTCCCGGCGGTGTGGAACCTGGTGGTGTTCTATTTCTTCCTGCTGCCGATGAACGCCTACGTCATCGCCGCCCTCATCGCCTTCCTGTCGGCGGCGACTTTCCTGCCGATCAAGTTCGTGCACCCGTTCCGGGTGGTGCGGGGACGGCTGCTGACCATCGCGCTGCTGGTGCTGTGGGCTGTGCTGGCGGTGACGGCGGTGATCGAGCGGCTGGCGCCGCCGGCCTTCGTCAGCGTCGGTCTCTGCCTCGTCGGGCTGTATTTCCTGCTGTTCGGGCTGGTGCCGTCGCGGCGCCGGGCTTCGTGACCTCTGTTCTTCCGGAGTGAGTTCCATGGTGTTGGCGGTGCGCGTGCACGAGGTCGGCGGACCCGAGGTGCTCAAGGTCGAGGACGTGGAGGTCGGCGCGCCGGGGCCGGGCGAAGTGAGGGTACGCCACACCGCCATCGGGCTGAATTTCATCGACACCTATTTCCGCACCGGCCTCTACCCGGCGCCCGGAGGACTGCCCTTCACGCCCGGCAACGAGGCGGCCGGGGTGATCGAGGCGGTGGGCGAGGGCGTCACCCGCTTCAAGCGCGGCGACCGCATCGCCTACGGCACCGCGTTCGGCGCCTATTGCGCCGAGCGGGTGATGCCGGCGGCCAATCTGGTGAAGCTCCCCGACGGCATCGACGACGCCACCGCCGCGGCGATGATGCTGAAGGGCATGACCGCGCGCTACCTGCTGCGCCAGACCTACCCGGTGAAGGCCGGCGACGTGGTGCTGGTGCAGGCGGCCGCCGGCGGCGTCGGGCAGATCCTCTGCCAGTGGGCGAGCTATCTCGGCGCAACGGTGATCGGCACTGCCGGCTCGCCGGAGAAATGCGCGATCGCGAAGGAGGCGGGCGCCGCCTACACCATCGACTATTCGAAGGAGGATTTCGCGGCGCGGGTGAAGGAGATCACCGAGGGCGGGCTGTGCGACGTGGTCTATGACGGCGTCGGGCAGGCGACCTATCCGGCGTCGCTGGATTGCCTGCGCCCGCGCGGCATGTTCGTGAGTTTCGGCAACGCCTCGGGGTCCATCCAGAACTTCTCGCTGCTCGCTCTGTCGCAGAAGGGCTCGCTCTTCGCCACCCGCCCGACGCTGTTCACCCATGTAGCGACCCGCGAGGCGCTGGAGGCCAACGCCGCCGACCTCTTCGACGTCGTGCTCAAGGGTGTGGTGAAGATCCCGGTCAACCAGCGCTACAAGCTCGCCGATGCCGCCGAGGCGCATCGCGAGCTGGAAGGGCGCAAGACCACGGGATCGAGCGTACTGATTCCCTGAGGCGGCGTTCGCCTCCATCTGCCTCAGCTTCCCCTGAACGACCTCATCCCGAGATGTCCGGCGCCAGGCGGGCCTCTCTCGAGGCTCGCTGCGCTCGCACTTCAGGATCAGGGCGGTTTACGGGAATGGGCGGGCGCCGCGCCCGCGGGAAAATACGAAATTGCCGTGAATTGCATCAACTCGGTGGACCGTACGATCAGAGTTTGGACTTGCTCCGCCTAACCGGCATGCGATGCTTGTTTAAAGTGCATCTGTCGTGGAACCCGGATGAGATATCGCCGCCCGCTCCGACCGGTTCCGATAGGAATGGCCGCCGCGCATTCGTCGAGGCGGCGTGACAGACGCCGGGATACGCCCCATGTCCGGTAAGGCCGCCACCTCCGATTCCGCCGCCTCGGGAGCCCTGCCGCCGCCCCTGCTGGAGGCGATCGGGCTGACCAAGCGTTTCGGCGCTTTGGTGGCGAACGACCATGTGAGCCTTGCCATCCGTGCCGGCGAGACGCACGCGCTGCTGGGCGAGAACGGCGCGGGGAAGTCGACGCTGGTGAAGATGATGTGCGGCCTGTTGCAGGCCGATTCCGGCGAATTGCGCTTTGCGGGCGAGCCGGTGGTGTTCCCCGATCCTGCCGCTTCGCGCGCGCGCGGCATCGGCGTGGTGTTCCAGCATTTCGCGCTGTTCGACGCGCTCACCGTGGTGGAGAACGTCGCGCTCGGCCTCGCGGCCCCCGGCAAGCTGCCGGCGCTCGCCGCACGCATCGAGGACTGCGTGCATCGCTACGGGCTGGAGGTCGAGCCCTATCGTCGGGTCGGCGAGCTGTCCGTCGGCGAGCGTCAGCGGGTGGAGATCGTGCGCTGCCTGCTCGGCGATCCGCGCGTGCTGATCCTCGACGAGCCGACCTCGGTGCTCACCCCGGACGAATCGGAGAGCCTGTTCCGCACCGTCGACCTGCTCACCGCCGAGGGGCGGGCGGTGCTGTTCATCTCGCACAAGCTCGACGAGGTGCGCCGCCTGTGCCAGCGCGCCACCGTGCTGCGGGGCGGCAAGTTCATCGCCGAGGTCGACCCGCGCCGCGAAAGCTCGGCCAGCCTTGCGCGGCTGATGGTGGGCGCCGAGGTGCCGCGCACGCCGCGGGTGACGACCCATGAACTCGGCGAGCCGCGCCTGCTGATCAAGAACCTCACCCTCAAGGGCGATGGTTCGCGCGGCTCGGCACTGCACGCCATCAACCTCGAGATCCGCGCCGGCGAGATCGTCGGCATTGCCGGCGTCGCGGGCAACGGCCAGACCGCGCTGTTCGAGGCGCTGTCCGGCGAGCGGCTCGGCGAGGATGCGGAGGCGATCGTCATCGACCGCACGCCGGCCGGCGCGCTGGGGCCGACCGCGCGGCGGGCGCTCAAGGCCGGCTTCGTGCCGGAGGAGCGGCTCGGCCATGCGGCGGCGCCGGACATGCGGCTGTCCGACAATGTGCTGCTCACCACCCATGGCGACGGGCGGATCGTGCGCCAGGGCATCGTCCGCCACTCGGTGCTCAACGCCATGTTCGCCGAGATCGTCAGGCGCTTCGATGTGCGCTTCGGCGGCAAGGACCCGAAGGCGCGGCGGCTCTCCGGCGGCAACCTGCAGAAATTCGTCATCGGCCGCGAGGTGCTGCGCGAGCCGGTGCTGCTGGTGGTCGACCAGCCGACCTGGGGCGTGGACGCGGCGGCGGCCGGCTTCATCCGCACCACGCTGCGGCAGAAGGCGGCGGAAGGCTGCGCCGTGCTGGTGATCAGCCAGGACCTCGACGAACTGCTGGAATTCACCGACCGCATCGCGGTGATGAGCGAGGGACGCCTCACCCAGCCGGTGCCGGTGGAGGAGACCTCGCGCGAGGCGATCGGCCTTGCCATGGGCGGCGCGCATGGGGCTCCGGCGCAGGAGGATGCCGATGCCGCTTAAGCTCGAACGGCAGGAAAACGTCCCGCTCGCCGGCCTGGTGGCGGCGCCGTTCGTGGCGCTCGCCTTCACGCTGGTGGTCGGCGCGGCGATGTTCCTCGCCATGGGCCATGACCCGGTCGAGGCGTTCCGCATCTATTTCATCGATCCGCTCGGCGATGCCTACACCTTGCAGGAACTGGTGGTGAAGGCCTGCCCGCTGCTGCTGATCGGCGTCGGGCTTGCCTTCTGCTACCGCGCCAATCGCTGGAACATCGGCGCTGAGGGCCAGTATTGCGCCGGCGCGCTGCTCGGCTCCTGGCTGGCGCTGGCGACGCACGGCACCGGCGCCGGGCCGTGGGTGATGCCGGCGATGCTGGTGCTCGGCGCGCTGGGCGGTGCCGCCTACGGGTTGATTCCGGCCTTCCTGCGGGTGCGCTTCGGCGCCAGCGAAATCCTCACCTCGCTGATGCTGGTCTATGTCGCCGAGCTGTTTCTCGACTATCTGGTGCGCGGGCCGTGGCGCGACCCGGCCGGCTTCAACTTTCCCCAAAGCGTGACCTTCGACCCGGTGGCGACGATGCCGCTGCTGCTCGATGAGGGGCGCCTGCATGGCGGCATCGTCATCGCGCTGATAGTGGTGGTGGCGGCGACCTTCGTGCTGGGGCGCACGCTGATCGGCTTCTCCATCGAGCTCGGCGGTTCCGCGCCCCGTGCCGCCGCCTTCGCCGGCTTCGACGAGAGGCGGGTGACCTATGGCGTGTTCGCCGTCTCCGGCGCGCTGGCGGGGCTCGCCGGCATCATCGAGGTGGCCGGGCCGATCGGCAACATGCAACCATCGATCTCGCCCGGCTACGGCTTCACCGCCATCATCGCCGCCATGCTGGGACGGCTGCATCCGGTGGGCATACTCGTCTCCAGCTTCGTGCTGGCGCTGACCTATATCGGCGGCGAGGCGGCGCAGATCTCGCTGCGCATGCCGTTCGACGTCACCCGCGTGTTCCAGGGCACGCTGCTCATCGCCATCCTGGCGGCCGACGTGCTGGTGCGCTACCGCATCCGTCGGGTGGAGGGCGTGCGCCATGCTTGATACGGTGATGATCGGCGCGGTTCTCGCAAGCGTGGTGGCGGCGGCGACCACGCTGCTCATCGCCTCGCTCGGCGAACTGGTGGCGGAGCGGGCAGGGACGCTCAATCTCGGCGTCGAGGGCATGATGATCATCGGCGCCGCGGTCGGCTACGCCACCGCCTATTCGTCCGGCAGCCTGCTGCTCGGTACGCTGGCGGCGGTGCTGGCCGGGGTGGCGCTGTCGCTGGTGTTCGCGGTGCTCACCGTATGGCTGGCGGCGAACCAGGTGGCGTCCGGCCTCGCCACCACCATTCTCGGCCTCGGCCTTGCCGGGCTGATCGGCTCGCCCTTCGTCGGCACGCGGATCGACGCCGCGCCGGAACTGCTGGTTCCTGGCCTTACCGACCTGCCGATCATCGGCAAGGCGGTGTTCGGGCAGGACGCCTTCGTCTATGCCTCGGTTGCGCTGCTGGTGCTGGTGACCTGGGGGCTGGCGCGCACCCGCACCGGCCTGGTGATCCGGGCGGTGGGCGAGAGCCATGTCGCCGCCCACGCGCTCGGCCATCCCGTGCGCCGGATCCGCACGCTTGCGGTGATGTTCGGCGGCGCCTGCGCCGGGCTGGCCGGGGCGCAGCTCTCGCTGGCCTATACGCCGTTCTGGGCCAGCGACATGACCGCCGGCCGCGGCTGGATCGCGCTGGCGCTGGTGGTGTTCTCCGCCTGGAAGCCGCTCTGGCTGCTGGCCGGCGCCTATCTGTTCGGCGCGGTGTCGATCCTGCAACTGCATGTTCAGGGATTCGGGCTCGGGATTCCCTCGCAGCTCTTGTCGTCGCTGCCCTATCTGGCCACGGTGGCGGCGCTGGTGCTGATTTCGGCCCTGAAGCGCGGGCAGGGCGCTCCTGCCTCGCTCGGGGTGCCCTTCGTGCCGGATCGTTGAGGCGCGACATTCACTCCGGCCGCGCCCAGCGGCCTCAAGCTTCCGCGGCTGCGGCCACGCGGGGGCGGACATCCAGGCCGCGACGGACAGGAAGAGCGGAGACGTTCATGCGGAAGATTCTCTCATTGGCGCTGGGCCTCGCCGCGGGCGCGGCCCTTGCCGGCGCCGGCGCGTTGCCGGCCTCCGCCGCCGAGAAGCTGAAGGCGGCGTGGGTCTATATCGGCCCGGTGGGCGATTTCGGCTGGACCTACCAGCACGATCAGGGCCGCAAGGCGGTGGAGAAGGAGTTCGGCGACAAGGTGGAGACCACCTATGTCGAGAGCGTGCCGGAAGGCCCGGACGCCGAGCGGGTGATCGAGCAGCTGGCCCGCGCCGGCAACAAGATCATCTTCACCACCTCCTTCGGCTATATGGAGCCGACGCTGAAGGTGGCGAAGCGCCATCCCAAAGTGTTCTTCGAGCACGCCACCGGCTTCAAGCGCGACAAGAACGTCGCCACCTACAACTCGAAGTTCCACGAAGGCCGCTACATCCTCGGCCAGATCGCCGCCAAGATGTCGAAGACCGGCACCATCGGCTATATCGGCTCCTTCCCGATCCCCGAGGTCATCTCCGGCATCAATGCGATGATGCTCGGCGCGCAGTCGGTCAATCCGGACATGAAGATCAAGATCGTCTGGGTGAATTCCTGGTTCGATCCGGCCAAGGAGGCCGACGCCGCCAAGGCGCTGATGGACCAGGGCGCCGATATCATCACCCAGCACACCGACAGCCCCGCCGCCATGCAGGCCGCCGAGGCGCGCGGCGTCAAGGCGTTCGGCCAAGCCTCCGACATGATCGGCTTCGGCCCCAAGTCGCAGCTGACCTCCATCGTCGACAACTGGGCGCCCTATTACGTCAAGCGCGTCAAGGAGGCGATGGACGGCACCTGGACCGCCACCGACACCTGGGCCGGCATGAAGGACGGCGAGGTGGTGATGGCGCCCTACACCAACATGCCCGACGACGTGAAGGCGATGGCCGAGGCGACCGAGGCCAAGATCAAGTCGGGCGAGCTGAACCCGTTCAAGGGGCCGGTCACCAAGCAGGACGGCACGCTGGCCGCCAAGGAAGGCGAGGCGGTGGCCGACAAGGATATCCTGTCGATGAACTGGTACGTGAAGGGCATCGACGACAAGGTGCCGGGACAGTGAGCCGCGCCTGACCGCGCTTGTGCCGACGGCGGTGGCCCCGGGCCGCCGCCGCGATTGCCAAAGCCGCGCCCATATGCGATGGCGCCAGACGATGCCAGGCCGGCCGCTGGAAGCAGCCATGCCGGCCGGCGGCAAACGGGGGCGGCGACGCGCAGATGAGAATACCGGTGGACATTGCCGCGACAGGCGAACGGGCGGCGGCGATGCTCGAGGCGCTCGGCGCCATCTCGCAGTCCAGCGACAATCTCACCCGCTTTTTCCTGACGCCGGAACATCGCCGCGCCGCCGATCTCGTCGGCGATTTCATGCGTGCCGCCGGGCTCGACGTTTCCGAGGACGCGCTCGGCACGGTGCGCGGCCATTGGCTGCCGGCCGGCTCCGACGCGCCGCGGCTGCTGATCGGCTCGCATATCGATACCGTCGCCAATGCCGGGAAGTATGACGGCACCATGGGGGTGGTCGTCGCCGCACTGGCGCTGGAGGCGGTGGTGAAGGCGGGGCTGAAGCGGCCCTACGGCATCGACGTGCTGGCCTTCGGCGACGAGGAAGGCACGCGCTTCCCGACCACGCTCTCCTCCTCCGCCGCCGTGGCCGGGCATTTCCTGCCTTCCTGGCTCGGCGCCCGCGACGCCGACGGCATCTCGCTCGACGAGGCCATCCGCGCCTATGGCAAGGACCCTGCCGCGATACCGGCGGCGGCCTATGATCCCGACAAGGTCATCGCCTATGTCGAGGCCCATATCGAGCAAGGCCCGGTGCTGGAGGCCGAAGGCGAGCCGCTCGGCATCGTTTCCGCCATTGCCGGCGCCTCGCGGCTGTCGGTCACCGTCACCGGCGAGGCCGGCCATGCCGGCACCGTGCCGATGCGCATGCGCCGCGACGCCTTCGCCGGCGCTGCCGAAATGGCGCTGGTGGCCGAGAAGATCGCCCGCGCCGACCGGCACGGCATGGTGGCGACGGTCGGGCGCCTGCATGTCGAGCCCGGCTCGATCAATGTGATTCCCTCGCGCGTCGTCTTCACCCTCGATCTGCGCTCCGGTTCCGATATCTCCCGCCGGGAGGCGTTGACCGAGTTCGAGCGCGAGGCGCACCGCATCGCCGATGCGCGCGGGCTGGGGGTGGTGATCTCCGCCTTCCATGAAGTCGGCACCGTGCCGTGCTACCGCGATCTGCAATTGCGCTTGCGCAACGCCATCGCCGATCTTGGCCACCGCGCCCCGACGCTGCCATCCGGCGCCGGACATGACGGGCAGGCCATGTCGCGCCTGTGCCCGATCGGCATGCTGTTCGTGCGCTGCCGCGGCGGTATCAGCCATAATCCAGCGGAATATGCGGCACGTGAGGATATCGGGCTTGCGGTGGCGGCGCTGGTGCGTTTCATCGAACGGTTCGAGCTGCCGCAACTGACCGGCAGCGTCCAGGGAGCAGAGCAGTGAGCCAAGTCGAAGCGGGCGTCGCAAGTCACGACGGAGAGCGGCTCGAACGCGAAGTGGCGTTCCTCAAGGCGGTGGTCCGTGTGCCGAGCGACAATCCGCCCGGCGACTGTGCCGCGCATGCCGAGGTGACCGGGCAATTGCTGGAGGAACTCGGCTTCGCGGTGGAGCGCCACCCGGTCCCGGAGCCCTTCGTCAAGACCTACGGCATGAAGTCGGTGGTCAATCTGGTGGTGCGCGAGCGCTTCGGCGAGGCCAAGGGGCCGGTGATCGCCCTCAACGCCCATGGCGACGTGGTGCCGCCCGGCGAGGGCTGGACCTTCGATCCCTATGGCGCCGAAGAAAAGGGCGGCGCGATCTACGGCCGCGGCGCCGCGGTGTCGAAGTCCGACTTCGCCACCTACGCCTTCGCGCTTCTGGCGTTGAAGCAGCGGCCCGAAGGGCTCGACGGCACGGTCGAGCTGCATTTCACCTATGATGAGGAGGCCGGCGGCTTCGTCGGGCCGAAATGGCTGCTGGAGCACGGGCTCTCCAGGCCGGACTATGCGCTGTCGGCCGGCTTCTCCTATGCCGTTGTGGTGGCGCATAACGGCGCGCTGCACCTCGAGATCGTGGTGCGCGGCAAGCAGGCGCATGCGGCCATGCCGGAGACCGGCGCCGACGCGCTGGAAGCGGCCACCGCCATCCTCACCGCCATCTATGCCGAACGCAAGCGGCTCTACGGCATCACCAGCCCCACGCCGGGCATCGGCTCGCCGAAGATCACCGTCGGCCTGATCTCCGGCGGCATCAACACCAATGTGGTGCCCGACCGCATCGCCCTGCGCGTCGACCGCCGGCTGACGCCGGAGGAGAACGGCGAGGCGGTGGAAGCCGCGCTCACCGCGCTGGTCGAGAAGGCGGTGGAAGGCTGGGACGGCATCGACATCGAGTGCCGCCGCATCATCCTCGCCGAGCCGTTGCGTACGCTGCCGGGCACCGAGAAGCTGGTGGAGACCCTGCAGAAGCACGCCGCCGAAGTGCTGGGCGAGGTGCCGCCGGCCACCGCCGTGCCGCTCTACACCGACGCGCGCCACTACACCGCCGCCGGCGTGCCGACCGTGCTCTACGGCGCCGGGCCGCGCTCGATCCTCGAGGCCAATGCCCATGCCGCCGACGAGCATGTGCGCATCTCCGACCTCGACAAGGCGACGCGGATCGTCGAAGGCACGCTGCGGGACCTTTTGAAGGCCGGATGATCGGGGCGTCGGATGATCGCGCTCCTCGTCAACATGTTCATCAACGACTATTTCTCGCTCTTCGTCGCGGCCGTTGGTCTTGTTCCGCTGCTCACCGGCTGGCTCTGCTATGTCTGGGCGATGCGCCCGAAGCTGGTCGCGACGTTCCATCCGCGCGACCTGCAGACGTCCTATCTCGGGGCGCTGACGCTGCCTTTCGCGCTGTTCCTCGCCTTCATGGTCAGCGACATCTGGAACCGCGAGACACGCTACGCCCAGACCGTGCTGCAGGAGGTGCAGCGGCTGGACGCCATGCTCGACATCGCGAAGGTGTGCGGGCCGACCTGCGCGCCGGTCGACGAGGCGGTCGGCGGCTATGCCCGCGCCCTGTCGACATATGAATGGGACGAGGGCTGGGTCTACCCGGACACACAGGTTTCCAGGAGCTTCGACGGGCTGGTCGCGGCCGTCGCGGCCGCCGAGGCGGACACGACGGTGGCGGTCCATATGCGCAGCGCGCTGCTGAACGGCCAGATCGAGCTGCGGCGCCTGCGCACCGACCGCTACTTCATCCTGCATGCCGATCTCGCGCCGCATCGCTGGATCGTGGTGCTGTTGCTGGGGGTGCTGTCGCAGATCGGGCTGGCGGCGCTGCATGTCGGCAAGAAGCCGCAGCTTGTCCTCGGTCTGGCGACCTTCTCGGTCGCCTTCTCGGTAACGCTCGCCTACACCATCGCGCTCGCCTGGCCGACGGTCGACGAGAGCATCATCCCCTCCGAGGAACTGCGGCGGATCCTCGAATGAAAACGGCAGGGTCGAGGCCCGGCCGCTTTGCATTCTGCGATGGTAGGTGGCTTCAGAACCCCACCGCTGTGCCGTGCAGGTCGTAGGCATCGGCGCGCTCGATCTTCACCGTGGTGATCTCGCCGACGCGCAGCGGCCGGCGCGAGGCGACATGGACCACGCCATCGATCTCCGGCGCATCCGCCTTGGAGCGGCCGATCGCCACCGTCGGCCCGACGGAATCGATGATCACCTGCTGCCGGCTGCCGACCTTGCGCCTGAGCCGACGGGCGGAGACGCGCTGCTGCACCTCCATGAAACGGTTCCAGCGCGCCTGCTTCACCTCGTCCGGGACGGCGACGCCGAGATCGTTGGCCGGGGCGCCGGCCACCGGCTCATATTTGAAACAGCCGACGCGGTCGAGCTCGGCCTCTTCGAGGAAGGCGATCAATTCCTCGAACTCCGCCTCGGTCTCGCCGGGGAAGCCGACGATGAAGGTGGAGCGCAAGGTAAGGTCCGGGCAGGCGGCGCGCCAGGCCTGCACGCGGGCCAGCGTCTTCTCCTGCGCCGCCGGGCGCTTCATGCGCTTCAACACCGTGGGGGAGGCGTGCTGGAAGGGAATGTCGAGATAGGGAAGGATCACCCCATCGGCCATCAGGCCGATCACCTCGTCGACATGCGGGTAGGGGTAGACATAATGCATGCGCACCCAGGCGCCGAGCGAACCCAGCTCGCGTGACAGGTCGAGGAAGCGGGCGCGGACCTGGCGGTCCTTCCACTGGCTCTCGGCATATTTCAGATCGACGCCATAGGCGGACGTGTCCTGCGAGATGACGAGGAGCTCCTTCACCCCGGCATTCACCAGCTTCTCGGCCTCGCGCAGCACCTCGGAGGCCGGCCGGCTGACCAGGTCGCCACGCAGCTTCGGAATGATGCAGAAGGTGCAGCGATTGTTGCAACCTTCTGAAATCTTGAGATAAGCATAGTGGCGCGGGGTGAGCTTCACCCCCTGCGGCGGCACCAGATCGAGAAAGGGATCGTGACGCGGCGGCACGGCGGCATGCACCGCATTGACCACGCTCTCATATTGCTGCGGGCCGGTGACGGCCAGCACGCCGGGATGCACATCGCGGATCTGCTCGGGCTCGGCGCCCATGCAGCCGGTGACGATGACCTTGCCATTCTCCTTCAGCGCATCGCCGATGGCGGCGAGGCTTTCCGCCTTGGCGCTGTCGAGGAAGCCGCAGGTGTTGACGATGACGAGGTCGGCGCCCTCATGCTGTCGCGAGAGCTCGTAGCCCTCGGCGCGCAGGCGGGTGACGATGCGTTCGGAATCGACGAGCGCCTTGGGGCAGCCCAGCGAGACGAAAGAGATGCGGGGCGCCTCGCCGGCGGTGCTGTGCGAGGCGTCGAGCGACGCGTGGTCGGCCATGGATGTCGGGCTCGGTTCGATAAGCAAGCGCGAGCCGTTAATCGAGGCGGGGTCCGCCGTCAACTCACGAAGACGCCGGGCCGCCGCGCGCACGGCGCAGGACAACCCGGCGTCAAGGCGATCGGACCGTCGGTCCGGGCCGTCAGGCGGCCTTCTCGGTGCTGCCGAGATCGATGGCCTCGAACAGCTCGACCTCGGGATGGCCGAGATAGAGCGGCTTGTTGCCGCCGGCGTTCCGATGCGCGGCACGGAAGGCTTCCGACTTGGTCCAGGCCTCGAAATCGGCGCGGCTGCCCCAGATGGTGTGCGAGGCATAGAGCGTGTGATCGTCGCGCTGCGGGCCGCGCAGCAGCTCGAACTGCTTGAAGCCGGGCACGGTGGACAGGTGGCTGTCGCGCTCGCGCCAGACGCGCTCGAACTCGGCTTCCGAGCCGAGCTGCACCTTGAAACGGTTCATCGCGATGAACATGGAGAGTCCCTCATTGGTCCGAATGATGATGCCGGACGATAGCGCCCGGCATCGGAAGATGGAAACCGTCGCGCTCAGAAATGCGCGCGCAGGCTCATCAGCACGGTGCGGCCCTGGCCGGTGTTGCCGGTGAAGCCGGTGGGCTGGATCGACAGCGCCGGGGTGTAGTCCTCGTCGAGCAGGTTGGTGGCGTCGACGCGGAAGGTGAGCTTGTCGTTGATCTCGTAGCTGCCGAACAAGTCGAACAGCCCGTAGCTCGGAGAGGGCGTCGAACTGATCGCGGCACCGGTGAAGGTAGAGTTGAAGCCGATCAGGGTCGACTGCGAGTAGAATGAATAGCGCCCGCCGACGGTCAGCTTCTCATCGAGGAAGCGCAGGCCGGCAGTCATCGAGAAGATGTCGTCCGGCAGGTACTGGTTGGTGCCGAAACCCTGGGTTTGCGGCGGCAGATCGTTGTCGTTGTGGGTGTAGCTCGCCGAGGCGAAGAAGGTGCGGGCGTCGTAGGTCGCTTCCAGTTCGATGCCGCTGACTTTGGAGGTGCCATCGACGTTGCAGAAGAAAGTCTGGGTGTATTGAGTGCCGCGAGCACCCAGACAGGTGACGATGTAATTTGAGATGTCGTTGTAGAAATAGTCTGCTTTCAGGCGAAACTGGTCGTTGGCGGTGAACAGGCCGTCCTTGCGGATGTTGACGCCGAACTCCCAGCCCTTCGACACTTCCGGCTGCAGATAAGGATTGGCGGAGTAAGACTGGTTGGCGGCGCCTGGGTGCTCGCCGCCGACCATGGTCTCGCTCGCCGTCGGCGCGCGCATGGTCTCGGCATAGGTCACATAAGGCTGCAGCCAGTCATAGGGATTGATGGCGAGGGTGAACTTCGGATCGAAGCGCCCGTCGCTCTGGTCCACCGACCACGGGCCGACTGCCACCGCACCGCCCGGGGTTCCTTCCACACCGGAGCCTTCCAGTGTGTAGAAGTCGTAACGCAGGCCGAGGATGAAATCGAAGATGTTGTAGCTGAAGGTGGTCTCGGAGAAGACGCCACCGGTGCCGCTCTCGCCTGACGGATTGACGCCGCCATAGAACGATGGATTGAGGCTGTTCGACGCGCTCACGTCGTCGTAGAAATATTCGAAGCCGTTAATGGTCGAGACCCCGACCTCGCCCCACATGAAGTTCGAGGTGTTGGAGGTGTCGAAGCCCCAGCCCTGATCCTCGATGACGCGTCCGCGCGATGAGGATGACGTACGCGGCGTGTTCAGGTAGGTCATCGTCAGGTCGTTGTAATAGGCGTTCAGCCGGAAATCGATTAGCTCGCTGTCCGGGTCGTAGTGATACTTCGCCGTGAAGGTGTTGTTGTTGATCTGCTGGTCGGCGGAGTTGGCGTAGAAGAAGTTGTTGTAGAACACCGCGCCGAGCTTCAGCGTCGAATCGTCGGTGAGCTTGATGTCGCTCTTGAGCAGGCCCGAGGACAGGTTCTGCCACGTAAAGGGCACCATCTGGCCGGCGCCGTTCTCGTAATTGGTCGGCGCGGAATTGGCGATGGCGCCGGCCACCGAGACGCGGTCGTTGAGCTTGGCGGCGCCGGCGAACATTTCCTGCCAGCCCTGGCCGTTGCTGCCCCAGGTGAGGTTGCCGATGGCGCCCCACTGGTTGCCGGGCTTGATGATGTCGTCGACGCCGAGCGTGCGCATGTCCGCCGCGCCGGCCAGCGCGCCGGCGCCGCCGGCGGTGGAGACGGCGCCGCGGGCGATGTCGACGCCGGCCAGCAGCTGCTCGTCGACATAGGCGAAGCCGCTCGCCTCATGGCCGACGAAGCGGAAATTCTGCCGCACGCCGTCGATCATCATGTTGACGCGACCGAAGCCCTGGAAGCCGCGAATGTTGATGGCGACGCCGGGATTCGAGGTGCTCTGCTCGGTGAAGGTGCCGGGCACGGTGCGCAGTACGGTGTCGAGGCGGCTCGACTGGTTGAGGTTGTTCAGCATGTTGACGGTGCTGACCGCCGATGGCGTGGAGTAGGGATCGCTCACCAGCCGCCCGTCGGCACCCTGCACGGTCACCGTCGGCAGCGCCTCGGCCTCGGCGGCGGCAGGCGCGGCGGTCGTGGCGGTGGAGCCGGCCTGCTGCGCCAGTGCCGGCGCGGCGACGACGAGTGCCGCCATCGAGATGCCCAGCAAGGCGGAGTGGTGGGAGAGCGGGCGGCGGCTGGCGCCGGCGCGCGGGAAAGTCGCGGCCATGATCATCCTCGATGCGTAAGCCGCGAGGCCGGAGAGCCGCCATTTCTGACAGTCGACTCCGCCTCGCATCTGCGTCACATCGGTCATATTTTCAGGTAAATATCGGAGTCAACAAAGATTAGTTACACTTTATAATAATTAAATTTAGAGAATTAGCTGCCCTCTCGATCAATCAAACTTTCGAAAATGAATTGAATCAACGTGATCATTGGTTCACATAGGCGCCATCACTGAGAGGTATCGCCATGGCCAATGCGATTTATAATAGTTTAAAACTCGTGTTTCTGCTGTGCGTGACCATTTTACCACATGAATACCTCGGTGCCGCCGAGGGCGCGCCGGTGGAAATGGTCGATAGCGCCGGCCGGCACGTTGCGGCGAGGGACACCAGCCGCGTGGTGGCCATCGGCGGATCGATCACCGAGATTCTCTATGCGCTCGGGCTTGAGGATCGCATCGTCGCGGTCGACACGACGAGCGTGTTCCCGCCGCAGGCGCTGAAGGACAAGCCGGATGTCGGCTATATGCGCGCGCTCTCCGCCGAGGGCGTGCTGGCGCTCGGCCCGACCCTGGTGCTGGCGATGGAGGGGGCCGGCCCGCCCGATACGGTGAAGGTGCTGCAACAGGCCTCGGTGCCGTTCATCTCGGTGCCGGAGGGGCACGATGCCGAGGGGGTCGTCGCCAAGATCCGTTTCGTCGCCCATGCGATGGGAGCGGACGAAAAGGGCAACGCGCTCGCCGATGCGGTGGCCGAAGACTTCTCGGCGCTCGCTGCGATGCGCCAGCGCATCAGCGAGCCGCGCGGGGCGGTGTTCGTGATGTCGATGGGCGGCGGCTCGCCCATGGTGGGCGGGCAGGGCACCGGTGCCGATGCCGCCTTCAAGCTTGCCGGCGTCACCAATGTGATGAGCGCCATCACCGGCTACAAGCCGGCAGTGGGGGAGGCGGTGCTCGCCCTCGAGCCTTATGCCATCGTCAAGATGGGGCGTGGCGGCGGCGCCGACGATGCCCTCCTGCAACTGCCGGCCTTCGCACTGACGCCAGCGGCGCGCCACAAGCGGCTCATCCCCGTGGACGGCGCCTATCTGCTCGGGTTCGGTCCGCGCACCCCGCAGGCCGCGCGCGATCTCGCCGCGGCGATCTACCCGGATCTCGACCTGCCGAAGCTGCCGGAGCGGCCGTGGACCAAGGCGCAGGGGGCTGCGCCGTGAGCGCCGAGGCCCTCCTCATGGAAGCAAGGACGGGCCGGACCGCGCGGGAGCGGCGGGCACGGCTGGGGCTGCTCGCCTGTGCGGCGCTGGCTCTGGTGGCGACGCTCGCCTCGCTGGCGGTCGGGCCGGTGACGATACCGGTCGAGCATGTGCTGGCCATTCTCTGGCGGGCGGTCGGCGGCAGCGCGGCGGGAGCGGAAATCGGCCTGCGCGAGACCGTGGTGGTGCTCGACATCCGGCTGCCGCGCACGCTGCTCGGGCTGATGGTCGGGGCGGCGACGGCGACGGCGGGCGCGGTGATGCAGGGCATCTTCCGCAACCCGCTCGCCGATCCCGGCTTGATCGGCGTGTCGAGCGGAGCGGCGCTGGCGGCGGTGCTGTGGATCGTGCTCGCCGCGCCGCTGGCGGCGGCGCTGCCGCTGGCGCTCGGTTCGTTCGGCCTGCCGGCTTCCGCCTTTGCCGGCGCGCTGATGGTGACGATGGTGCTGCACGTGGTGGCGACCCGCGACGGGCGCACCTCGGTGGCGACGCTGCTGTTCGCCGGCATCGCCTTCGGCGCCATGGCGGGTGCGGGAACCGGCATCATGCTGTTCGTGGCCTCCGACCAGCAATTGCGCGACTTCACCTTCTGGACCTTCGGCAGCCTCGGCGGCGCCACCTGGGCCAAGCTGACGGCGGCGGCGCCGTTCGTACTGGTGCTGCTGGCCCTGGCGCCGCCGCTGGCGCGGGCGCTCGATGCGCTGGCGCTGGGCGAGGCGGCCGCCTTCCATGTCGGCATCGATGTCGAGCGGGTGAAGCGATTGGCCATTGCCGGCGTCGCCGCCGGCGCCGGAGCCGCCGTGGCTGCAGCCGGGGTGATCGGCTTTGTCGGGCTGGTGGTGCCGCACCTGCTGCGGCTGCTCATCGGGCCGGGGCACCGGCTTCTGCTGCCGGCCTCGGCGCTGGCCGGCGGGGCGCTGCTGCTCGGCGCCGATCTCGTGGCGCGCACCATAGCCGCACCGGCGGAACTGCCGCTCGGCATCGTCACTGCCGCCATCGGCGCGCCTTTCTTCCTCTGGCTGCTGCTGCGCCGCCGCGCCGAACTGTTCGGGTGACGTCTCATGTATGAAGCGAAGGAGATCGATTACGCGGTTCCCGGCCGGCTCCTGCTCGAGGGCGCCGACCTCTCGGTGCGGCCCGGCCGGGTGACGGCGCTGATCGGCCCCAATGGCGCCGGCAAGTCGACGCTGCTGAAGGTCCTAGCGGGCGAGCTTCGCCCCAGGCGGGGCCGGGTGCTGGTCGACGGCCGCGACATCACCGCGCTCGGCCCGGCCCGGCTGGCGCAGCGGCGGGCGGTGCTGCCGCAGGACGTGCAGGTGGCGTTTCCCTTCACCGTCGCCGAAGTGGCGGCGATCGGCCTGCCGCCGGGCGAGCGGGCGCCATCGCGCATTGCCGAGGCGCTGGAGCGGGTCGATCTCGCCGGCTTTCGCGACCGCCCCTATGCGGCGCTGTCCGGCGGCGAGCAGCAGCGGGTGCAGATCGCCCGCGCCCTCACCCAGCTGGCGAGCTGCGCCGGACCGGGCTACCTGCTGCTCGACGAGCCGACCTCCAGCCTCGATCTGTCGCATCAGCTGATGGTGGTCGATCTCGCCCGCCAGGTGGCGCGCGAAGGCGGCGGGGTGGCGGCGGTGCTGCACGACCTCAACCTCGCGGCGATGATCGCCGACGAGATTGTGGCGCTCAAGAATGGCCAAATAGCCGCGCGCGGCACGCCGGCCGAGGTGCTGACCGACGCCATCGTCGCCGATCTCTACGCGGTGACGGCACGAATCGGCTCGGCGCCGCCCTCCGGGCCGTTCCTGCTGCCGCAGGCGATGACGCGCGCCTGAGGACGCGCGAAAACCGCCGAGGAAGGCGGGGGGCCTTCCTCGGCGGTGGATGAATCGGGCGCCGGAAGGCGCGCCGATTCACTTCAGCTTGTCGACATCGATGCCGAAGGTGACGGCCCCGATGTTCTGGCCCTTGTCGGAGATGGCCACGCTAGCCTGGGCGATCTTCTTGCCGCCGTCCTCCTCGACCTTATCGACGAAGATGGCGCCCGGACCGGCCGGATAGGTCTTCTGCCATTTGGCCTCGTCGGCCTGCCACATGTCGGAGGTTCCGTCGGTCTGGCCGACATTCAGGCCGTAGCCGTCCATGACGAAGGCCTCGGTGATGACGCCGCCGGAGGCTTCCTTCTTCTTGGTCAGGAACTCGGCCAGCTTGTTCTTCATGGTGCTGTCGCGCAGCGCCTGATCCTTGGCCTTCCACTTGTTGTCGAGTTCGTCGATGTCGGACTGCATGAGCTTGGCGTGCGCCTTGTTGGAGGCGACGACGGCGGAAATCACGACCTTGTCGCTGAGCCAGGGCTCGATGTTCTTCTTCACATAGGCCGTGACGGCCGCCGCATGGGACATCTCGTCCTGCGCGAAGGCGGGGGCGAAGCCGAGCAGAACCGTTGCCGCGGTCAGCGCGGCGATCTTCGTGCGGATAGACATTGGCGCTTCCTCTTTGAAGGGACGATCTTGGCGTCGTCCCTTCGCAACGTAACATGAAGTAAATTTCAAAATACAGAGGATATTTTTGGCTGAATCAACGACCCATGTGCGTTCATACTATGTTATATAGTCATGATTATCTGAAAACGACCATCATTTATTCATCTAATATCATTAGTATATCTGCGGTGGTTTCGTTGGCGTCGGCATTCTACGCCGCAGAAGAAGCGGAAGTGGTCGAGGGGTAATTCCGCAGGTTGCTTTCTCCGCGATCCGGCCGGCTTGTGCCCGAGGCCGGATGGACTGATCACTCGTCTGGTATCCCAGATTCCATGTATAATGTTCTGTATTCTTCATGCCCAAGCGTGGAGCCCGGGCGGTCGCCGGCCAAAAATCCGCCCGATCACCGAATGGTGTCGCGCCAACGATGCAAATCCGCGTTAGACTTTCGGCATAGGCGGTGGGCTGCAGCGGCTCCGGCCGGCCGAGCGACAATAAGGGCCGCGCTTTGGGAGGATCAGCACCATGACGCTTACCGTAGCCGAGTTCCGACCCGACCCCATTCATGTCCATGTCGGCCGCGAAACCATCGAGGTTCATTCGCTGGCTTGCGCGATCGACCTTCTGCGGTCGCTGCGGCATGACAGGCTCGGGCGCTACGCGGAAATGCTGCTCACTCAGCTTGAGCAGGCCCGGGAACCCTCGCAGCAGGCCCATGCCTGGGCGGCGTTCCGCAGTTGGGCGATGGCCTGCGGGCTGCATGCCGGCGATGAGGGACACTCGCACGCCGCCTGACGTCATCGGCCTTCACTTGCGCCTTCATCATCGGGAATCGACTTGCGGGGTGGCGTGCCGTATCGGCATGTCAGGCCGGTGCGCCCCGTCACCACGCCCACCGATGGTGTGCGCCGCAAAATCGCCGTTAGCCAGGCCTCATCCTGTCGGCTATCACTCCGCGGTGAGCGGTTCCGCATAGGGACCGGCAGGAGGCGAATTGTCGAGCGTGGGCGCGAGGTTCAGTTTTTTTGGTCTGGGCGTACGGGTGGTGGCCGGTGCGCTCGGCGGGTTGCTTTGCCTAGCCGCGCCTGCCGCAGCCCAGCAGCCGCCCCTCTGGTCACCCTGGTCGAGCTTGTCGCCCGCCCAGCCGCCATTCGGAGCACCTCCGGCGCCGGCGCCGCTTAAGCCTCCGCTGGTCCTGCTGCTGGACGGGCTGGGCGTCTATGTCGAGAACGACTATGTCGGGGTCTCCGCCCTCTCACGTCCGTTGCGGCAGCAGGGGTTTCGGACGCGGAGCGACACGCATTTCCTCAACAGGCAGGCGGGAGCGGTGCCGAACGTGGTCATTGGCCATTCGCTGGGCGGCTCGACGGCGCTGCGCTTTGCCGGCGATCTGGCGCGGCGCGGGGATCCGGCGCCGCTGGTGATCACCATCGATGCCGCGCCGGGATCGCCCTCCTGCCCGGTGGCCCGTTGCATCAATATTCATGGCCCCGGCTTCCCGGATGTGCGCGGCGCCCGCAACATCGACGCCTGGGGGGCAGGTGCCCGGTTCGTCACCCACGCGCAACTGCCGACGCATCCGGCGGTGGAAGCGATGATCCTCGACCTCACGGCGGCGTATATGGCGCAGTGGTCGTCGGCGCAGGCGCCGCGGCTGCCGGAGGCGGGCACCGCAGCGCCGCGGCCCAGGGGCGGTTAGTCGGCGCTCGGCTGCCGTCGCCGCCTGTGGCGAGGCGGTTCGACCGGATGGCGGATCAGGCGCCGGCGACGATCGGCTCGATGCCGGCAGCGGCGATCGCCCGCACCATCGATTCGGTAGGGGCAAGGCCGGTCACCAGCGTATCGACGCTGTTCCGCTAGTACGGCCTCAAGGAAATCTGGGAAGAGGCCTACGCGGACGTGCCGAACGTTACCTGATTGTCGACCGCCGCCTGACACCCGCTGCGCATTTTCACCGTTGATGAGGAGCCGACCGCGTTGCCGGCCGATGACACGCCAGCCGCTCGCAGAGAAGGTCGCAGCATGCGGGATACCTGTCCTGTCGAGGTGGCCGGCTTGACTATTCGCCGCCGGTTGGGGCATGGCTCGCCGGCGATCACGCTCGCCACCCGCCGGCCTCGTCGAGACGAATGTTCGGTGTCGGTCTGGAGAATGAGCGCCGACGATAGAAACTGCCTGGCGGATATTGTCAGACGGAAGGGTGGCCGAGTGGTTTAAGGCAGCGGTCTTGAAAACCGCCGTGGGCGCAAGCCCACCGTGGGTTCGAATCCCACCCCTTCCGCCATTTCGGTCCCAAACTGGGCACGCCTAGAGTCGCCGTTTTCCCTCCTGAGACGGCAGCCAGCGTTCGGAGCAGGTCTCCTTTCGATCCGATGATGCGGACTTCCTTGGCTCCGACTTCCACGCGTTGAGCCAAGGCGCGCAAATGATCGCGCCGGTAGCCGCCGCCTTCGATCCGCATGCGCTTGCGAGCGATGCCGGCGAAACGTGCCACCATGGCCGGCGTGACAGTTCCCTCGCCGGAGGTCGCGAGAGAGGTTTGCGCGCGGGCAGCATCGGCCTGCGCCTGATCGCGGATCGCCTTCAGGCCTTCGATGCGCTCCTTCAGCGCCGGATCGGTGATGTCGGCGACGCCTGATTCGATGGCCTCATAGAGCCGGCGTAGCCGCTGGTCGGCCTCGCCACCCCGCTTGTTGAGTTCGGCAATGTGCTCGCGGCGGCGTTCAAGACGCTCCTGGCGATGGGTGAGCATGGAAGCGAGGATTTCCTGCAGCCGCTCTGGCTGAAGAAGGCGCTGCTCGATGTGGGTTGCCACCAGCGTGTCGAGCGTCTCCATCGGAATGGCGCGGCCGGAACAGCCGGTCTCGCCCTGTCGAGCCTTGATCGAGCAGGCATAGTAGCGATAGCGCCCGCTCTTACCGGTGCGGATGGTCATGGCCCCGCCGCACTGCGCGCAGTAGCAGATGCCGGTGAGCAGCGTCGGGCCGCTCACCACCCGCGGCGGCACGATCTTGGGGTTGCGTGCCTGAAGCTGCTCCTGCACGGCGTCGAAGACCTCGGTGTCGATCAGCGGCGGCACAGCGACCACCACCACCTCGCTCTCCGGCTTCTTCTGCTTGCTCTTGGAGCGGCTGTTGAACTGGTGCTCGCCGACATAGGTGCGGCGGGTGAGTACCCGGTGAAGCTGGCCAATGCCCCAGCGTCCGCCCTCACGGGTGTAGATCCGGTTACGGTTGAGATGGCTGACGATGGCCTTTACGCCCATCGGGCCGGAGCGGCCGTCGCCGTTGAGGGCGAGGTCGAAGATGACCCGCACCGTGTCGGCGTGAAGCGGATCGATCTCCAGCTTCTTCTTCACCTTGGCACCGCGTTGCTCGGCTTCAACGACGCGATAGCCGATCGGCGGACGGGCGCCATTCCAGAAGCCTTGCCGGGCATTCTCCTTCTGTGCCCGCAGGACGTGCTTGGCGTTCTCCTTCGACTGGTACTCGTCGAACAGCGCCATGATCTGACGCATCATGACGTGCATCGGGTCGTCGCCCATCTCCTGGGTGATCGACACCAGCCGCACGCCATTGCGGGCGAGCTTCCTGACATAGAACTCAAGCTCAAAGTGATCGCGGAAGAAGCGCGAGAAGCTGTGCACCACCACGACGTCGAAGGGCGCCGGCTTCAGCGTGCCAGCTTCGATCATCCGCTGGAATTCGGGCCGACGATCATTGGTCGCCGAGCCGCCCGGTTCGACATAAGTTTCGACCAGTTGATAGCCGCGAGCTTGGCAGTACGCCTCGCCTTGCCGGCGCTGATCGGGAATTGAGACATCGTGCTCGGCTTGCCGGGCTGTGGAGACGCGCAGATACAAAGCGGCACGCAGCGGAGCGGTCATGGCGAAGCCTTTCGTGTCAGGCGGTCATTCCCCTTGGATCAACTCCTCCAGAATATCCCCGAACCACGCCTCGAAGACAGCAATCTCCGCCTCTGTCACCGGAATGTATTCCGGCCAGTCGTCGGTGATGGTCAGGGGGGCGGAGGCTGGGGGCGACCGTGTCCGGCGGCGGGGCGGCGGCGTCTCCGCGTAGGTGTAGAGATTGTCGGGCAAGCGGCCCGGCGCAGATCGATAGGTGGGGTATCGATTGGATGAATGTGAGCGTCTGGTCATTCCCAAGACTGACGCGACGACGACCGATGCCCAACAGCCGATCTATGACCTGCGATACGCAATACTTCCTTGACCAGAAGCCATCTCGGCACGCCCGTGCGGACGGCGGCTCTGAGCCGCCACTCCTGCCATTCCCGCAAATCGTTCAAGGTCCCAAAAGCCGACGTTCCTCTCAAAAAGAACCTTGATCGAAAAATTCAACCGCATTCAACAGCAGATGCCTAGCCTAGGTGAGGGTTTGCCGAGACGTGCCCGACCCGCAGGAGGGATTGTAGCTCCGCGGATCAGTCATGGACGTCCGCTGCCGGGCTAGACCTAAAGTTCCGCTCCTGGCGCGCCCCAACCGTTCCGCTTCTCTCACTCGCCAAGCAACCCGCTCACAATCCGCCTTGGAAATGGTTGACCACCACCTGACCCAGCCCCCCACTCAGGGGCAATTCTCAGTGGAAATGCACGGTCACTTCTCGCCGGCAATCAACATTCTGGCGCTTTGAACGCCTATCCGCCGCCATACTGCGCTTCACCGCTGCGCGCGGACGCCTCGGCATAGGGGATGGAGAAAGCGAATACGGCGCCGCCTCCATCATTCGGGCGGGCCCAAAGCTTGCCCTCGTGGCGGTCGATGATCGACTTGCTGACCGACAGTCCGATCCCGAGGCCCTGTGGCTTGGTCGTATAAAAGGCCTCGAAGATGCGCGGATAGGCCTCGGCCGACAGGCCATGACCGGTATCGCGGACCTCGAGTTGCCCGCTTGCCGGGCTCGCCTCGCCCGTCTCGACGAAAATCTGCCGCGCCGGGCCAGCGCCGAGCTGCACCGAATCGGCGGCGTTCAACACGAGGTTGAGAATCACCTGCTGAATCTGGATGCGGTCCCCGGTCACCGGCCTCAACGCGGGATCGAGGCTGACGGTCAAGGATATGCGGCGCCACTGCAGGTCATGCGCGCAGATGGCGATCACTTCCTGCGCCGCCTCGTTGAGATCAAACGGTTCGGGCACGAAATCCTGTTTCCGGAACAAGCTGCGCAGGCGCTTGGTCACCTCGGACGCCCGGTTGCCGTCGCGCAGGGTGCGCTGGGCCGTCTTGATCGCCCCTTCGATGTCGGGCGGGTTCGCGGCCAGCAGACGCTGGCAGGTGCTGGCATTGGTGATGATGCCGGCGAGGGGTTGATTGACCTCGTGGGCGATGGAGGCGGCGAGCTCGCCGAGGCTCGCCGCACGGGCCACGTGGGCCAGCTCGCTACGGACCTTTTCCAGCGCTTCCTCGGCGGCGCGGCGGGCCGTCACATCCTGCACCGCCCCGACCCGCTCCTCCCGGCCGCCGGGCTGCCGGATGACCTGGACGAAGGCGCGCACATGCCGCAGACGGCCCCGGGCCGTATAGAACCGCAGCCCGTACTCGACATCCCGTCCTTTCGCGAGTTCGGCGGTCTTCGCTTCGAACAGCGGGATGTCGTCCGGGTGGATCCGGCTCCTGAAGTCGGCACCGGTGAACTCCACGCCCTCGTCGAGTTCGTGCAGCTTCCGCAGCTGTTCGGAGGCGACGATGGTGTCGGTCTCCGAGTCCCAGGCAAACGAGCCGGTCGAGCTGACCCGCTCGCCGATGGCGAGATAATAGGCGCTCCGGCGCAGTTCGTCCTCGGCACGCTTATTTTCGGTGATGTCCTGAACCGATCCCATGACGATCGGGTTGCTGGGGTCCGCGGCGAGGAAATGCGCCACGGCATGGACGTATTTCGTCGTGCCGCCGGGCGTGACGATCCGGAAAACCTCGTCCAGCTCCTCTTGACGGGCCATCGAGCGCGCGAAGCTCGCTTCGAAGGTCGCCACGTCTTCGGGATGGATCCGCTGCATGAAGGCGCGAAGCGTGGGTGGTTCCTCGCGGTCGTACTCCAGGATCTGATAAAGCTCCTCGGACCAGACCTGCGCATCGGCGTTCACATGCGCCCTGAAGCTTCCGGTATGGCTGAGACGCTGAGCCTGGCTGAGGTGATCAAGAGCTTCTCTCAGATTGCGCTCGCGCGCGGCAAGCTCCTCTTCGGCGCGCTTTCGATCTTCGATATCGGTATTGACGCCATACCACTTAACGATCTCACCTTTCTCGTCGGTGAGGCTGCTCGTCTGGAAAAGAAACCAGCGATAGGTGCCATCATGCCTGCGTAACCGGCCCTCGGCCTCGCCGTCCTTGCCGGCCGCACGGCACGCCTCCCAGGCGGCCCCGATGGCGCCGAGGTCATCGGGATGCACTAGGCGGGTCCATCGCCAGTCGCGCAGGTCATCCGGGCTCTCGCCGACATAGTCGAGGTAATGCTGGCTGAAGAAGTCGGCGGTACCGTCGGCGTTGGCCGACCAGACGAGGGCGGGGATGGTGTCGATGATCAGCTGGAGGTTGCGCTCGCTGGCCTTGATCGCCTCCTCGGCGAGCCGGCGATCATGGATGTCGTCGACGACGCCATGCCAGGCGAGAATGCTGCCGTCCTTGTCGCGTAGCGGCCGGGCGCGCACGTCGCACCACCGATACTCTCCCGAGCGGTGGATGAAGCGGACCTGGCGCCGGTAGGCCGTGCCCGCCGCCACCGCGCTCATCCACGCCTCGACCGTGCCCTTGCGATCGTCGGGATGCACCAGATGCACCCATTCGTCGGCCATGATGGTGTCGTCGGCCCGCCCGAACCATTCCCCCATCTGCGGATTTAGGTAGTTGACCATGCCGTCCGGGCCCGCCCCGAACAGGTTCTGCGGGATCGTCGCGATGATCTGGGCGAGGTGGCGCTCGCTGGCCCGCACCGCCTGCTCGGCCAGCTTGCGATCATGAATGTCGACGCAGGAGCCGTACCATTTGACGATGTGGCCTTCCACATCGCGCAGAGGGAGCGCCAGGGTAAGGATCCAGCGATAAGTCTGGTCGGCGACATGGAAATGGCGCACCTCGACCGAATAAGGCTCTCCGGTGGCGATGCAGTGCATCCAGATCCGGGCGGTCGGCTCGCGATCGTCGGGGTGGAGCAGATTCACCCACCGCTCGTTCATCACCTCGTCGGCCGAGAGGCCGCTATACTCCAGCAGCCGCTCGTTGCAGTAGTCGATGTCGCCGGTCGCTGTGGCGCTCCACAGCATCTGCGGAAAGGTTTCGGATTGCTGGCGCAGCGCGCCCTCGCGCACGCGCAGCGCCTCTTCGGCGCGCTTGAAGTCATCAATGTCGTTCAGCAGCACGTGCCAAGCAATGATGGCGCCGGTCTTGTCACGCAGCGGATGGCCGCGGTTGTCGAACCAGCGGTATTCGCCGTCGAAGCGTCGCAGCCGCTGCTCAATCTGGTAGGGCGTGCCTGACGCGATCGCTTGGCCGAACATCTCCGCGACATGGGGCAGGTCATCGGGATGCACAGTGCCGTTGCTGCCCCAGTTGCGCAGTTCCTCGAGAGTTTGGCCGGTATAGTCCTGGATCGGGCGGTTCACGCGCTCGACGCGCCCGTCCGGGCCGAGAACGGCCACCAGCCCCGGCAGGCCCTCGATCAGCGCGGCGGCGCTCAGTTCGCTCGCCTTCCGGCTCTCATCGCGGCGCAGCTTGGCCTCCTGAAGCGCCAGCAGCATCTGGTTGCGCGCGACGTTCAGCACGAGGGTTTCCGGCTCGGTTGGGAACTCAAGCCGGGCGCTCCCGACGAGGAGCAAGCCGAACGTCGCCTCGAAGCCGAGGGGGAAGGTGGCGAGCGCCAGCGGCCGGCCGGAAAGCGCGCCGTGCGCGCGTGCCGGCCAGGCGCGATGGTCTTCTCCCAGCATCTGCCGCAGCTCGCCTTCGATGGTAGGGCGGTCGATGCCCACGCCGACGGCCACGAAGCCACGTCCGGCGTGCTCGACTGGCAGCACCAGCACCAGGTCGAGCCGCAGCATCGCCTGGAGCGCCTCGCCGAGCAGTCGGGCGATCTCGTCCGGCTCACGCCCGGCCCATGTCGCCGACAGCCCGAGCAGGCCGATCAGGTCGCCGAGACTGGCGCGCAGCTCGGCGAGTTCCCGGTCCCTCGGGTCGGCCAACACAAGACTCACGGAGCGCCCCCGCTGGCGCCGTGCCGCCCCGCATCGCCGGAGATGTACTGGGCGGGCGGAACGAAGAACGGGTTCTCCTGCAGGCTGTCACCGATCAGCACCATCGGATGTGTGCGCATGATGTCGATCACCATGTCGCCGCTGAGCTTGCCGGCGTCATAGACGCAGATCACCACGTCGTCGTGCCGGCTCCACAGCTCGTTCACGCGGGCTTCGAAGGCGATGAGATCGGCCATCGCCGGGCGAGATCCGCTTGCCCAGTCCATGTCGCAGACGATGCGGCTGAGAGGATAGCCCTGCTTCTCCTCCGCCATGGCGGTGAACGAGCGGAGCATGCGCTCGCCGTCGAAACGCCCGTCGGGCAGGTAGGTGTCGACGGTACTGCGCAGATCGAGCTGGCCGCTGACGAGCGCCGCGTTGACGTCGATCCCGCGGCCGCGTAGGCGGGCGCGGTGTTCCCGATGGCGGTGCGGGGGAACGATGTGGATCGCCCTCTCGCCGGCGGCAAATCCTTCGGCGACGAAGGGCAACAGGATCCGGTAGGCCTCCTCCTCACCATGGAAGAAGGCGCACACGTGCCGCATGCTTCCCAGTGTTCGGCAGCCCAGATGGATCGACGGCACTTCCCCCACGAGACGGCCCCTACGTCAGCTCGAAGGCAACGACGAAATTGCGCCAGATTTCGTACTTTTCGCAGTCAGAGACGGCAAATATACTAGTCCGCTTTGCCGCCGGATACCAGAAAGTGCCGTCGTTTCATCTCGGAAAAGCACGGGGCTGCCGGATCGCGGCGCGCTGACCGGGTGGCCCCATCACGGAAGGTTGGCGTCAATACCATGGTACTATTTGCCTCACCCGGCGGCTCCCCATGTCGCTTGGATCGGCGCCACCCGGCGCCCGCGATGACATGATGGGAGAAGTTCAATGCCGTTTGTTACTGTCCAGCTGACCCGGGAAGGTACCGAGCCCGGCACGGACTCGCTTACCCCGGCGCAGAAGTCGGCGATCTTTCGCGGCATGAGCCAGGTGCTGCTCGACGTGCTCGGCAAGCCGCCAGCGTGGACCTGGGTGGTGATCCAGGAAGTCGACACGCAGGACTGGGGATGGGGCGGGATGCCCGTGCTCGACTATCGCAAGCAACTCGCCGTGGAGGGCAGCAACACCCCGTAAGGCGCGGGCCGCCACACCGTCGTGGAAGAGCCGGGACGGCCACGTCGCCCCGGCTCTCGCCGCCGCACGCGGCGCCGGGGGTGAGCCGGTGATCCGCTATCCCCGCAAACGGGCGGGCGCCCGGCGCGGCTCGTCGCCCCTCACGCGCTCGTGCCGAGGCCAAGCTTCTCGCTCATCTTCACCAGCTCGGCGAACGATGCCGCCTTCATCTTCTCCATCAGCCGGCCGCGATGCGCCTTCACCGTGATCTCACTGATGCCCAACTCGCCCCCCACCTGCTTGTTGAGCAATCCGGCGACGATCAGATGCATCACTTCGCGCTCGCGGCGGCTCAGCAGCTCGTAGCGTGCCCGCAGCTCTCTGAGCCCGGCGCGCTCGGCGACGATTGCGCGGCTGCGCTCGATGGCGCGCTCCACGGCGGCGAGCAGGACGTGATCCTCGAACGGCTTGGTGAGGAATTCCACCGCCCCCGCCTTCATCGCCCGCACCGTAGTCGGCACGTCGCCAAAGCCGGTGAGGAAAATGATCGGCATCTGCGGCCTCTCATCGGCGATACGGATCTGCAGATCGAGGCCATTCAAGTCGGGCAGGCTCATGTCGAGCAGCACGCAGCCCGGCCCGTCTGGCGCGGCCCATTCCAGAAACGCGCCGGCGCACGCAAAGGCCTCGACACGCCAGCCAGACAACCGCAGCAGCGGCTCCAGCGCCTCGCGGATCGAGACATCGTCGTCGACGATGGCAACTACCGGCCTTCCATCCTGCATGGTCCCGGATCCAAATCTGCGCACGAAGGCCAGGCTGGCACTGTGTGTCAGCGTAAACATGGCAAACCCCTCATTCCCGGTTGAGCGCACGCCAGACAGCACCCAGCATCGCGTCCTCGCTAAAGGGCTTCAGCAGACAGGCCACGGCGCCGCTGCCCAACAGCGCCGGCCACACTTTCTCGTCGGAATGCGCGGTGATGAAGATGATGGGCGTCGCATGCCCCATCCGGCCGAGTTCGCGCTGAAGTTCGGGTCCCGACATGCCCGGCATCGCCACATCGAGAATCAGACAGTCGACATCACCGATCGCACCGGACGCCAGGAAATCCTCGGCCGAGGCAAAGGGACTGGCCTCGAAACCGAACGCGGCCAGCAGATCGGGCAAGGACTCGCGAACCGACTCGTCATCGTCAACGACCGCAATCTTGGTAGGCTCGGCCATCGCAAGTCCTTCTCCCTGACCGCCCGATGAACGGGCCGTCGATGTACTTGCGCACACGGCGGTGAGCCGCGCCGAACGGCGTACGCACCCGGATTGTCGATCATTGCCTGACCGGCGCCCGCGCAGGTTGGGCCAATCAGCCGGCAGGGTCCATGGATACTTTGGTGTCGGTTTGCGCCCGGGCGGGCGTTTGCCCGTCATCCGGCTAGGAACCGGGCGTCCTGGACCGGTTCGCTGCGCCCCGCGCGCCAGCGCGCGCCAACACATACCAAAGTCTCGCCGATACCATCGTGTCGATGATTTCCGGAAATAGTCGCGGCCTAATGCCGGTTACTTGCCACCACGCTCGGCACGGGAGGCCGATATGAAGATACTCATGGTGATGACATCGCACGACAGGCTCGGAGATACGGGGCGCAAGACCGGGTTCTGGCTCGAGGAGTTCGCCGCACCCTATTACGATTACGTGTTCCGCGACAGCGGGGTCGACCTCACGCTGGCGTCGGTCAAGGGAGGCCAGCCGCCGATCGACCCGAAGAGCGACCTTCCCGACAACCAGACGCCGGCGATGACGCGATTCAAGCAGGATGCGCAGGCCCAGAGCGCTCTCGCCGGCACGGTGACGCTCGACAGCGTAAGCGCCGGGGGGTTCGACGCCGTGTTCTATCCCGGCGGCCACGGCCCGATGTGGGACCTCGCCGACAACATCATCTCCACCGGGCTGATCGAGGCCTTCTGGAACGCCGGCAAGCCCGTCGCGGCGGTCTGCCATGCGCCGGCCGTGCTGCGCCATGTGCGCGACGGCGACCGCCCTCTCGTGCAGGGCAAGCGCGTCACCGGCTTCGCCAACAGCGAAGAGGAAGAGATAGGGCTGACCCATATCGTGCCCTTCCTGGTCGAGGATGACCTGAAACGGCTCGGCGGCCTCTACGCGCAGGCGCCCAACTGGCAGAGCTTCGTCATCACCGACGGCCGGCTGATCACGGGCCAGAACCCGGCATCCTCGACCGCCGGCGCCGAAGCCCTGCTGCGGCTGCTGTCGCAGATGCACGACCGTCCCTGCAACGCGAGCGCAGCGTGACCGCCATGCTGGACACCAACATTGTGAAGACCGACATCCGCGTCGCCATCGTGTTCCACAGCGGTTACGGCCATACCGCGCGCCAGGCCGAGGCTGTCCGGCGCGGCGTCGAGAAGGTTCCGGGGGTCTCGGTGCTCTATCTGACATCCGAGGAAGCCCAGGCCCGGTTGGACGATCTGTCCGGAGCAGATGCCATCATCTTCGGCGCGCCGACTTACATGGGCAGCGCGTCCGCGCCGTTCAAAGCGTTCATGGACACAACTTCGAGTGTCTTCGTCTCCGGGGCCTGGCGGGACAAGATCGCCGCCGGTTTCACCAACTCGGCATCGCGCTCGGGCGACAAGCTGTCGACCTTGATGCAGCTCGCCATTCTGGCCGCCCAACTCGGCATGCACTGGGTCAATCTCGGCCTACTGCCCGGCAACAACCTCTCGACCGGCTCCGAAGCCGACCTCAACCGGCTGGGATTCTTCCTGGGCGCCGGGTCGCAATCGAATGCCGACGAAGGGCCGGAGGTGGCGCCGCCGCAATCGGACCTGTTGACCGCCGAACACCTCGGCGAGCGCGTGGCGATGGTGGCCCTGCAGATGGTGCGCGGCCGGGTGGCCGCCTGAACCGGCCGCGGCAGGCTTGCGATGCCGGCCGCGGGACCTATTTTTGACAGGCGCACGGCATCTTACCGCCGTGCGCCTGTCGCTTTGCTCGACATGGAGGACGCAATGACAACGGAACGCGCGGTTCTCGCCGGCGGTTGTTTCTGGGGCATGCAGGATCTCATTCGCCGTCAGGACGGCGTGATCGCGACGCGCGTCGGCTACACCGGCGGCGATGTGCCCAACGCTACCTACCGCAACCACGGTACCCATGCCGAGGCCATCGAGATCATCTTCGATCCGGCCCGCACCAGCTACCGGCAGATGCTCGAGTTCTTCTTCCAGATCCACGATCCGATTACCAAAAACCGGCAGGGCAACGATGTGGGGCTGAGCTATCGCTCGGCGATCTACTACACGAACCCGGAGCAGAAGCGCATCGCCGAGGAGACGGTTCGCGATGTCGACGCGTCAGGTCTGTGGCCGGGCAAGGTGGTGACCGAGATCGCCGCCGTCGGGCCGTTCTGGGAGGCGGAACCCGAGCATCAGGACTATCTCGAACGCTATCCCGATGGCTACACCTGCCACTTCATCCGCCCGGGCTGGAGATTACCGACGCGGGCAGTCGACGACACGGCGAAGGTGGCCTGACCAAGGCCATGTCCCGGGCGGGAGGCACGTGCGCCGCGCCGCCCGGTTCGAGGGCGTCGCGGGTCCGACGAAGAGAGCGCTCAGCAGGCATCAACCGCCGGCGGCGACGTGACGACCAAGGTTCAGCTCCAGCTCGGAACGGACCTGCAAGCCGTGATCGAGAAGCCCGCGGGTGCGGGCTTTGGTTTCCGGCCGCGCCACCGATTCGAAGAAGCGCTCGAGGGCTGGCGGGAAGGCAGCGTTGGCGGGCAGCGACGCCGCGTCGACGAGCCGCTTGGCCTCGGTGATCGCCGCCTTGTCGAAGCCGGCGATGCGCCGGGCGAGGCCATCAACGAACACGTCGAGCTCGCCGTCCGGCAGGGCGCGGTTGACATAGCCGTAGCGCTCGGCGAGCCGGCCGGGGAAGTCGTCCGCGGCGAGGACGGCCTCGAGGGCGCGCCCTCGCCCCATCAGTTGCGCCAGCCGCGCCATCGGGTTGCCGCCCGGCACGGCGCCGATGCCGACTTCGAACTGGCCGAGGATGGCCTTCTCCGCGCTGGCGAAGCGCATGTCGCAGGCGAGCGCGAACTCGCTGCCGGCGCCGCGGGCGCGCCCGCGGACAGCGGCGATCGACACGGCCGGCGCGCGGCTGAGACGCACCAGGACATCGAGCCAGGGGTGCATGCCGGTCGGCCCCGGCGTCATCGCCGCGGTGCGCGCCTTGTCGGCGAGCACGTCGTAATGGGCTAGGAAGAAATCGGTGTCGCGGCTGACGAAAACCACGACGTTCACGCCTGGGTCCGTCTCCAGGCGCCCGACCAGCTCTCTGAGCTCGGCAATCGTGTCGAGATCGACCAAGTTGATCGGCGGGTTGTGGAAAGTCGCCCGCCAGTAGCCGCGGGCCGGACGGTCGATCTCGATCTGCTGCGTCATCGGGCGCCTCACGATCATCTGTTCGGGGACGGGCCGCCTCACGCCGGCGGGGCTGGAAGCCGCTCGATCAACTGCTGCGTCGACAGTATGGCGTGCGCGAAAGTGGGGCCGTTCAGCTCGTGGGCGGCATGCATCATTTCCGGCGAGAAGGCCGCCGTCGCATCGCGCACCAGCGTCACATGGAAGCCGAGCTCCATGGCAAAGCGCCCGGTCGATTCGATGCAGGTGTTGGCCAGCAGGCCGACCAGGATCACATGGGTGATGCCGTGCTGGCGCAGTTGCTGGTCGAGGTCGGTATTGGCGAAGCCGCTCTGCGCCCAGTGCTCCTTGACGACGATGTCGCCCGGTCGCGGCGCGAAATCGGGGTGCCAGTCGCCGCCCCATTCGCCGCGCGCGAAGGAATGCCGCTTCATGATCGCCCGCTGAGTCGGATTGGGGTAGCACCAGCATTCATAGTCGCCGGGCTCCCAGCGCCGATGCGGCACGATGAACACCCTGAGGCCCGCCGCGCGAACGGCGCCGTTGATGCGCCGCAGGTTGTCGATCAGGCCGACCTCCTCGGCGACCTCCCTGACGCGTGGCCATATCTTGCCGCCTTCGGAGAGGAAGTCGTTGTAGGGATCGACGAACAGAAGCGCCGTCGACCGCCTCTCATAATCCGTTGGCATCATGTCTTGTCTCCACGGGTGCTCAGCATCTCACCGGGCGAGCGCCGCGCGCTCAATGCTCGCGGCAAAGAGCGGGGTTTCGCCCCGGTTGTGGGCGATCGACATCGGCGCCCGCTGGGCGCGGAACACGTCAAATGGAATCCCCTGGCGATCGAGGAAGGTGCGGAACGCTTCGGTCGCGGTCGAGCGGACGTGATTGGTGAACTCGCAGCTGCGCTCGTCGATCGGCCGGACGCTCAGTTCCCAGCGGATATGGAGCGTCGTCCGGCCCGTCGGCGTGAAGATGTCGGATTCCGATTCGAGCACCAGATGATCCTTTCGGCCGAGGGTCTCGACATAGTGCTGGACCATGAGGCTCCCGCCGATCACCTCGACATTGATCGACATGCGCCGGCCGTCGGGTGCGGTGGTGAATCCCGCGGCGATGTGGGCGGGCGAGCAGCCCTGGTATTCCTTCTCCGGCAGCGAGAAGCACCATGCCGGGATATCGACCTTGTCGATGGGCGCGTTGATCGTGGCGCTGAAGCTGGAATCGACGATTTCGGTATCATTCATGGCTAGATTCCTTGTGGAATGGGTCAGGTCATCGCGGTGAAGCGGCCTGCGGGAATGCCGGCGGGGACGTCGCCCAGAAATCCGCGTACGATCTCGGCGACCTCATCGGGGGCCGTATCCAGCGCGAAGTGGCCGGCGTCTAGAATGTGAACCTCGGCCCCTGGCACGTCGTGCTGATAGGAGTCGGGCTCGGAGATATCGAAGGAAGGGTCGTACTTGCCCCAGATCACCAGCAGGCGCGGCTGGGTGCGGCGCAGCCAATCCTGCCAGGACGAATAGGCGGCGACGTTCGAGCGATAGTCGTAGAACAGCTCGATCTGGATATCCGCCTGGCCCGGCCGGCTAAGGAACGCGAACTCATCAGTCCACAGATCGGGATCGTAGAGCTCGATCCGCGGGTCGCTGCCGACGTGACGACGGCGTGTGGCCTCCAGCGAGAGCAGGTTGTGGCGTAGTTCCACCTCGTGCGCCGCGCGGTCGGCCCAGAACGCCCGTCGTGGCCCCCACAGCTCGCTGAGACCGCTCTCGTGGGCAACCGCGTTTTGGATGATCAGCGCGTCGACGCGTGCGGGATGGGCCATCGCCATGCGCAGCCCGACCGGGCCGCCATAGTCCTGCATGAAGAGGCTGTAGCGCGACAGGCCAAGCGCGGCCGTGAACGCTGTCATGACCTCGGCAAGGTGGTCGAAGGTGTAGGCGAACTCGGCTGGCGTCGGCGACGCGCTGTGTCCGAAGCCGGGATAATCGGGGGCGATGAGACGGTAGCGATCCGTCAGACGCTGCAGAAGCGGCTCGTACATGCGCGAGGAGGACGGCAGGCCGTGCAGCAGCACGAGCACCGGGGCATCGCGCGGGCCGGCCTCCCGGTAGAAGACCGGCAGCCCATCGATAGCGATGGTCTGGTAGGTGGTCGAATGCGTCATTGCGATCACCCGTGGCTCAGATCGATGACGGCCTGCGCGAAGGCCTGCGGGGCTTCCTGCGGCAGGTTGTGGCCCACGCCACCGCCGACCGTGCGGTGCTCGTAGCGGCCGGTGAACTTGGCGGCGTAATCTTCCGGGCGCGGATGCGGGGCGCCGTTGGCGTCGCCTTCCATTGTGATGGTCGGCACCGCGATCACCGGGCCGGCGGCGAGCGCCTGCTCGATGGCGTCGTACTGCGGCTCGCCCTCGGCCAGCCCGAGGCGCCAGCGGTAGTTGTGGATGACGATGGCGACATGGTCCGGATTATCGAACGCCGCCGCCGAGCGGGCGAAGGTCGCCTCGTCGAAATTCCACCGCGGCGACGCGGTGCGCCAGATCAGCCGCGCGAAGTCGCTCGTGTTGGCCGCGTAGCCGGTCCGGCCGCGTTCGGTGGCGAAGTAGAACTGGTACCACCACGCGAGTTCCGCCGCCGGCGGCAGCGGGCGCCGGTTCGCCGCCGGGCTGCCGATCAGGTAGCCGCTGACGGAGACGAGGGCCGCGCAGCGCGCCGGATAGAGCGCGGCCACGATGTCGGCGGTCCGCGCGCCCCAGTCATAGCCGCCGATGATGGCGCTCGGGATCGCCAGCGCATCCATCAGCGCCAGCACGTCAAGCGCCAGCACTGTCTGCTGGCCGTTGCGGGGGGCAGCGTCGTCCAGAAAGCGCGTCGAACCGTAGCCGCGCAGGAACGGCACAACCACCCGGAAGCCGCGCGCCGCCAGTATCTCGGTGACCTCGGCATAGCTGTGGATGTCGTAGGGCCAACCATGCAGCAGGATGACGGGGGGCCCATCCTTTGGGCCGGCATCGACATAGCCTATGCTCAGCGAACCGGCCCGGATCTGCCGAACCTGATCGAACCCGGCCGTGGGGGCCTGCGCCCGCGCGACCGGCGACATGCCGAGTTCCGCGACGGCCGCCATCGCCACCGTCCGGCCGATGAAGCGTCGACGCCCGGTGTCCGGGGTGTCGCAACCGGGTGAAGTTCTCATCGCCTGTCCTCCCCGACGCCCGTCCATGAGCGTCAGACCGTCACCGTCGTCGCGACACGGATGTTGCCGTGCGTGGCGCGCGAATAGGGGCAAAGGGTGTGGGCCTCGTCGACCAGCGCTTGCGCGACGTCCCGCGGCACGCCCGGCAGGTGGACGTCGAGCCGGGCGCTCAGCGTATAGAACCCGTCGACCAGGCTGAGGTCGACCTCCGCGTCGATGAAGAGGCCGGGCGGCAGCGCGACCTTGGCCTTGCGCGCGGCGATGCCGATCGCGCTCTCGAAGCAGGTCGACCAGCCCGCGGCGAAGAGCTGCTCCGGGTTGGTTCCGGTGCCGTGGCCGCCGGGCGGCGAGATGCGCAGATCAAGATTGCCGTCGGAACTGCGCGAGGTGCCGCCCTCGCGTCCGCCGGTGGTGCGGACCCTGGCGGTGTAGAGAAGCTTGCTCTGGGAATTCATAGCGACGTCTCCCTTGGCGGAAGCGAACGGAAGGAGGGCGCGTTCAGTCGGTTGTCGATGCGTCGCGGCTCATGAGCGGAGCGGCCGGAAGGCCGCGCGCAGCTCGGTGGTGAAGGCGGCCGGCTGCTCCCAGGCGGCGAAGTGGCCGCCCCTGGGCAGCCGGTTGAAGTGGATGAGCTTCGGGAACGCCTTTTCTGCCCAGCTGCGCGGTGCCGCGTAGATCTCGTCGGGAAATACGCTGACGGCCACCGGTATGGCGATGTTCTTCGGGGCGAAGAAGGCGAGCTTGTTCTCCCAGTATAGCCGGGCGGAGGAGATCGCCGTGCCTGTGAACCAATAAAGCGAGATGTTGTCGAGGATGTCGTCGCGGCTCAGCCCTTCGGACGCCCCGTCGAACACGCGGGCGATGAGCTCGTAGCTGCGCGCATCGTGGTCGAGCATCCAGGCGGCGAGGCCGATCGGCGAATCCTCGAGCGCGTAGAGCGTCTGCGGGCGGTTCGCCATCTCCTGCGCATAGCCGAGGCCGTGCTTGTAGAAGAAATCGAGCTGGGCGTAAGCGTTCGCTTCGTCGGGCGACAGGCCGGCCGGGGCAGGCGCGCCGCTCGCCAGCAGCGCGGCGATATCGGCCGGCACTGTCGCCGGCATGTTGGTGTGGATGGCGAGTAGCTCCGGCGGCGCCTGGACGGCCATCTGTTCGGACACCGCGTCGCCCCAGTCGCCGCCCTGCGCGACGAACCGTGTGTAGCCGAGGCGTTTCATCAGTACCGTCCAGGCCCGGGCGATCCGCTGCGGATCCCACCCCGTGACGGTCGGCTTGCCGGAGAAGCCGTGGCCGGGCAGCGAGGGGATGACAACGTCGAACGCATCCTCGGCGGTGCCGCCATGGGCGAGCGGATCGGTCAACGGGCCGACCACCTTGAGCTGCTCGATCACTGAACCCGGCCAGCCATGGGTGATGATCACCGGTAGCGCGCCGGGATGCTTCGAGCGAACATGGATGAAGTGAATGTCGAGCCCGTCGATCTCGGTGACGAACATCGGCAGGGCGTTCAGCCGCGCCTCGATCTTGCGCCAGTCGTGCTCGCTTTCCCAGTAGCCCGCCAGCTTCTTCATGGTGGCGAGCTGCACGCCCTGCGTCGCGTCGCCGACCAGTTCCGGCGTCGGCCACCGCGTGGCGGCGATCCGACGGCGCAGATCGGCAATCGCTGCCTCCGGGACATGCACTCGGAACGGCTTGATGGTGCCGGCATCGGCAGAGAGCGGCGAGGGCGTCATGGTGGCGGCTCCAGCAGCGGCGGCGGCGATCAGGACATCGCGCCGGGTGAGGTGAGAGGGCGTCTTGAACATGGCGGTTCTCCTCAGCAGTCAGGACGGTGGCTGATCGAGCAGGTTTCGACCGCAATATTCGGTGGCTGGGTCCGCCGTGGCGATTGCACGATGGTATCGCCGATACTTTGATATCGGTCCGGCATCGCGCGCGACGTCGCCCACGACCGTCGATGATCTCCGGCAATCCTTGCGCCGACCTGGTGGGCGGGAAGTAGATCACGCCGACCGGCAATGGCTTTTCAGGGAAACGGCGGCCGCGCCAGCCGCGATCACGCGCGGGCTGGGATGCGTCGCGAGGTGCGGTCAGGCTCCGCCGGCACCGAGAGGACGGCGCAGGCGGCGCACACCCGATACGATGGTATCGCCGATACGTTGGGGCAATAGAGACCGGACGCCACCTCTGCCAATTGGTTCGCTCACCGAACTCACCGGGCATGGAGGCAGAAAATGCCGGATCAATTCATCAGGATCGACCGCTCTTCCCCAGCGTACTGGCGGGTCATATTCGACAATCCGCCGCTCAATATATTCGGGCCCAAACACCTCCCGGCGCTGAGGTCGCTGGTGGAAGCCCTGGAGACCGACCCGCAAGTTAAGGTGGTTGTCTTCGACAGTGCCGTCGATGGCTTCTTCATCACCCACTATGATTTTCTCGCCGATCCCAAGGACACGCTGGATCTGCCACCCGGGCCGACGGGGCTGCCGCAGCTGCCGGACCTGCTGGTGCGAATTAGCCGTGCCCCTGTGGTCTCGATCGCCAAGATCCGCGGACGGGCGACAGGTGTTGGCAGCGAACTCGCCCTCGCCAGCGACATGCGCTTTGCCAGCCGTGAAAAGGCGGTGCTGTCGCAGTGGGAGGTCGGCGCCGGCCTGGTGCCGGGCGGCGGCCCGATGGCCCGGCTGCCGCGCCTCATCGGGCGCGGACGCGCGCTCGAGGTGCTGCTCGGCGCCGACGATATCGGGGGCGAACTCGCTGAGCGCTATGGCTATGTCAACCGATCGTTTGCCGACGCGGGACTCGACGGCTTCGTCGACGCTCTGGCGACCCGCATCGCCACCTTCGATCGCCAGGCGCTGGTGGAGACCAAGAAACTGGTGAACATCGCCAGCCTGCCAGCGGATTCCGAGATTACACCGGAATGGGATGCCTTCCTCGCCTCCCTCAACCGGCCGGCGGCGCAGAAGCGCATCCGCAAGCTGATGGACCTCGGCTTCCACAAACCCGGCGATGTCGAGACGCGGCTCGGCCACTATGTCGGCCGGATCGGTGAGTGAGGAACGCGCTATGGACAGCAAAGTCGCCGTCATTACGGGCGCCTCCCGCGGCATGGGTGCCGCCCTGGTCCGCGCCTATCGCGAGATCGGTTACCGGGTCGTCGCGACGGCCCGCACCCTCGGGCCCACCGACGATCCCGACATCCTGACGGTCGCCGGCGACATCGCCGAGCGCGACACCGCGCAGCGGACTATAGCGGCCGGAATGACCCGGTTCGGGCGCATCGATACGCTTGTCAACAATGCCGGCATCTTCATCGCCAAGCCCTTCACGCAGTACACCGAAGCCGACTATGCCGCCGTCCTCGCAGTCAATACGGCGGGCTTCTTCCACATCACCCAGTTCGCCATCGCCGAGATGAAAAAGCGCCGGACCGGCCATGTGGTCCAGATCACCACGACACTGGCCGAACGCGGGAATTCGAGCGTGCCGGCGGTGCTGGCGGCGCTGACCAAGGGCGGGCTGAACGCGGCGACGCGCTCGCTAGCCATCGAATACGCGAAGCAGGGCATACGGGTGAACGCCGTGTCGCCCGGCATCATTCGCACGCCCATGCACCCCAGCGAGACCCACGCGGCGCTCGATGGGATGCATCCGCTCGGCCACATGGGCGACATCGCCGATGTTGTCGGCGCGGTGCTCTATCTTGAGAACGCCCCCTTCGTCACGGGCGAGATCCTGCATGTCGACGGCGGCCAGAGCGCCGGCCAGTGACCGGGGTGCGTCCGATGGGCTCCTACCAAATCATGGATCATTTCTATGACGTGGTGATCGTCGGCGCCGGCGGGGCAGGCCTGCGTGCCGCGCTGGGCATGGCGACGTCGGGCCTCAAGACCGCCTGCGTCACCAAGCTGTTCCCGACGCGCAGCTACACCGTGGCCGCGCAGGGTGGAATGGCCGCCGCGCTCGACAATATGGGCGACGGCGACGACTGGCGGTTCCACATGTACGATACCGTCAAGGGGTCGGACTGGCTCGGCGATCAGGACGCCATCGAATACATGTGCCGCGAGGCGGTGTCGGCCGTGCTCGAACTCGAGCATTACGGCGTGCCCTTCTCGCGGACCGCGGACGGGCGCATCTACCAGCGCCCGTTCGGCGGCCAGACGCTCGGCTACGGGAAGGCGATGGTCCAGCGCACCTGCGCGGCCGCGGACCGCACCGGCCACGCCATCCTGCACACGCTCTACCAGCGCTGCCTCGAACACCGCACCGCATTCTTCATCGAATATTTGGCCCTCGACCTGCTGATGGACGCGGCGGGCGCCTGCCTCGGCCTGATCGCCTGGAACCTCGAGGCGGGAACGCTGCACCGGTTCCACGCCCACCGGACCATTCTCGCCACCGGCGGCTATGGTCGCGTCTACTTCTCCTGCACCGCCGCCCACAGCTGCACGGGCGACGGCAACGCCATGGCGCTGCGCGCCGGCCTGCCGCTGCAGGACATGGAATTCACTCAGTTCCATCCCACCGGCATCTACGGGTCGGGCTGCCTCGTCACCGAGGGAGCGCGCGGGGAAGGCGGCTACCTGACCAATGCGGAGGGCGAGCGGTTCATGGAGCGGTACGCGCCCAGCGCCCGGGACCTGGCCGGACGCGATGTGGTCTGCCGCGCGATGACCATCGAGATCAACGAGGGCCGCGGCTGCGGACCGCGAAAGGATCACATCCTCCTCCACCTCGAACACCTCAGCGCCGACCTGCTGCATAGCCGCCTGCCGGGCATCAGCGAGACGGCGCGGGTGTTCGCCGGGGTCGACGTCACGCGCGAGCCAATCCCGGTGCTGCCGACCGTGCACTACAACATGGGTGGTGTGCCGACCAATCTTCATGGCGAGGTGGTGACGAGCCGCCGCGCGAACCCCGAGATGGTTGTGCCCGGCCTCATGGCCATCGGCGAAAACGCCTGCGTGTCAGTTCACGGCGCGAACCGCCTCGGCTCGAACTCGCTGCTCGACATCATCGTATTCGGCCGGGCGGCGGCGATCCGGGCCGCGGCATGCGTCCGTCCCGGCGAAAAGCACGCCCCCATGCCGCGGGAGGCGACAGAGCGGGCACTGTCGCGTTTCGACCGCCTCCGCTGGGCCAACGGCAACAGCGACGTCGGCGGCTTGCGTCTCGCCATGCAACTGGTGATGCAGCGTCACTGCGCGGTGTTTCGGGACGGATCGCTCCTCGATGGAGGCTCTGGCCAGCTTGACGAGGTCGCCGCCCGGCTTCGTGGCGACCTTCGCCTCGCGGATCGCTCTATGATCTTCAACAGTGAACTTGTCGAGGCGCTGGAACTCGACAACATGATGAGCCAGGCACTGGTGAGCCTTCGTTCAGCCATCGGACGCACAGAGAGCCGAGGCTCGCACGCACGCGAGGACTTCCCGAAACGGGATGATCAACACTGGCTGAAGCACACTTATTGTTGGCTCGATGCCCACGACCAGAGCCGTATCGACTACCGGCCCGTGCACCTCAAACCTTTGTCCAATGACATCGCAGCAATACCGCCCGCCGAGCGCGTGTATTGAGTCGACGCCGCCAGAGTGGCCGGATTCCAATCTCATAAATTCGAGGACGTCGAAAATGGCCCGGCCCACCGATATCGTGAATGCGCTGACCGCCATTCTCCTTCATGCCGAGGCGATCAGGCGCCGCTCGACCGAGCAGGAACGCGCCGAGGTTTCGGAGTCGGCGTCTCACATCACCTATAATGCACGAAGGATCTGGCGCGCCCTCGAAGCCGCCCCGAAGTGAGGTGACGCCGTCGTCGTCCGCCGGCGACTAGGTGTTTCGTCCCGGCATGTCATGGCCGAGGACCGCATCATCCTCAGCGGGATCGTTCATGTTCTTCGGTACGACTGTTGCTCGTGCGACTGCCCGTCGGAGTAGGGCTCCTTCGACAGCGGTCTACGAAGCCTAGGGTCGGGACATATCCCGAGATGGATGCAGCAGGAGCAGGCACTTCCTAGGGGTGACACTTCGAGATGGGACTAGCGCTCTCCATGATTGCCCGAGATGTCTATTGCTCGGCAGCATTTGGGCTTTCCCAAGTATCGCTGGAATGACCGAAATGAGGTCGGCTGTAGAACGGCGCTTATCTGGACAGCGGCAGCCAAAACCGGCCAGTCTGCCACCGGCCCCATACCGGGCGTTCAGACGCGCACCGAGCAACGTCTGCTGCTGGCGCGCCACGCCCATTCAAGTGCTATTCGATCACGGCTCCCAACTCGGCGGACTTCCGATAGACGCACGCAATGCCTCGGTGAAGGCGCGCACCTTCGCGCTCGGCTGGGCGAGGGCGCGCAGAAGGAAGATGCCGCCGGGCGCCGCGTTCCAAGCCTCGTCGCCGAGCCGCAGTCGGACCAGCCTTCCCGCCCTGACATCCGGGCCGGCGACCCAGCTCGACAGGAATGCCACACCCAAGCCTGCCTCAGCCGCTGCGCGCAGGGCTTCGAAATCATCCGAGCGGAACGACACCGTGCCGTTCCCGGCGTGGCCCGCCGGGCAGCC
>NZ_JAVDUX010000025.1:0-49277 GCF_031456575.1 Ancylobacter sp. 3268
CGGCCGGACGATCGCGGTCTCCGCGTTACTTCGCCTTCAGGAACTCGCCGACTTCGAGCAGGATCAACTCGTTGTCGTCGGCCTTCTTCGGGTCGCGCGAGGAGGAGAACGGCAGGTTGTTGTCGTTGCCGACTACGATGTGGGTGGCGTCGACGACGTCCACGTCCTCGATGGTGAAGAACGGGAAGGCGAGTTTGCCGTCGGTGAGCGGCTTGCGGGACTTCTTGTCCGGGTCGGCAATGGCCATCAGGTCGATATGGCCGATCTTGCGCACCAGCCCGCCGGCATTGGCGTCGGTCAGCTCGATCTTGTAGATGCGCTTGAACCTGGCGAGGTCGTGGAAGCAGTCCGGCCCCCTGGTGCCGGCGGCACAGGCCTTGTCGGCGGTGCCTTCGCCATTGTCGCGCTCGATGATCAGGCCGGTGGTGGCGTCGATCATGTTGAAATCGCCGATGGCGTTGCCGTTCTGCTCCAGCGGGTACTGCCAGATGCGGCCGGTCCACTTCTGGCCGGCGACGTCGAATTCGAGGATCGGCAGGAATTCCTTGCCCTCGGCGGTCTTCTGCCAATCCTTTTTCGCCGCATCCCACAGCGGGCCTTCCAGCAGCGCGTAGAGGAACTTGCCGTCCTTGGAGGCGGCCATGCCCTCATAGCCCTTGGAGCGGCGGGCGTTGAACTCGGCGGTGGCGTTCGGCGCGCCGGGTGAGGTGACGGCGTAATGATCGGGCGAGCGCACCGGGGTTTCCCCGGCCACCGTCTCGAAGACGCCGAGTACCTTGCCGCTCTTGTCGGTACGGATCAGGTAGGGGCCGAATTCCTCGCCGATCCAAAAGTCGTCGCCGATGATCTGGAAGCTCTCGGGATCGAAGTCGGCACCGGTGAGATAGCGCTTCTCGGTACCCTCATGGACGATGCGGAACGGCACCTTCTTGTCCGGATCGGTAAGGAAGACGGTCTCGAGGCGCTCGAACCGGCCGGTCTGCCAGTCAATCTTGTAGCGGTTGAGGTAGAGCGCCGAATCCGGGCTGTTGGCCTTGGCGCCCATGCCGTTGTCGGTGATGATCCAAAACGAGCCATCCGCCATCACCTTGATGCCGGAATGGCCCTGAAGCGGCTGTCCCTTGAACGGCACCGACACGCCGGTGGGGCGCCCGGCCGATTTGCCTTCCACTGTGCCGATCGCCTCGACCCGTTTGCCGGTGGTGTATTTGCCGGAGGTCTTGAGGTCGGCCGGAGCGTCGGCGGGCACCTCGATAAAGCTCTCGGCCGGCAGCACGGCATGGCCGGCGAGCGTGGCGGGAAAGGCCTGGTCGGCGTGCGCGGCCGGCGCCAGCGCGACCAGTGCCAGGGCGGCACCGGCGAGCAGGGACGCACGGAACGAGGTGCGGGTCATGGCAGGTCTCCTGAAGGAATGTGCGGCACGCGCGCCGCGATGTCCCTCCTGTGACGCCGGAGCATGTCGGTGACGTAACGCCCCGATGACGCGCCGGTGACGCCGCGCCCGCCGCTCAGGCCGCCTGCTGCGCCGGCAGGCAGGCGACGCAGATCTGCTCGATGTGCCGGTAGTCGGTGCCGCAGCAGCCGCCGAGCACCGTGAGATGGCGCATCCGCTCCCGCAGGCTGCGATATTGCTGGCCCAGCTGCACCGGATCACCGGCATCGAGATCGGGCGCCGCATCGAGCTCGGCATGGCTGCGGGAGGACGCGTTGGCCCGGACCCCGCGCACCCGGTCGAGCCAGTCGCCACCGGCGGCGATCAGGCTCTCGAAATGGGTCGGGTGGGCGCAGTTGATCATGAAATAGGCTGGCGCGCCGCCGCTCTCGGCATCCACCTGTTCCACCGCCTCGCGCAGGTTCTGGCCGGAAGGAAGCCGCCCGTCGGTCTCCAGCGTGAAGGAGATCACCGACGGTAGGTCCGCCGCCTTGGCGGCCAGCGCGATGCCGACCGCCTCCTCCACATAGTTGAGCGTATAGGCGCCCACCATGTCGGCCTCGCTGCCGGCGAAGGTCTCGATCTGCGCGGCGTGGTATTGCGCCGCCTGCTCGGCGGTCATGAGGATGCCGGTCTGGTAGCCGTCGCCGCGCGGCCCGACCACGCCGCTCACCACCATGCGCGAGGCGGGGGTCTCGTAGCGCTGCCGCAGCTCGACCAGCAGGTCGATGGCCCGGCGGTTCACATCGGCGAGGGCGGCGGCATCGAAGCCGAGCCTGGCGCCCCAATCGGCATTGGCCCGCCAGGTCGGCGCGTCGAGAACGAAGCCGACGCCCCGCGCGCGGGCGAGTTCGGCGTAGCGCGCATAATAGGCCCGCAGTCGCTCGCGGCCGTCCTCATCCTTCATCAGGTCGAAGGACGCGAAACAGGGCAGGTCGATGCCTTCGTGAAAGATGAAGGTGGTCTCCATGCCGCCATCCATGATGAAGACGTCGTCGGACAGCAGCGGCAGGGCGTGGCGATACTTGGACATTCTGATCCTCCCGGCGATCATTGGGCGGTGCGGCGCCCCCGGTTTCGCGGCGGATTATGCCGGATCGAGCCGCCGCGCCTAGCGTTCGCATGGTCCAGTGCCGGCCGGTTCGCGATTTCGCGCACCAGCACAGCTATTTACGACGACATCGCGCCCGTGGGCCGATTGCTTGCCCGCCGGGCGGGTGCGGCGAGCTTTACCTATGGTACAGTAAGCTCATGTCCTCGTCCCAATTCGAGCCACTGTCGCGACGGCGCAGCGTCGACACGCGCAAGCGCCTGCTCGATCTCGCCGAGCAGCAGGTGCTGGCGAAGGGATTCGTCGCCACCTCGATCGAGGAACTGGTGGCCGGGGTCGGCATCACCAAGAGCGGCTTCTTCTATCATTTCAAGGACAAGAACGACCTGGCGCGGGCACTGCTGGAGCGGCACATCGTGCGTGAGCGCGAACTGCTCGACGACCTGTTCCGCCGTGCGGACGAACTCAATGACGACCCTCTGCATGGCTTCCTGGTGGCGCTGCGCCTGTTCGCGGAAATGATGGCGGCGCTGCCGGAGGCGCATCCGGGCTGTATCGCCGCGACGCTCTGCTACCAGGACCAACTGTTCGACCGCACGATCCATGAACTGAACGCGCAGAGCGTGCTGTCCTGGCGGGTGCGGTTCCGCGAGCGGTTCGCCCGGATCATTGCGGCCTATCCGCCGGCGGAGCCGGTCGATCTCAATGCCCTCGCCGACATGATGTCGACGCTGATCGAAGGCGGGCTGGTAATGGGACGGGCACTGCGCGACCCCTCGATCCTGCCGCGGCAAGTGTTGCTGTTCCGCGATTTCGTGCGCCAGACCTTCCGCCCCTGAGGCGAGGGCCTCGACGCGGCGCCGTCGTTGGGGCTCTATGCAGCCATGAGTCTCGACCTTCCCCTCGCTCCGCCGCCGGCCCGCGCCTTTCTCGGCGTCGCCCGCTCGGCGACCGGCCGCTTCTGGCGCGATCGGCTCGATGCGCGCGGTACTTCGCTCGCGCTTGCCATCGCCCAGCGTCATGGCGTGCCGGAACTGCTCGCCCGCGTGCTCGCCGGCCGCGGCGTCGGCCTCGACGAGGTGCCGGCCTATCTCGACCCGACGGTCAAGCATCTGCTGCCCGATCCCGACACGCTGACCGACATGCCGCCGGCGGTGGCGCGGCTCGCCGATGCGGTGATGGGCGGCGAGAAGGTGGCGGTCTTCGGCGACTATGATGTCGACGGCGCCACCGCCACCGCGCTGCTGGTGGAGGTGCTGCGCGCCGGCGGGCTCGACCCGGCTTTCCATATTCCCGATCGCATCTTCGAGGGTTACGGACCGAACGTTCCGGCCATCGAGGCGCTGCGGGCCGCCGGGGCAAGCCTGCTGGTCACCGTCGACTGCGGCACCATGAGCTTCGAGCCCTTCGCCCGCGCCGCCGAGATCGGCCTCGATGTGGTGGTGGTGGATCATCATCAGGCCGGGGAGGCGCTGCCGCCGGTGGCGGCGCTGGTGAATCCCAACCGGGTCGACGACCTTTCCGGCCTCGGCCATCTCTGTGCGGCCGGCCTCGTCTTCGTCACCGTCGTCGGGCTGGTGCGCGAATTGCGCCGGCGCGGCTGGTGGACGACCGAGCGGCCGGCGCCGGACCTGCTCGCCATGCTGGACCTGGTGGCCTTGGGCACGGTGGCCGACGTGGTGCCGCTGACCGGCCTCAACCGCGCCTTCGTCACCAAGGGCCTCGCGGTGTTGCGCCGGCGCGACCGGCCGGGGTTGACGGCGCTGATGGACGCGGCGCGGCTCTCCGGCCCGCCCAGGGCCTGGCATCTCGGCTTCCTGCTGGGGCCGCGCATCAATGCCGGCGGGCGGATCGGCGACGCCGCGCTGGGCACGAGGCTGCTGCTGAGCCACGACCCGATCGAGGCGGGCGCGCTCGCCGCCGAACTCGACCGGCTGAATGCCGAGCGGCAGGTGGTGGAAAAGGCGATCGTCGCCCAGGCCGAGGCCGAAGCGGAGGCCGCGCTCGGCCGCGAGGGGACAAGCCCGGTGATCCTGGCGAGCGGGCAGGGCTGGCACCCCGGCGTGGTCGGGCTGGTGGCGGCCCGGCTGAAGGAGAAGTTCGGCCGCCCGGCCCTCGCCATCGCCTTCACCGGTGCGCATGGCGCCGGCTCGGCGCGCTCGATTCCCGGCGTCGATATCGGCCGCGCCGTGCGCGGGGCGGTGGAGCGCGGGCTGCTGGTAAAGGGCGGCGGCCACGCCATGGCGGCCGGGCTCACCGTGGAGCGCGAGCAACTCGGGGCGTTGCGCGCCTATCTGGAAGAGGAACTGGCAAGCCCGGTGGAGCGCGCGCGCCATATCGACGAGACGGTGGTCGATGGTGCCCTGTCGGCCGGCGCGGCGACGCCCGAACTGATCGAGCTGGTCGAGCGCGCCGGTCCCTATGGTGCCGGCAATCCGTCGCCGGTCTTCGCCTTTCCCGCGCATCGCATCGTCTATGCCGAGGCCGGCAGTGCTGACCAGGTGCGGGTGCGTCTGCGCGCCGCCGACGGTTCGGTGCTCTCCGGCGTGGCCTTTCGGGCGGCGGCGACGTCGCTTGGCGAGGCGTTGCTGGGCAGCCGGGGGGAAACCCGCCACGTCGCCGGCATGCTGGAGGTCGACAGCTGGCAGGGGAGGGCGCAGCCGAGCCTGCGCATCTGCGATGTCGCCGACCCGCAAAAGACGTGACCGGCCAAGGGGCTGCCGGGAGACGCGGAATCAGTTCCTCCGCGGCCGCCGCTCCGGCGTTGCGCGGCGGAGGAGCGCTCCGAGCCGCCGCTGCCAAGCCTTTGGTTCGTCTCGATGAAGCCTGCCCGCCCGCCTCTGCCTGCCTTGTCCTGATTCAAAGCTTCAGCCGATGGTGCCAATGACCGGAAACGACTCGCCTTTCACCGCCCGTCCCGTCGTGTCGATCATCGGCGCCGGGCCGGCCGGCCTCCTCGCGGCCGAGGTGCTCGTCCAGGCGGGGGCGCAGGTGACGGTTCACGACCGGATGGCGGCCCCGGCGCGCAAATTCCTGATGGCCGGTCGCGGCGGCCTCAACCTCACCCATTCCGAGCCGCGCGAGCGCTTCCTCGCCCGCTATGGCACGGCGACGGACTGGCTTGCCCCGATGATCGATGCCTTCCCGCCGGCCCGCCTGCGCGGCTGGATGGAGGACTTGGGCGAGCCGAGCTTCGTCGGCTCCAGCGGCCGGGTGTTTCCGAGAAGCTTCAAGGCCTCGCCGCTGCTGCGCGCCTGGCTGCGGCGGCTCGACGGGCTCGGCGTGACCTTCGCGCCGCGCCAGCTCTGGCTGGGGTGGGACGAGGCCGGGCGACTGCGTTTTTCGACCCCCGAGGGCGAGATCGCGCTGGCCGCCGACGCCACGCTGCTGGCGCTTGGTGGGGCGAGCTGGCCGCGGCTCGGCACCGATGGCGGCTGGGTGCCGCTGCTGGCAGAGATGGGAGCCGAACTGCGACCGCTGCGGCCGGCCAATGCCGGCGTGGTGGTGGCGTGGAGTGAGATGTTCCGCCAGCGCTTCGCCGGCGAGCCGCTGAAGCGCATCGGCCTCGCCGCCGGCGGGCGGCAATTGCGCGGCGAAGCGGTCATCACCGCGCAGGGGCTGGAAGGCGGCGGCATCTATGCGCTCACCGACCGGCTGCGCGACGCTTTGGCGGCGGGCGAGGCGACGCTTACCCTCGATCTGCGGCCCGATCTCGCCGCCGAGGTGCTGGCGCAGCGCATTGCCGAGGGACGCAAGGGCGAAACGCTGTCCAACCGGCTGCGCAAAGCCGGGCTGCCTGCCGTGGCGCTGGGACTGATGCGCGAGGCCGCGTCGCAGCTCCCCGCCGATCCGGCCGGCCTCGCCGCGCTGGCCAAGGCGGTGCCGCTGCGGATCGCCGCCCTCGCCGGTATCCAGCGGGCGATCTCCTCTGCCGGTGGCGTCACCCGGCCGGCCCTGACCGACGAATTGATGCTGCGGGCGCGGCCGGGCGTGTTCGCCGCCGGCGAGATGCTGGACTGGGAGGCGCCTACCGGCGGCTATCTGCTGCAGGGCTGCTTCGCCACCGGCTGGCGAGCGGCGACCGGCATGGCGCATCGGCTGGGCCTGCCCGCACCGGCGGCGTGGCAAGGAGATTGGGATGCGGCCGACAGCCAGGGGAGCGAAGGAATGGCGCGGGACGGCAGCTGAGGGAGCGCGTGCCACCGTCCCGCGCAGCTCACGAGACCAGCCGGGAAAACGGCCTCGCGAACGGTTCGATCCAAGGTCCTCTTCAGCGGTCACGGTGCCGTCGAGGACTTGATGATTTGATTACTCGACGATTCCGGCAGGCACAATGATTATCTTCAACGATTATTATAGTTCTAAACTGGATTCCGAGTTTATTACTTTGACCTGTTCCAGTAACCGCGCCGTCGCTTGCGGTGCAGCGAGGGTGGGCTTACCTGTTTGATCAATGGCGCCGGTTGCCGGCTGGCGGCGCGGCGTGGCGGGAGGAATGCATGGCGCGGCTGTTTTTCCGGAGCGGACGTTCCGCCGAGGCGGCGCCGGACGCGGCGCGGGAGCTTGCGGCGAAGGCGCGGCGGCTGCTGGGCGCCGACGACGACACCACGATTTCCATCAGCGAGATCGCCTGCGGCGATCCGGCGTGCGGCGGTGCAGAGACCGTCATCCTGATCATGCGCCCCGGCCGCCGGACCGAGGCGGCGAAGATATTGCGGCCGCTGGCCGAGGTGATCGAGGGCGACCTCGTCGAAGCGCTGGCGGACTTTGCAGCGGGTAAATAATTTGACGCGCCGTAGTATTTGATGTCGTTTCAAGGAATTTTGCTGCTGACCTAAGGTAGCTATAGAGTATAATGGTTCTAAGGTAGATTTGACATCTTGCGATTGCTTGGTGCGGTGGCGTAGGACTCGCGTCCATGGACAGGGGCCGCCCTGTGGCGGCGGGAGGAAATCCGAATGCGAGCCAGTCTCACGAAATTCGTCGCGCCGAAGAAGTTCACCACGGTGCTGATGGCGGCGGTCGCCTTCGGGGCGCTGGTTGCCGCCGGTCCGGCCGACGCCCAGCCGGCGCCGAAGGTGCGCGACGTCGTCGTCACCTACGCCAATATCGCCGAGGCGATGTATTCCGACGCCCTCACCACCGCCAAGGCGCTGCAGGTGGCGGTCGACGCCTTCATCGCCGAGCCGACCCAGGCCAATCTCGACAAGGCCCGCACCGCGTGGAAGGCCGCCCGCGTGCCCTATCAGCAGACCGAGGGCTTCCGCTTTGGCAACGCGCTGGTCGATGACTGGGAGGGCCGGGTGAATGCCTGGCCGCTCGACGAAGGGCTGATCGACTATGTCGACAAGGGCTACGGCACCACCTCCGACGAGAACCCGCTCTACACCGCCAACGTGATCGCCAACACCAAGATCCGCGTCGGCAAGAAGACCATCGACGCCACCAAGATCAACGCCAAGCTGCTCGAAAGCCTGCAGGAGGCCGGCGGCGTCGAATCCAACGTCGCCATCGGCTACCATGCTATCGAGTTCCTGTTGTGGGGGCAGGACCTGAACGGCACCGGGCCGGGCGCCGGCAACCGTCCCGCCAGCGACTACGACACCAAGAACTGCACCAACGGCCATTGCGACCGGCGTGCCGCCTATCTCAAGGCCGCCACCGACCTGCTGGTCAGCGACCTGCAGGACATGACCAAGGCGTGGGGTGCCAAGGGCAAGGCCCGCGCGGTGGTGCTGAAGCAGAAGGACAAGGCGGCGCTCGGCACCATTCTGACCGGTCTCGGCTCGCTCTCCTATGGCGAACTCGCCGGCGAGCGCATGAAGCTCGGCCTCATCCTGCACGACCCGGAGGAGGAGCATGACTGCTTCTCCGACAACACCCACAACTCGCATTTCTATGACGAGCTGGGCATCGCCTCAATCTATCGCGGCAAATACACCCGCGTCGACGGCAGCGTCGTCGAGGGACCGTCGGTCGCCGCCTATGCCGCGGCGCTGGCGCCGAAGCCGGCCGAGGAGGCCGAAGGCAAGATCGACGCCGCCCTGGCGGCGCTCAAGGCGATCAAGGACGAGGCCGACAGCGGCAAGCAGGCCTATGACCAGATGATTGGCGAGGGCAACACGGAGGGCAACGCCCTGGTGCAGAAGGGCGTCGATTCGCTGGTCGCCCAGACCCGCGCCATCGAGGGCGTGGTCGCGGCGCTGAAGCTGAAGATCAAAGTGGAAGGCTCCGACAGCCTCGACGATCCCTCCAAGGTCGGCGAGTGAGGAAACGGCAATGACAGCGGGCGCGGCCATCTCGCGCCGCGCCCTGCTGGCCGCAGGAGCGGCCGTCGGCATCGGCGGGACGCTGATGCCGGCACGCACCGGGCTCGCCCGCGTGCCGGCGGCGTTCGAGCCGACGCAGCGTCTCACCCTTTCCGCCGGCGAGACCGAACTGCGGCTGCTCGGCCCCGACAGGCCGGCGACGCGCATCTATGCCTATGACGGCGACCAGTTCCGGCTGGTGCGCGTGCCGCGCGGCACGCGGCTGGAGGCGCGTTTCGAGAACGGCCTGTCCGAGGCCTCGACCGTGCATTTCCATGGCATCCGCATGCCGAACGAATATGACGGCGTGCCGACGCTGACCCAGCCGGTGGTTCAGCCGGGCGGCAGTTTCACCTACCGCATTCCGTTCGACGACCCCGGCACGTTCTTCTTCCACCCGCATTGCGACGAGACCGGGCAGGCCGGGCGCGGCCTTGTCGGGGTGCTGCTGGTCGAAGACCCGCGCGATCCGGCCTTCGACACCGAGCACGTGCTGTGCCTGAAGGATTGGCGGCTGGACGACCGGGGCGGGTTCCTGCCGATGTCCGAGCCGGACGGCGCCGCCAAGGCCGGCACCTTCGGCGCCACCCGCACGGTGAACGGCCGGGTGCATCTCGACCTGACCGCGCCGGCCGGCGGCGACGTGCGGCTGCGCATTCTCAACGTCGATTCCACCCGCGTCATGGATATCGGCGTCGAGGGCGCCGAGGCGTGGCTGATCGCCATAGACGGCCACGCTTTGCCGCCGGTGCCGATGGACACGCTGCCGGACGGCATCTGGCGGATGGGGCCGGCGCAGCGCATCGACGTGCAGGTGCGGATGCCGATGGAGGGCGGCCCGGTAACCATCGGCGATTATCGCGCCTCCGACGTCTTCACCTTCGCCACGATCGCCGCGGCGGGGCGGGTGCGCCGGCCTCGGCGCGGGGGCCCGCTCGCCTTGCCGCCACCGAAGCTGCCGCTGCCCGATCTCAAGGCGGCCGAGTTCCACTCCTTCACGCTGCAGCAGGCGACCGATGCGGCGGTGAAGGACACCGGCCTGCCGCCGGAAGATCCGCTGGCCAAGGCGCTGATCGACAGCCTCTGCGTCGGCGGGGCGACTTACTGGTCGATCGCCCAGCAATCCTGGCCGACCGGCGAGGCGCGTCATCTGCCGCCGCCGCTGGCACGGATGGAGGCGGGGAAAAGCTACCGGATCGAGATCAAGAACGAGACGCGCTACCCGCATCCGGTGCATCTGCACGGCCATGCCTTCGCGGTGCTCGGCTCCTCGAAAGGGCGGCTGCCGAAGCATTTCGCCGATACCGTGCTGACCCAGCCGGGGGAGGCGGTGGAGATCGCCTTCGTCGCCGCGCCGGGCGACTGGGTGTTCCACTGCCACATCCTCGAACATATGGAGACCGGCATGATGGGCTGGTTCCGCGTGGTCTGAGATGACGGCATGGGCGGTTGCCGCCGCCGCAGCACTGCTGATGCTCGGCACCGTGCCGGCGACCGCGGAGGAGGCGGGCCTCGACCGCGCCATCGGCAAGGCGCTGTTCGAGCGGCCCTGGGTGCCGGCGCCGAACTCCACCCGCGCCAATGACGGGCTCGGCCCGCTCTTCGACGCCCGGTCCTGTTCGGCCTGTCATCCGGGGGCGGGGCCGGGCGTGACCCGCACCGACGCGCACGGCCTGCCCGAGGGGCTCGGGCAGGTGCTGTCGCTGTTTCGTGCCGACGGCTCCGGCGATCCGGTCTATGGCCACCGGCTGGAGACGATGACGCTGCCGGGCGTGCCGGCCGAGGGAAGCTTCCGTGTGGCGACCCGGAACGGCCGGCCGGTGCCGCAGCCTCAGTCACTCGGCTATGGGCCGTTCGATCCGGCGACGCACGTATCGCTGAGGGCGGCACCTGAACTGCGTGGGCGCGGCCGGCTCGAACAGGTGCCCGACGCGGCGATCCTGGCGCTGGAGGACCCCGAGGACCGCGACGGCGACGGCGTGCGCGGCCGGGCGCGCCGCTTCGACACGCCGGAAGCCGGCTCGCGCATCGGACGCTTCGGCTGGAAGGCCAGCCATCCGACGCTGGCCGGCCAGACGGCCGAAGCCTTCGCGCTCGATCTCGGCCTGTCGACGCCGCTGCGGATGGAGCCCTGGGGGGATTGCACGGAAGCGCAGACCGCCTGCCGCAGCGCGCCGCACGGCCCCGACGCCGAGGGCGAGCCGGAGATTTCCGCCGCTATCGTCGAACGTATCGTCGCCTATCTGCGCGGCCTGAAGGTGCCGGAGGCGCAGCCGGATGCCGCCGGCGCCCGCCTTTTCGCCGCGACCGGCTGTGCCGCCTGCCATCGGCCGGCACTGCCGACGGCGGATGGCGGCACGGTGGCGCTGTTCACCGACGTGCTGCTGCACGACATGGGCGAGGGGCTGGCCGATCCGGCCGGCGTGCCCGGCGCCGCCGCTGCCGAGTGGCGCACCGCGCCGCTTGCCGGCCTGTTGCGTACGCTGGAAAAGCGCGCCGGCCTGCTGCATGACGGCCGCGCCGCCGATGTTGCCGCCGCCATCAGCTGGCATGCCGGCGAGGCGGCGGGCGCCCGTACGCGTTTCGATGCGCTCGGCGCCCGCGACCGCCAGCGCCTGATCGACTACGTTTCTCGTTTGTGACCGCCTTCCGCGAACCGGGGATTTCCTCATGCGCCGTTCACCCTTCGCCCTGGTCCTCGCCTTCGCCTCGCAAATGGGGCATGTGGCGCATGGCGTGCCTGCCGCCGCCGTGGCGGCCGCCTCGCTGCTGACGACCATCTTCGTCGGCCGCGCCAATGCCGCCGCCCCCTCGGCGCCGGAGGTGGTCGAAGCCTGGCTGCTGCCGCGCTACGACGCGCTGGTCGCGGGCGCCCGGGCCAATCGCGAAGCATGGCAAGGTTTCTGCGCCGCGCCGAGCGAGGCCGGGATCGCGGTACTTCAGCAGCGCTTCGGCGCGGTCTCGGATGCGTGGGCGGCGGTGGAGTTCATCACCTTCGGGCCGGTGATGCTGTCCCTGCGCCCCGACCGGATGAACCTGTTTCCCGAACGGCGCAATGCCATCGGCCGCTCGGTGGCGGAACTGATCGGCGACCCAACCGACGAGCGGCTCAAGCCGGAGCGCTTCGGGCGGCTCAGCGCCGCCGCGCAGGGCCTGCCGGCGCTGGAGCGCCTTCTCTTCGACGACGGCGCCGCGGCGGCGCTGCTGGCGGGACCGGAAGCCGGACGCCGTTGCGCCATCGGGCTGGCGATCGCCACCAATATCGAGACCATCGCTACCGAGATCCGCCAGGGCTGGGGAGACCGCAAGGACGGCCTGCTCGCCCAATTGGTCGCCGGCACCTCGGACCCGGTGTTCTTTCCCGATCCGACGGCACTGATGAGCCAGATCGTGACCGATCTCGCCGGTGCCTATCAGCGGGTGGTCGACCAGCGCCTGCTCGCCGTTCTCGGCAAGACGCCGGACGACGCCAAGCCGCTTGCCGCCGACCGCCGCCGCAGCGGCCGCTCCAAGGAGACCATCGTGGCGATGATCGCCAGCGCCGATTCACTCGGGCGGCAACTGGGCGCCGCGCTCGATCCCAAGGGACGTGCCGCGCTCGACAAGGCACTCGATGCCGCCGACGCGGCCGCCGCCGGGCTACCGGACGATATCGGCGAGGCCGCCCAGTCCGCGGCGGGGCGCAAGGCGCTTCAGGAGGCCGCCGCGACCTTCAAGGCGGCGCAGGCGAGCATCGCCAACCCGCTCGCCGCCGGGCTAGGTGTCGCGCTCGGCTTCAATGCCCTCGACGGCGATTGAGGAGGTCACATGCCCGCCACCCGCCGCTCCCTGCTCGCCGGCCTCAGCGGCCTTGCTGCCATGCCCCGCTTCCTGTTCGGCGCCGCCCATGCACAGGACCACCTGCTCGATGCCGAATGGCTGGCGACCGCCGGTGTCGAGGGCGGCTTTGCCCCGGTGGTGCTCTCCGCCGGCTTCGACGCCACGGCCGTCGGGCATGGTGCCCAGCGCCTGCACTGGGTGGAGCCGAGCCCGGATGGGCGCACCGCCGTGGCGGTGGCGCGCCGCCCCGGCACCACGGCGGTGCTGTTCGACCGCCGCGCCGGCAAGGTGCTCGCCAGTTTCGAGCCCGGCGCAGGCCGGGTGTTCTCCGGTCATGGCCGCTTCGTCGAGGCCGGCCGGCGCTTCTACGCCGTCGAGATCGAGCGGGCGAGCGGCCAGGGGATCGTTTCGCTGCGCGAGGTGGCGGACGGATTTTCCGTGGTGGCGGAATGGGCGTCCGCCGGCATAGGGCCGCATGACATGCTGCCAGGCCTCGGCGGCCTGGTGGTCGCCAATGGCGGCATCGAGCCGCATACGCCGGAAGCATTCGGCGCCGAGGTGGCGCATGCCGGCGTCGCCATTCTCGATCCGGGCAGCGGGCAGACCCGCGCCGTCGGCACGCTGGAGGGCGATCTCGTCTCGCTGTCGCTGCGTCATCTGGCGCGGGCGGAGGATGGGCTGGTGGTGGTTGCCGCACAGGACTTGCTGAACGATTCCATCGCCCGGCCACTGGTCTATGCGGTGGATCCGGATGGACGGCTGCAGGCCTTCGATGCGCCGGACGAGGAATGGCGCGGCTTCCGCACCTATGTCGGCTCGATCGCGGTCGACCGCTCCGGCCGCTATGTCGCCGCCGCCAGCCCGCGCGGCAACCGCGTGGCGATATGGACGCGCGAGGGGCGGTTCCTCGGCGGCGTGCCGCTTGTCGACGGCTGCGGCCTTGCCGCCACCCATGAGGGTGGGCGCTTCCTCGCCACGTCCGGCCTCGGCGAGGTGATCCTCATCGCCGCCGATGAGGAGGGGGTAGGGGTGGTCGCGCGCCGTTCCGGCGGGCCACGGTTCGACAATCACGCGGTGCTCGTTGGAGCGTGAGGCGGCGCCCCGACGGCGGCCGCGACCGGGACGGCTCTTCACTTTTGCCGGCGACAGTCCGATAAGACAGTGGCGCGATGTCAGATCGCCTGGATTCACGTGGACGTTCTGTAGATGAATTCGATCTTTGCCGGCCTTTCCACCACCGTCTTCGAGGCCATGTCGCAGCTGGCACGCCAGCATGGAGCGGTGAATCTCGGTCAGGGCTTCCCGGATGATCCCGGCCCGCGCGACGTGCGCGAAAAGGCGGCCGAAGCGGTGCTGGACGGCTGGAACCAGTATCCGCCGATGATGGGCGTGCCGGAGCTGCGACAGGCGGCGGCAGCGCATTATCGTCACTGGCAGGGGCTGGAGCTCGACCCGACAACGGAGATCATGGTGACCTCCGGCGCCACCGAGGCGCTGGCCGGCGCGCTGCTGGCGCTGATCGAGCCGGGCGACGAGGTGGTGCTGTTCCAGCCGCTCTACGACGCCTATCTGCCGCTGGTTCGGCGTGCCGGCGGCGTGCCGCGCCTTGCCCGCCTTACGCCGCCGCGCTGGCGGCTGACCGAGGAGGTGCTGGCCAGTGCCTTCACGCCCAAGACCCGCGTCGTGCTGTTCAATAACCCGCACAACCCCACCGGCCGCGTCTTCGAGAGCGAGGAACTAGAACTGCTGGCGGCATTCTGCCGGCGCTCCGGCGCGGTGCTGGTGGCCGACGAGGTGTGGGAGCATGTGGTGTTCGACGGCCGGCGGCATGTCTCGGTGCTGTCCTTGCCGGGCCTGCGCGAACGCAGCGTCAAGATCGCCTCCGCCGGCAAGATCTTCGGCATGACCGGCTGGAAGGTCGGCATGGTGTGCGCGGCGCCGGAGCTGATGAAGGGTCTCTCCAAGGCACACCAGTTCCTCACCTTCACCACCCCGCCGGCGTTGCAGCACGCCGTCGCCTATGGGCTGGGCAAAGAACCGGTCTGGTTCGAGGGCATGCGCGCCGGGTTGCAACGCTCGCGCGACCGGCTGGCGGACGGCCTCGCCGCGCTCGGCCTGACGCCGCTGCCCAGCGCCGGCACCTATTTCCTCAATGTCGATCTCGCCGCCCTCGACCCGCGGCTCGACGACGAGGCGTTCTGCCGTGACATGGTGGAGCGCCACGGTGTCGCCGCCATTCCCGTCTCGGCCTTCTATGCGCGCGAGGCGGTCACCAGCGTGGTGCGCTTCTGTTTCGCCAAGACCGACGCCACCCTTGACGAGGCGCTGGGACGGTTGGAGCGACTGCACCGGGCGGCCTGAGCCGTCCGCTCGGCCTGCCGACCGTTTGTGCGCGTCGTCCCCTTTCGCATACAGGGCGCATAGGCAGGCAGCATTTGCTCAAATTTTGATCTAATCGGCGACTAATGCTTCCAGCTGCGTCATTCGACGTATTGCATTTCCCAAAACGGGTTTTGGCACGGGCGTTGCAACCCCGCCTGTCTGGCACGCGGACGGGGGTCCTGCGTGTGAACTCCAGAAGGGAACGAATATGTCTAATCTGTTCTCCCATGCGCGCCGGCTGGCTGGCCGCGCGGTGGCCGGCGCGGCTGCGCTGGCGATCGCCGGTGCCGCCCTGCCCGCCGCAGCCCAGGAAACGATCAAGGTTGGCGTCCTCCACTCTCTGTCCGGCACCATGGCCATTTCGGAGACGACGCTGAAGGACACCGTGCTGTTCATGATCGACCAGCAGAACGCCGCGGGCGGCGTTCTCGGCAAGAAGCTGACGCCGGTCGTCGTCGATCCCGCCTCCAACTGGCCGCTCTTCGCCGAGAAGGCGCGCGAGCTGCTGGCCAAGGAGAAGGTCGCCGTGGTGTTCGGCTGCTGGACCTCGGTCTCGCGCAAGTCGGTGCTGCCGGTATTCAAGGAACTCAACGGCATCCTGTTCTACCCCGTCCAGTACGAGGGCGAGGAGAGCGAGCGCAACGTGTTCTACACCGGCGCCGCCCCGAACCAGCAGGCGATCCCCGCCGTCGATTACCTCGCCGAGAACGAAGGCGTGAAGCGCTGGGTGCTGGCCGGCACCGACTACGTCTACCCGCGCACCACCAACAAGATCCTCGAGGCCTATCTGAAGTCCAAGGGCGTCGCCGCCGAGGACATCATGATCAACTACACGCCGTTCGGTCATTCCGACTGGCAGACCATCGTCGCCGACATCAAGAAATTCGGCTCGGCGGGCAAGAAGACTGCCGTGGTCTCCACCATCAATGGCGACGCCAACGTGCCGTTCTACAAGGAACTCGGCAACCAGGGCATCAAGGCGACCGACATTCCGGTCGTGGCCTTCTCGGTGGGTGAGGAAGAACTTGCCGGCATCGACACCAAGCCGCTGGTCGGCCATCTCGCCGCCTGGAACTACTTCCAGTCGGTCGACGTGCCGGAGAATGCCGACTTCATCAAGAAGTGGCGCGCGTTCATCAAGAACGACAAGCGCGTGACCAACGACCCGATGGAAGCCACCGTCATCGGCTTCAACATGTGGGTCAAGGCGGTCGAAAAGGCCGGCACCACCGATCCGGACGCCGTCATCCCGGCGCTGATCGGCGTCTCGGTGCCGAACCTGTCGGGCGGCTTCTCCACCATGATGCCGAACCACCACATCACCAAGCCGGTGCTGATCGGCGAGATCAAGGATGACGGCCAGTTCGACATCGTCGAGCAGACCCCTGGCCTGATCGTCGCCGAGGAATGGTCCCCCTATCTGGAAGGCTCCAAGGACCTGATCGCCGATTGGCGCGCGCCGATGAACTGCGGCAACTTCAACGTCAAGACAGGTAAGTGCGGCGCCCAGTGAGGCGAGGCCGATGAGGTGTATGGTCAGATCGGATGTCGCCCGGGGCGGCTGACCTGACCCACCTTCCCGATCGACCCGGCGGCGGGCGGCGTGCCCGTCGGCCGCCGGGCGACCCGCCGCCGGAACGCTTCCGGCTCCATCCGCACTCGCACCGACGGATGACGATGATTTCCCCTGGCCTCCTCAGCCGTCCCGGCTGCGTGCTGCTCCTCGCCCTCGGCCTCCTCGCCGGCGCCCTGCTGCTGCCGCGAGCCGCCTTCGCCCAGGGATCGGCGCCCGATATCGGCGCCCCGCTGGCACAGTTCACCACCGACAAATATGACGACACCGAAGCGGCCCTCAACGCGCTCGCCGTCAGCGGCAGTCCCGCGGCCGCCGGCATCGTCGCGGCCCTGGCCGACGGCCGGCTGTTCTTCAGCCCGGCGACCAAGCAGGTGCTGATCCGCACCGCGGCGGGCGGCTATATCGACGCCGCCGGCGGGCAGCCGGTCGCCGAGGCGCCGCCGGGGCTGAAGGCTGTGCGTGTCAACAACCGCATCCGTCGCGCCATCGAGGCGGCCAGCGGTGCGCTGGCGCTGGTCAGCCCCGATCCGGCCAAGCGGCTGGAGGCGGCCGGCGCGGTGATGCGCGCCCGCGACGAGGCGGCGCTGCCGGCGCTCGACGCCGCGCTCGCCAAGGAAACCGACGCCAAGGTGAAGTCGGCGCTGACGCTCGCCCGCGCCGCCATCCTGATCGGCAAGGCCGGAGTCTCCGACGCCGACCGCATCGCCGCCATCGAGACCGTGGGCGAGGAGGGCAACCAGGACGCGCTCGCCGTGCTGCGCAGCGTGCCGGCCGGGGCCGCCCCGGCGGTGAAGGCGGCCGCCGATGCCGCCATCGCCGGCATCGAATACAATCTGGCCATCTGGTCGGTCGGCCAGAACGTCTGGTACGGCGTGTCGCTCGGCTCGGTGCTGCTGCTCGCCGCCATCGGCCTCGCCATCACCTTCGGCGTGATGGGCGTCATCAACATGGCGCATGGCGAGATGGTGATGCTCGGCGCCTACACCACCTTCGTGGTGCAGGAGCTGATCCGCACCTACAACCCGGCGCTGTTCGACGCCTCGCTGCTCATCGCCATCCCGATCGCCTTCGTGTTCACCGGCCTCATCGGCATCCTCATCGAGCGCACGGTGATCCGCTTCCTGTATGGACGGGCGCTGGAAACCCTGCTCGCCACCTGGGGCATCTCACTGATCCTGCAGCAGGCGATCCGCACCATGTTCGGCCCGACCAACCGCGAGGTCGGCGCGCCGAGCTGGATGTCCGGCGCCTTCGAACTCGGCCAGCTCTCCATCACCTATGGCCGGCTATGGATCATCATCTTCGCCATGCTGGTGTTCGTGGCGCTGCTGGCGACGCTGCGGCTGACGCGCATCGGGCTGGAGATGCGCGCGGTGACGCAGAACCGCCGCATGGCCGCCTCCATGGGCATCCGCACCAACTGGGTGGACGCCATGACCTTCGGCCTCGGTTCCGGCATCGCCGGCATCGCCGGGGTGGCGCTCAGCCAGATCGACAACGTGTCGCCCAATCTCGGCCAGAGCTACATCATCGACAGCTTCCTCGTCGTGGTGTTCGGCGGGGTGGGCAATCTGTGGGGCACGCTGGTCGGCGCGATGTCGCTCGGCATCGCCAACAAGATGCTGGAGCCCTATGCCGGCGCGGTGCTGGGCAAGATCGCGCTGCTGGTCATCGTCATCCTGTTCATCCAGAAGCGGCCGCGCGGCCTCTTCGCTCTCAAGGGCCGGGCGATCGAAACATGAGCACCGCCACCACCACCCAGCCGGCGCTGCTCGGCAAGAGCGGCCTCATCTTCCTCGCCGTCGTGCTCGGCGCCGCCGTGCTGGTGCCGGCGCTGAACCTTCTGACCTCGCCGGACTCGGCGCTGCACGTGCCGACCTATGTTGTTTCGCTGCTCGGCAAATACCTGACCTATGCGCTGCTCGCGCTCTCGGTCGACCTGATCTGGGGCTATGTCGGCATCCTCTCGCTCGGCCAGGGCGCCTTCTTCGCGCTCGGCGGCTACGCGATGGGCATGTACCTGATGCGGCAGATCGGTCCGCGCGGGGTCTATGGCGACCCGGTGCTGCCCGATTTCATGGTGTTCCTGAACTGGAAGGAACTGCCGTGGTTCTGGTACGGCTTCGACATGTTCCCGTTCGCGGCGCTGATGGTGGTGCTGGCGCCGGGCCTCCTCGCTCTGGTGTTCGGCTGGTTCGCCTTCCGCTCGCGGGTCACCGGCGTCTATCTGTCGATCATCACCCAGGCGATGACCTTCGCGCTGCTGCTGGCGTTCTTCCGCAACGACATGGGCTTCGGCGGCAATAACGGCCTCACCGACTTCAAGGACATTCTCGGCTTCAACATCCAGGCCGACGGCACCCGGCTCACCCTGTTCGTGCTCTCGGCGCTGGCGCTGGTGCTCGGCTATGTGCTGTGCCGCTTTCTGGTGCGCTCGCATTTCGGCAAGGTGCTGATCGCCATTCGCGACGCCGAGACGCGGGTGCGCTTCACCGGCTACCGGGCAGAGAACTACAAGGTCGTCGCCTTCGTGGTCTCGGCCATGCTGGCGGGCATCGCCGGGGCGCTCTACGTACCGCAGGTCGGCATCATCAACCCCAGCGAATTCTCTCCGGCCAATTCGATCGAGATCATCGTCTGGGTGGCGGTGGGCGGGCGCGGCACGCTGATCGGCGCGGCGCTCGGCGCGGTGCTGGTCAATTATGCCAAGACCTATTTCACCTCCGGCATGCTGGCGCCCTACTGGCTGTTCATGCTCGGCGGGCTGTTCGTGGCGGTGACGCTGTTCCTGCCCAAGGGCATCGTTGGCACCTTCTACGACTGGCGCAGCCGGCGTTCGCCCGCGCCCTCCGATCTGGCGCCTTCCGATCTGGCGCCGCCCGGCAAGGCGTTGCCCGAACCCAAGCCGGCCGAGTGAGGGGACCGACATGAGCGCAGCCGACACGCTTGAACCCGACGCCCCGGAATCGAATGACCCCGTCTTGGCCATCGCCAAGAAGGATCTGACCGAGGCGCTGCTCTATCTCGACGGCGTCACCGTGACCTTCGACGGCTTCCGGGCGCTGAACGCGCTGTCCTTCACCGTCGATCCCGGCGAGATGCGGGCGATCATCGGCCCGAACGGCGCCGGCAAGACCACGATGATGGACGTGATCACCGGCAAGACCCGCCCCGACAAGGGCGACGTGTTCTTCGCCGGCGGCACCACCGACCTGACCAAGCTGGACGAGACGCAGATCGCCACGCTCGGCATCGGCCGCAAGTTCCAGAAGCCGACCGTGTTCGAGATGCACACGGTGATCGACAATCTGCGTCTGGCGCTGAAGGGGCAGCGCGGCGCGCTGGCCAACATCTTCAAGCGCGAGACCGCCGCCGAGCGCGACAAGATCGACGAGATCTTCGAGACCATCAAGCTGAGCGAGCATCGCGACCGGCTCGGCGGCGCGCTGTCGCACGGGCAGAAGCAGTGGCTGGAGATCGGCATGCTGCTGGCGCAGGACCCGAAGCTGCTGCTGGTCGACGAGCCGGTCGCCGGCATGACCGATGCCGAGACGGCGCAGACCGCCGAATTGCTGCGCGAGATCAACGCCAACGGCCATTCGGTGGTGGTGGTGGAGCACGACATGACCTTCGTGCGCGACCTCGGCGTGCGGGTGATGTGCCTGCACGAAGGATCGGTGCTCGCCGAAGGCACGCTCGACCAGGTCAGCGCCAATGAGCGCGTCATCGAAGTCTATCTGGGGCGCTGAGTTCATGCTGGAAGTCCAGGATATCGACCTGTTCTACGGTGCGGCGCAGTCGCTGCGCGGGGTCTCGCTGAAGGCGGAGCCGGGCAAGGTGACCTGCGTGCTCGGCCGCAACGGGGTGGGCAAGACCAGCCTGATGCGCGCCATCGTCGGCCAGCAGCCGGTGGCGAAAGGGGCGATCCGCTTCGACGGCGAGGACATCACCGCGATGAAGCCGGCCGATCGCGCGCGGCGCGGCATCGCCTTCGTGCCGCAGGGCCGCGAGATCTTCCCGCTGCTCACCGTCTCGGAAAACCTGCAGACCGGCTTCGCGCCGCTGAAGCGCCCCGAGCGCTTCATCCCCGACGACGTGTTCTCGCTGTTCCCGGTGCTGGATTCCATGCTGCGCCGGCGCGGCGGCGACCTCTCCGGCGGCCAGCAGCAGCAGCTCGCCATCGGCCGGGCGCTGGTGATGCGGCCCAAGGTGCTGGTGCTCGACGAGCCGACCGAGGGCATCCAGCCCTCGATCATCAAGGACATCGGCAACGCCATCCGCTACTTGCGGAGCAAGGGCGATATGGCCATCGTGCTGGTCGAACAGTATTTCGACTTCGCCAAGGAACTCGCGGACCATTTCATCGTGATGGAGCGCGGGGCGGTGGTGATGTCGGGCGATGGCGCCGCCCTCGAGGATCCGGATGTACGTAACCGCATTGCCGTGTGAACCCGCCGCCGGGGAGACCATCCCCGGCGAGCTGCGTTCACGCGGCCGACTGCTCCTTCATGCCCGTTTTGCCGACGGACGCACGATTCCCGACCGCATCGAGGAACAAGGCCCCACCCGCATCCGGTTTCCGGCGGCGGCGCGGCGCGGCCGCTCGCTGGAAGGCATCATCCTCAACACCGGCGGTGGCATCGCCGGCGGCGATCACGTCGCGGCCGCCATGCGGGCGGGCGAGGGCGCGCGGCTGGTGCTCACCTCGCAGGCGGCGGAGAAGTGCTACCGCTCCGATGGCGGACTGTCGCGCCTGTCGGTCGAGCTCGCGGTGGAGGCCGGCGCCTCGCTCGACTGGCTGCCGCAGGCCACCATCCTGTTCGACGGCGCCCGCGTCGCCCGGACCATCCGCGCCGAGGTGGCGGAGGGCGCGCGGCTGCTGCTGATGGAATCGGTAGTGCTCGGGCGCACCGCGCGCGGCGAGCGCTTCACCTATGGGCGGCTGACCGATTCGTGGCGGATCCGCCGCGGCGGCCGGCTCATCTATGCCGACGGTCTCAGCCTCGACGGCGCGGTGGGCGGCGTGCTCGGCCGGCCCGCCTGCGCGCAGGGTTGGGCGGCCTTCGCCACCGGGCTGCTGGTGGCGCCCGACGCCATGGGTCGGCTCGACGCGCTGCGGGAGGTTGCCGAGGCGGTCCACGCGGCGCGGACGGATGTCGAGATCGGCGTCAGCGCCTGGGACGGCATGGCGTCCGTGCGGCTGCTGGCGCGCGACGGCGCCGGGCTCGAAGCGGCCATCCGCCGCCTCATCGCGCCGCTGGGCGTTGGCGATCCGCCGCGCATCTGGCATTTCTGATGCATTCCATCCTCGCCCGACCTTGTCTCGCCCGTATCCTTCCGGAGGTGACCGATGAACCTGAGCCCGCGCGAAAAGGACAAGCTGCTCGTCGCCATGGCGGCGATGGTGGCCCGCCGGCGGCTGGAACGGGGCGTGAAGCTCAACCATCCCGAGGCGGTGGCGCTGATCACCGACGTGGTGGTCGAGGGCGCGCGTGACGGCAAGACGGTGGCCGAGCTGATGACGCTCGGCGCCACCGTGCTCACCGCCGAGCAGGTGATGCCGGGCGTCGCCGACATGATCCACGACGTGCAGGTCGAGGCGACCTTCCCGGACGGGACCAAGCTCGTCACCGTGCACGAGCCGATCCGCCGGCTGTTCGCCGGCCCGGTGCCGGGCGAGATCCTCACCGAGGAGGGCGAGATCGAGCTGCTCGCCGGCCGCGCGACGGTGACGCTCACCGTCGCCAATACCGGCGACCGGCCGATCCAGGTCGGCAGCCATTACCACTTCTTCGAGACCAACCCGGCGCTCGCCTTCGACCGCGAGCTGGCGCGCGGCAAGCGGCTCGCCATCCCCAGCGGTACGGCGGTGCGCTTCGAGCCCGGCCAGTCGCGCGAGGTCACGCTGGTGGAGCTTGCCGGCAAGAAGGAGGTCTACGGCTTCCGACAGGCGGTGATGGGCCGTCTCTGACCGCACCCGCCCGTCTCGCCCGTCCCACACCCCGATCGGATTCAGTTCATGGCCCTCAAGATTTCCCGCGCCTTCTATTCCGAGCTGTTCGGCCCGACCACCGGCGACCGCATCCGCCTCGCCGACACCGCGCTGGTCATCGAGGTGGAGAAGGACTTCACCGTCTATGGCGAGGAGGTGAAGTTCGGCGGCGGCAAGACCATCCGCGACGGCATGGGCCAGGCGCAGACCACCCGCGCGCAGGGCTCGGTCGACACCGTCATCACCAATGCGGTGATCCTCGACCATTGGGGGATCGTGAAGGCGGATATCGGCCTGCGCGACGGCCGGATCCACGCCATCGGCAAGGCCGGCAACCCGGACATCCAGCCGGGCGTCGACATCGTCATCGGGCCGGGCACCGAGGTGATCGCCGGCGAGGGCAAGATCGTCACCGCCGGCGGCTTCGACAGCCACATCCATTTCATCTGCCCGCAGCAGATCGAGCACGCGCTGATGAGCGGCGTGACAACCATGCTGGGCGGCGGCACCGGTCCTTCGGCGGGCACCAACGCCACCACCTGCACCCCCGGCGCCTGGCACATCGAGATGATGCTGCGCGCCTTCGACTCATTTCCGGTGAACCTCGCTCTGTCGAGCAAGGGCAATGCCTCGCTGCCGGGCGCGCTGGTCGAGATGATCGAGGCCGGCGCCTGCGCCATGAAGCTGCACGAGGACTGGGGCACCACCCCGGCCGCCATCGACAACTGCCTCACCGTCGCCGACGAATACGACGTGCAGGTGATGATCCACACCGACACGCTGAACGAGAGCGGCTTCGTCGAGGACACCGTCGCCGCCTTCAAGGGGCGCACCATCCACGCCTTCCATACCGAGGGCGCCGGCGGCGGCCACGCGCCGGACATCATGACGGTGGTCGGGCTGCCGCATGTGCTGCCGTCCTCCACCAACCCGACCCGGCCGTTCACGATCAACACGCTCGACGAGCATCTCGACATGCTGATGGTGTGCCACCATCTCGACCCCGAGATCGCCGAGGACCTCGCCTTCGCCGAGAGCCGCATCCGCAAGGAGACCATCGCGGCCGAGGACATACTGCACGATCTCGGCGCCATCTCGATGATGAGCTCGGACAGCCAGGCGATGGGCCGGCTCGGCGAGGTGATCACCCGCACCTGGCAGACCGCGCACAAGATGAAGCTGCAGCGCGGCCTGCTGCCGGGCGACAGCGAGCGCAACGACAATGCCCGCGCCAAGCGCTATGTGGCGAAATACACCATCAATCCCTCCATCGCCCATGGCGTCTCCCGCCATATCGGCTCGGTGGAGCCGGGCAAGCTGGCCGACCTCGTGATCTGGTCGCCGGCCTTCTTCGGCACCAAGCCGGACATGGTGATCAAGGGCGGCGCCATCGTCGCGGCGCGGATGGGCGACCCGAACGCCTCGATCCCGACGCCGCAGCCGGTGCATTACCGCCAGATGTGGGGCGCCTATGGCAAGGCGCGCACCGCGACCTCGCTCACCTTCGTCTCCAAGGCGGCGGTGGAGCTCGGCGTCGGCGCCCGGCTGGGGCTGGAGAAGAAGGTGGTCGGCATCGAGAATGTGCGCGGCGGCATCTCCAAGGCCTCGATGATCCACAACGACGCCACCCCGCATCTGGAGATCGACCCGGAAACCTATGAGGTGCGGGCGGACGGCGAATTGCTGACCTGCGCGCCGGCCACCGAACTGCCGATGGCGCAGCGCTACTTCCTGTTCTAAGACTGGGGCAGAGCGCGTGGCTGGAGCATCCTTCGAGGCTCGCTCTGCTCGCAGCTCGGGATGAGGTTCGTCCTTTCGCGGCCACATCCCGAGGTGCCGGCCGAAGGCGGGCCTCGAAGGATGCCAGCCGGGCGCCATGTCAATTCAGGAGACGACCATGATCCGCGCTCGCACGCTTGTTCCCGCCGGCAGCTGGGATGCGTCCATCGCCGCCGACAAGGTGGTCCTGCCGCATGACGGGCGGCACCGCCGCCGCATCGCCATGCGCGGGGAGGGCGATGTCGTGTTCCTGCTCGATCTCGCCGAAGCCACCCGGATGAAGGACGGCGACGGCATCGCGCTGGAAGACGGGCGCATGGTGGCGGTGGTCGCCGCCGAGGAGCCGGTGGCGGAGATCATCGCCAGGGATTCGCATCATCTGGCGCGGCTTGCCTGGCATCTCGGCAACCGCCATGTGGCGGCGCAGCTGCTTGCCGACCGCATCCGCATCGCCCGCGATCCGGTGCTGGAGGAGATGGCGCGCGGGCTCGGCGCCACGGTCGCCATCGTCGAGGCGTCGTTCGAGCCGGAGGGCGGCGCCTATGAGGCCGCCGAGGCGCATGGCCACCACGACCACGGCCATCACGACCACGGTCACCATGATCATGACCATCACGATCATGGTCATCATGATCACGGTCATGCGCACCACGCGCATCATGATCACGCGCATGGCGAGGCCTGCGGCTGCGGCCATGATCACGGCGACCATGCGCATCATCACCAGCACGATGTGATCCATATCGGCAGCGCGCCGGCGAGCGAGGCGGGCCACGCACCTCACGACCACGATCATGCCCACGATCATGCCCACGCGCACGATCATGCCCATGGCGAGGCTTGCGGTTGCGGCCACACGCATCACGATCACGATCACGAGCATCACGATCATTCCCACGAGCCCGCTCACCGCAAGGGCCATGGCCACTCCCATGGCTGACGCCGCGGCGGCCGCCGGCCTCGCGCCGGCCGCCGCGCCCGACCTCATCGCCCTGTTTGTCTGGCTCTCGCCGGCCTATCCGGTCGGCGCCTTTGCCTATTCGCACGGTCTGGAATGGGCGGTGGAGGCCGGTGACATAAGCGATGCCGCCAGCCTTGCCGGCTGGGTCGACGACCTGCTGCGTCATGGCGGCCCGTTCACCGACGCCGTCCTGCTGGCTCGGGCCTGGCGGGCGGCGGGCGCCGGCGATACCGCCGCCTTCGCCGAGGTGGCCGAGCTTGCCGGCGCTTTCGCGCCCTCGCGCGAGCGGCAGATGGAGACGCTGAACCAGGGCGACGCCTTCCTCGCCGCGACGCGCGCCGCCTGGCCGTCGCCCGGCTTCGACCAGCTGTCGGCCGCCTGGAGCGGACGCCTCGCCTATCCGGTGGCGGTCGGCGCGGCGGCGGCGATCCACCGCCTGCCGCTGCCGGCGACGCTGACCGCCTTCCTGACGGCGGTTGCGGCCAACCTCGTCTCCGCCGCGGTGCGGCTGGTGCCGCTCGGCCAGACCGACGGCAACCGCGCGCTCGCCGGCTGCGCGGCGACGATCCGCGACATCGCCGCTGCGGCGCCGCATCTCGATCCCGACGCGCTCGGCGGCGCGGCCTTGCGCTCCGACATCGCCTCGATGCGCCACGAAACCCAATACACACGCCTGTTCCGCAGCTAGCGCCGGCCCGGCGGCAGCCGGCAGGCCCCGCCACGGAACCGGCATCCGCACGATCGAATCGAGAGGAGCGCATTCATGAACGAGGGCAACGGCCCGCTGCGGGTCGGCATTGGCGGCCCGGTCGGATCGGGCAAGACGGCGCTGATGGAGGCGCTGTGCCGCCTGTTCCGCGACCGCTACGATTTGTGCGCCATCACCAACGACATCTACACCAAGGAGGATGCCGAGATCCTCACCCGCGCCGGGGCGCTGCCGGCCGAGCGCATCATGGGCGTGGAGACCGGCGGCTGCCCGCACACCGCCATCCGCGAGGACGCCTCGGCCAATCTCGCCGCCATTGCCGAGATGCGCGGCCACTTCCCGCATCTCGACCTGATCCTGATCGAATCCGGCGGCGACAACCTCGCCGCCACCTTCTCGCCCGAGCTCGCCGACCTCACCATCTACGTGATCGACGTGTCGGCCGGCGAGAAGATCCCCCGCAAGGGCGGGCCGGGCATCACCCGCTCCGACCTGCTGGTGATCAACAAGATCGACCTCGCGCCGCATGTCGGCGCCTCGCTGGAGGTGATGGACCGGGATTCGGCGCGCATGCGCGGGCGGCGGCCCTATGTGTTCGCCAATGTGCGGGCCGGGCAGGGCGTCGAGGACGTGGCGCGCTTCATCGAGGAAGCCGGCGGGCTGGCGGCCGCGCCGGTCGCCGAGGCGTCACTTTCCTAAAGAGGCCGTCACTTTCCCAGATCGGAAGCCTCGGCCGGCGCCAGGTGCCGTAGGCCCTGTTCGAGATCGGCGATCAGATCGGCAGGGTCTTCGAGGCCGATATGCAGCCGCACCGTCGGCCCGCCCGGCGCCCAATGCGTGGCGCTGCGGTAGGTCGAGCAGTCGAACGGGATGGCGAGGCTCTCGAAGCCGCCCCAGCTGTAGCCGAGGCCGAACAGCGCCAGCGAATCGAGGAAGGCGTCGACGCTCGGCTTGGTTGCCGGATTGAGCACCACGCTGAACAAGCCTGAGGCACCGGTGAAGTCGCGGGACCAGATGGCATGGCCGGGATCCTCCGGCAGCGCGGGATGCAGCACCCGCCGCACTTCCGGCCGCCCAGCCAGCCAGCGGGCGACCGTCAGCGCCGATTGCTGGTGGCGGGCGAGCCGCACCGACAGGGTGCGCAGGCCGCGCGCCGCCAGGAAGGCGTCCTCCGGCGCCACGGTGATGCCGAGATCGCCATGGGTGGTGCGCAGCCGCCGGTAGCAGCGCTCATTCGCCGAGATGGTGCCGAGATTGAGATCGGAATGGCCGCCGAGATATTTGGTGCCGGCCTGGATGGAGAGGTCGACGCCGAAATCGTGCGGCCGGAAATATAGCGGCGTCGCCCAGGTGTTGTCGATCAGCGTGACGATGCCCGCTTTGGCGGCAGCGGCGGCGATGGCCGGCACGTCCTGAATCTCGAAGGACTGCGAGCCGGGCGATTCCATGAACACCGCCCGGGTGTTCGGCCGGAACAGCGCGGCGATGCCGCTGCCGACCAGCGGATCGTAGAAGGTCGTTTCGATATTGAGCCGGCGCAGCACCTCATTGCAGATCCGCCGGGTGGGCTGATAGGCGGTATCGACCATCAGCAGGTGATCGCCGGCCTCCAGCACCGACAGCAGCGCGATGCTCACCGCCGACAGGCCGGATGGCGTGAGCACCACGCCCGCGCCGCCCTCAAGTTCGGCCAGCGCCGTTTCGAGCGCCTCGACGGAGGGGTTTCCGCGCCGCCCATAGGTGTATCGCCCGGTGTGATGCTCGAGATCGTGTACCGTCGGCGACAGCACGGTCGAGCCGCGCACCACCGGTACATTCACAAAGCCGTCAAATCTCTGTGGATCACGACCGGCATTGACGAGGGTCGTATCGGGCGCATAGGCGGGCCGGTTGGTGCCCTGGGGCTGTTTCGACATGGACTGCAAGGGTTCTCTTCGGTCGGGGGCGTCATTGAGAGGAAGCGCCGGGTCCGCGTCAAGCGCTTGACCGCATCAGAATACATCGTTCTGATGACCCTACGGCCGCACGACACGTCATGCGAGCAGCCGTGCGTCTAGACGAACGGCGCACGCCCTTGCGGCATGTCCAGGTGTCGAGCGGCATGCGACTTGCTTCGCTCTCCATTCGCATCATCTGCGACCCAGATATGCGCCCGATCAAAAACCGATGAACAGGGCTGACATTATGAAACGCCTCCTCTCCACTTTCGCCCTTGCCGGCGCCTTCGGCCTCGCCGCGGTCGGTGCCCAGGCCGCGAAGCTCGATCAGGTGAAGGCCAAGGGCTTCATCCAGTGCGGCGTCAGCCAGGGCCTGCCGGGCTTCTCCAACCCCGACGACAAGGGCAACTGGACCGGTCTCGACGTCGACTTCTGCCGCGCGGTGGCGGCGGCGGTGTTCGGCGACCCGACCAAGGTAAAGTTCACCCCCCTGTCGGCCAAGGATCGCTTCACCGCCCTGCAGTCGGGCGACATCGACATCCTGTCGCGCAACACCACCTGGACGATCTCGCGCGACACCTCGCTTGGCCTCAACTTCACCGGCGTGACCTATTATGACGGCCAGGGCTTCATGATCCGCAAGGACAAGAAGGTGAACTCGGCGCTCGAACTGTCCGGCGCCTCGGTCTGCACCCAGACCGGCACCACCACCGAGCAGAACGTCGCTGACTTCTTCCGCGCCAACAACATGCAGTACGAGGTCATCGCCTTCGCCACGGCCGACGAAACCATCAAGGCGTATGATTCCGGCCGCTGCGATGTCTACACCACCGACCGCTCCGGCCTCGCCGCCGAGCGCCTCAAGCTGACGAACCCGGACGACCACGTCGTCCTGCCCGAGATCATCTCCAAGGAGCCGCTCGGCCCGGTGGTCAGCCATGGCGACGACCAGTGGTTCGACATCGTCAAGTGGGTGCTGTTCGCGCAGGTCAATGCCGAGGAACTGGGCATCACCTCCAAGAACGCCGACGAGATGCTGAAGTCGAACAACCCCGAGATCAAGCGCGTGGTCGGCACCGAGGGCAAGTTCGGCGAAGGCCTCGGCCTCGGCAATGACTGGGCGCTCCAGATCGTCAAGCTGGTCGGCAATTATGGCGAGATGTACGACCGCAATGTCGGCCCGGACACCCCGCTGAAGCTGGCGCGCGGCACCAACGCGCTGTGGACCAAGGGCGGCCTTCAGTACGCTCCGCCGATCCGCTGATCGACAAGGTGTCCCCCGGCGCAGGCCGGGGGACGCTCTGCGACGGAAGTGCGGGAACATAACCCGGCTCGAGATCGGGTCCCGACGCTTTCATGAAATGGGGCCTCCACGAGGCGAGGGGATTTATGGCGGATTGGGTCGAGCCGGCGGCCAAGCATGGTCGTACGTCGTTCATGAACGACCCGAAGGTACGAAGCATCGTCCTTCAGGTCGTCGCGTTGGTACTGGTGATCGTCCTCGGCTGGATGTTCATCGACAATGCGCGGGAGAATCTCGCCGCGCAGAAAATAGCCACCGGCTTCGGCTTCATGGAGAACACCGCCGGCTTCGGCATCAGCCAGACGCTGGTCAGCTACTCCGAGACATCGACCTATGGCCGCGCCTTTCTGGTCGGCATACTCAACACCCTTCTGGTGGCGGTGATCGGCATCTTCTTCGCCACCATCATCGGCTTCCTGGTCGGCATCGGCCGGCTGTCGAAGAACTTCGTCATCCGCCTGATCTGCAGCTGCTATGTCGAACTGCTGCGCAACCTGCCGCCGCTGTTCCAGATCCTGTTCTGGTACCTGGCCGTGCTCAGCGCCATGCCGAACCCGCGCCAGAGCATCTCCATCTTCGGCGAAGCCTTCATCTCCAATCGCGGCATCGTCGTGCCGCGTCCGCTGTTCGGCGAGGGCACCGGCCTGGTCCTGTGGACCTTCGGCTTCGCCGTGCTGGCGACGGTGCTCATCGGCGCCTGGGGCCGCCAGCGCCGCGAGGAGACCGGCCGGCCGTTCCCGATGCTGTGGATCGGCCTCGGGCTGATCGTCGGGCTGCCGCTGGCCGCCATGATCGCCACCGGCTTTCCCATCACCTTCGAGGCGCCCGAGCTCAAGGGCTTCAACTTCGTCGGCGGGGTGCGGGTCGTTCCGGAATTCGTGGCGCTGACGGTCGGCCTCGCCACCTATACCGCCGCCTTCATCGCCGAGAATGTGCGCGCCGGCATCAAGTCGGTGAGCCACGGCCAGACCGAGGCGGCGAACTCGCTCGGCCTGCGCGCCGGCTACACCATGCGGCTGGTGGTGATCCCGCAGGCGATGCGGGTGATCATCCCGCCGCTGACCAGCCAGTATCTCAACCTGACCAAGAACTCCTCGCTGGCGGTGGCGATCGGCTACCCCGACCTCGTCGCGGTGTTCGCCGGCACCACGCTGAACCAGACCGGCCAGGCCATCGAGATCATCGCCATCACCATGGGCGTCTATCTGGTCATCTCGATCATCACCTCGGTGATCATGAACGCCTACAACAAGCGCGTCGCGCTCGTGGAACGGTGAGGAGCGCGCGATGAGCCTGACCTTCGACGACGGTACCTTCATCCGTTCGCAGATGCAGACGCCGCTGCCGCCGCCCAGCCGCAATGTCGGCGTGATCGGCTGGGTGCGGCAGAACCTGTTCTCCTCCATCACCAATGGCGTGCTGACCATTCTCGGCATCCTGCTGGTGGCGTGGGTGCTGCCGCCGATGATCCGCTTCCTGCTGATCGACGCGGTGTGGACCGGCGACAGCCGCGAGGCCTGCCTCGGCGCCCAGGTGGGCGCCTGCTGGCCGTTCATCAAGGCGAAGTTCGCGCAGCTGATCTACGGCTTCTACCCGGCCGACGAGCGCTGGCGCGTCAACCTCGTCTTCTTCCTCGGCGTCGTGCTGCTGGTGCCGCTGCTGGTGCTGTCCTGGCCGCACAAGCGGTTGAACTCCTTCCTGTTCTTCGTCGCCTATCCGATACTCGCCTTCATCCTGCTCACCGGCGGCAATATCGGCGCCTCGAATTTCCTGCTCGGGCATTTCGGCCTGATGCAGGCGGTTGCCGGCGATGCCACCGTGGCGGGGCTGCGGCTGGGCTTCTGGCTGGACTTCCTCATCACCACGGCACTGTGTGTCGCGGTGGCCTATCTCATCGGCAGGCTGGCCACCGGCAGCGGCCGCGGCGCGGCGACGATGACCGCCTATGTCTTTGCCGGGTTCGGCATCATCACCCTGCTCTGGGACATCGATTTCGGCCTCGAGCGGGTGGAGACCCGGCAATGGGGCGGGCTGCTGGTGACGCTGGTGATCGCGGTGACCGGCATCGTCGCCTCGATGCCGCTGGGCATCGCGCTGGCGCTCGGCCGGCGCTCCAAGATGCCGATCGTGCGGCTGCTCAGCGTGATCTTCATCGAGTTCTGGCGTGGCGTGCCGCTGATCACCGTGCTGTTTTTCGCCACCTACATGCTGCCGCTGTTCCTGCCGGTGGGAGTGAACCCGGACGGGCTCCTGCGCGCGCTGGTCGGCGTCGCGCTGTTCACCGCCGCCTACATCGCCGAGGTGGTGCGCGGCGGTCTTCAGGCCATCCCCAAGGGCCAGTACGAGGGCGCGATGGCGATGGGCCTGACCTGGAGCCAGATGATGCGGCTGATCATCCTGCCGCAGGCGCTGACGCTGGTGATCCCCGGCATCGTCAACAGCTTCATCAGCCTGTTCAAGGACACCACGCTGGTGCTGATCGTCTCGATCTTCGACTTCCTCGGCCAGCTGCGCGCCGCCTTCACCGACCCCAACTGGGCGACGCCGGTCACGCTCTATACCGGCTTCGCCTTCGCCGGCATCGTCTACTTCATCTTCTGCTTCGGCATGTCGCGCTACTCGCTGTTCGTGGAGCGCCGGCTGAACACCTCCCACAGACACTGAACGACGGAGACCGCCATGACCGAAGCCCATTCCATCGTTCCCAGCGACGAGCTCCCCGCGGTGCATACCCCGCCGGGACGCGAGGTCGCGGTGGAACTCGTCGGCGTCCACAAATGGTACGGCGAGTTCCATGTGCTGAAGGACATCAACCTCAAGGTGAAGCGCGGCGAGCGCATCGTCATCTGCGGGCCGTCCGGCTCCGGCAAATCGACCATGATCCGCTGCATCAACCGGCTGGAGGAGCACCAGCAGGGCTCGATCGTCGTCGACGGCGTCGAGCTCACCAACGACCTCAAGCGCATCGACGAGATCCGCCGCGAGGTCGGCATGTGCTTCCAGCACTTCAACCTGTTCCCGCACCTCACCATTCTGGAGAACTGCACGCTGGCGCCGATCTGGGTCCGCAAGATGCCCAAGAAGGACGCAGAGGAACTGGCGATGCACTTCCTGAAGAAGGTGAAGATCCCCGAGCAGGCGGGGAAGTATCCCGGCCAGCTCTCCGGCGGCCAGCAGCAGCGCGTCGCCATCGCCCGCGCCTTGTGCATGAAGCCGAAGATCATGCTGTTCGACGAGCCGACCTCGGCGCTCGATCCGGAAATGGTGAAGGAAGTGCTGGAGACCATGGTCAGCCTCGCCGAAGAGGGGATGACCATGCTGTGCGTGACCCACGAGATGGGCTTCGCGCGGCAGGTGGCGAACCGGGTCATCTTTATGGATGCCGGGCAGATCATCGAATCGAACGAGCCGAACGCGTTCTTCTCCAACCCGCAGCACGAGCGTACCAAGCTGTTCCTCAGCCAGATCCTGCACTGAAGGCGCCGCGACCCCGCGGGAGCCGGAACGCGAACGGCCGCCAGGAGGCGGCCGTTTTCGTTGGTGGTCGCTGGTGGCGGCAGGTGCCTGGTGTGGCGCTCGCCAGAGGCCGGAGCGGGCTCACCCCTCGCAAACCCGCTTCGCGGGCCACCTCTGCCCAACGGGGAGAGGGCAGGAAGGGCGGGCTCGGGATGGGGGCAGTGATGGCTCGTAGACGGGGCTCCGAGGCGAGAATGTGGACTCGACAGCTCGGAGGTAAGGGCTCTCTCGGTTCGCCAGAAGACCGGTTGCCGGCGGTCAGGCCGGCCCGATGGCGATCAGCCGCTCCGAGGAGCCCCATTCGGCCCAGGAGCCGTCATAGAGCGCCACCGGCGGGGTGCCGAGACTGTCCAGCGCCATCCAGAGGATGGCGGCGGTGACGCCGGAACCGCAGCTGGTGATCACCGGCTTGCCGGTGTCGACGCCCGCCGCGGCGACGACGGCGCGCAGCTCCTCGGCATCGCGCAGCCGGCCATTCGCCACCACCTCCGAGGACGGCAGGTTGAGCGCGCCCGGTATGTGGCCGGCGCGCACGCCCGGCCGCGGATCCGGCGCCTCGCCGCGAAAGCGGTCGCCGGGACGGGCATCGAGGATCTGCGCCCCGCCATTCTCGCTCACCTGCGCCATATCGTCGGCGCCAGCAACCCGGCTGCGGTCAAGGCGGGCGGTGAAACGGGCCGGCGGACGCTGTACCTCGCCGCTTTCGAGCGGCCGACCCTCGTCCCGCCATTGCGGCAGCCCGCCCTCGAGCACGAAGACGTTGGCGGCGCCGAACACGAAGAAGGTCCACCAGCCGCGCGCGGCCGAGAACAGGCCGAGGCTGTCATAGACCACGATGGTCATGCCGTCGCCGATGCCCAGCGCACCGACCGCTTCGCTGAATGCCTGTTCCGTGGGCAGCATGTGCGGCAGGCCGCTCGACCGGTCGGCGACGGCATCGATGTCGAAGAACACCGCGCCGGGGATATGAGCGTCGAGATATTCGGCCCGCGCCGCGCGGCCGGCGGTCGGCAGATGCCAGGAGGCATCGACGACGACGACATCGGGAGCATTGAGGTGCTCGGCCAGCCACTGGGTGGTGACGAAGCGGCTGTTGGTCGGGACGGCCGAAGCGGTGGTCATGGGCGTGATCCCTGTGTGGTCCTATGGGGCGAGCGCTGCAACCGCGCTCAGGCGAGGGTGAGCCGGACGCGGCGGTTCTGCTGGCCCTTCTTCTCGATCTTGCTGACGATAACCGGCCCGATCTCGCTCAGCCGGCGCACATGGGTGCCGCCGCAGGGCTGCAGGTCGATCGGTTCGGCGTCAATGTCGCCGATCCGCACCAGCCTTACCCGGCCCGAGCCCCGCGGCGGCTTGACCGACAGGGTCTTCACCAGACCCGGATTAGCGTCGAGCTCGGCGTCGGTGATCCAGCTCTCGGTGACGGCGGCATCGCTGGCGATCAGCTCGTTGACGCGGGCGGTGACGGCATCCTTGTCGAGGCCGGCATCGGGAATGTCGAAATCGAGCCGGCTTTCCCGCTCGCCGATCGAACCGCCCGTCACCGGATAGGGCAGGGCGACCGACAGCAGGTGCAGCGCCGTGTGCATGCGCATGCGGTTGTAGCGCGGCACCCAGTCGAGGCGGGCGACCAGCGTGTCGCCCGGCGCCGGGCGGGCAGCATCGGGCGCCAGGAGATGGACGATGTCCTGCTTGTCCGCCGACCAGACCGCGCCGGCGACCGCGGTCTCAGTGCCATCGGCGCCGACCAGCCAGCCCGTATCGCCCGGCTGGCCGCCGGCGGTGGCATAGAACACCGAGCGATCCAGCACGATGCCACCTTCCGGCGTCAGCCCGACCACCGTCGCCGGGGTCTCGGCGAGATAGGCGTCGTGGCGGAACAGCAGCTCGGTCGGCATCACAGCATCACGTCGGGTATGTCGACCCCACGCTCCAGCCAGCCGGGAACCGGCAGGCCCTTCTCGCGCAGGAAGCTCGGGTTGAACAGCTTCGACTGGTAGCGGGTGCCGAAGTCGCACAGGATGGTCGCGATGGTGTGGCCGGGGCCGAGCTCCTTCGCCAGACGGATGGCGCCGGCGATGTTGATGCCCGAGGAGCCGCCGAGGCACAGGCCCTCGAACTCCAGGAGGTCGAACACGATCTGCACCGCCTCGGCATCGGGGATCTGGTAGGCGATGTCGATGGGAGCGCCTTCCAGATTGGCGGTGATGCGGCCCTGGCCGATGCCCTCGGTGATGGAGGAGCCTTCGGATTTCAGCTCGCCGGTGGTGTAGTAGCTGTAGAGCGCGGCGCCGAACGGATCGGCCAGCGCGATCTTGACCTTCGGGTTGCGCTCCTTCAGCGCGATGGCGACGCCGGCCAGCGTGCCACCGGTGCCGACCGCGCTGACGAAGCCGTCGACCTTGCCGTCGGTCTGCGCCCAGATTTCCGGGCCGGTGGTCTCGATATGCGCCTGCCGGTTGGCGACGTTATCGAACTGGTTGGCCCAGACGGCGCCGTTGGGCTCGCTCGATGCCAGCGCCTCGGCGAGGCGGCCGGAGACCTTCACGTAATTGTTCGGATTGGCGTAGGCCACGGCGGGCACCTCGACCAGCGTGGCGCCGGCCAGCCGCAGCATATCCTTCTTTTCCTGGCTCTGCGTCTCGGGAATGACGATCACCGAGCGGAAGCCGAGCGCGTTGCCGACCAGAGCGAGGCCGATGCCGGTATTGCCGGCGGTACCCTCGACGATGACGCCGCCGGGCTTGAGCTGGCCCTTGTTCACCGCATCCTGGATGATGAACAGCGCCGCGCGGTCCTTTACCGACTGTCCGGGATTGAGAAATTCCGCCTTGCCGAGAATGGTGCAGCCGGTCTCCTCCGAGGCGCGCTTGAGTTTGATGAGCGGCGTTTTGCCGATCGCCTCGACAAGACCGTTCCGGATATCCATGGTGCTGATTTCATATGTCGGTTCAAGGGGCTCCAAAAATAGTAGCGGGAAACCGGCTCGGCAACCTTTGTCGCCGTCATTCCTCGCCGCTGCGTTGATAAGTGGCGAGAGCCCGCTCGCGTGCGGCCCCATGTTCCACCAGCGGGTGCGGGTAGCTGGCGCCGAGGGTGACGCCGGCCCGGGCCAGCACCTCCGGCTTCGCCCGCCAGGGCTGATGGATGACATCCGCCGGCAGCTCCGCCAGCTCCGGCACGAAACGGCGGACATAGGCGCCGTCGGGGTCGAATTTCTCGCCCTGCAACACCGGGTTGAAGATGCGGAAATAAGGGGCGGCATCGGCGCCGGAGCCGGCGACCCATTGCCAGCTGGCGGGATTATTGGCCGGATCGGCATCGACCAGCGTATCCCAGAACCAGGCTTCGCCGCGCCGCCAATCGACGAGGCCGTGCTTGATGAGGAAGGAGGCGGCGATCATCCGCACCCGGTTGTGCATCCAGCCGGTCTGCCACAGCTGGCGCATGCCGGCATCGACGATCGGATAGCCGGTGCGGCCGCGCCGCCAGGCCCGCTCGAAGGCGCGGTCGTCGCGCCATGCGAAGCTGTCGAAGCGATCGTTGAAGTTCTTGGTGGCGAGGTCCGGGTTGTGGAACAGCAGGTGGTAGGAGAATTCCCGCCAGTACACTTCGCTGCGGAACTTTTCGACGTCGCGGCCCTGCGCCTCGCCTGAATCGGCGGCATGGCGGAGGGTGGCCAGCGCCTGCACCGGCGAGAGATTGCCGAAGCGCAGGAAGGGCGACAGCCGCGACGTGTGCGCGCTGTCCGGGTGGTCGCGCCGGTCGGCATAACCATGGATGCCGTGATCGAGAAAGCCGAGCAGCGCCTCATGCGCGCCGGCTTCGCCCGGTTGCCAGGTTGCGCGCAGGCCGCCGGCCCAGTCGGGCCTCGCGGGTTCGAGTTGCCACGCCGCGAGCGCCTCGCCGGGCAGGTCTGGGCCGGGCAGCAATGTTCGCGGCCGGGGGACGATCGCGCGCGGGCCGAGCGGCGCGGCGGCACGGTAGAACGGGGTGAAGACGCGATACGGTCCGCCGGTTTTGGTCCGCAGCGTCCAGGGTTCGTGCAGCAGCGTGGCCGAATGGCTGGCCACCTCGACGCCGGCCCGCGTCAGCTCGGCCTTGAGGCGGCTGTCGAGGGCGATGGCGCCGGCCTCGTAGCGCCGGTTCCAATGCACCGAGGCGACGCCGGCCTCGCGGACGAGATCGCGCAGCACCTCGTCGGCCGGGCCACGCCGCAGCAGCAGGTGTCCGCCGGCCCGTTCGATGTCGGCGGCGAGGGCCGCCAGCGAGCGGCCGAGCCACCAGCGGGCGGCGCCGCCGAGGGGACGCAGGCCCGGCGTCTCCTCATCCAGCACATAAAGCAGGATCAGCGGCCGCTCCTGCGCCAGCGCGGCGGCGAGCGCCGGATTGTCGGCGAGGCGCAGATCGTCGCGGAACCAGACGAGAGCAGGGGCGGAAGCGGTGTGGCTCATGTGCGGTCCATTGGCGCGGAACAGGCGGGAGCTTCTACGCGGCGGCCGGTCGGATGGATCGTGCGATGGCGAAAAGCGGGTGACGGGGCGGCTTGCGGATTATTCATGTCGATCATACTGTAAATCCGAACCCGGCGGTGCGCCGCCATTTCCCGTGAGGCTATCATGTCGTCCCCCATCCCATCCGGCACCGCCCTCGTCACCGGCTCCTCGTCCGGTATCGGCAAGAGCTACGCGCAGCAGCTCGCCCGCCGCGGCCACGATCTCGTCCTCGTCGCCCGCGACGCGGCGCGGCTGGAGGCGCTCGCCGCCGAGCTTCGCGCCGAGACCGGCCGCAAGGTCGATGTGCTGCCGGCCGATCTCGCCGTGGCCGGCGATGTCGAACGCGTCGCCGCCCGGATCGAGGCCGATCCGACGATCACGCTGGTCGTCAACAATGCCGGCATCGGCACCGGCAGAGGCGTGACCAGCGGCGACCTCGCCACCACCATGGCGATGGTGCAGCTGAACGTGACGGCGCTGACCCGGCTGTCCTTCGCCGCGGTGAACGCATTCGCCGCGCGGGGCAACGGCACGCTGGTGAACGTCGCCTCGGTGGTGGCGCTGGCGTCAGAGGCGTTCGCGGGCGCCTATGCCGCGACCAAGGCCTATGTGCTGTCGTTCACCCAGTCGCTGAACGGCGAACTGAAGGACGGGCCGGTGCGGGTGCAGGCGGTGTTGCCGGGCTATACCCGCACCGAATTCTTCGATCGTGCCGGCATCGATCCCGCCCGGCTGCCGGCCGATATGGTGATGCCGGTCGACGACCTCGTCGCGGCGGCGCTGAAGGGGCTCGAGCTCGGCGAGCTGGTGACCATTCCCTCGCTCCGCGACCTCGACAAATGGAAGGCGTTCGAAGCCGCACGGTCGGCGCTGCATCCCGAATTGTCGCTTGCCAGCCCGGCGGAACGCTACCGCGCCGCGTGATCGGCGGTCGGTCGGTGCCGGCCGCCCGGTGGTCGCCGGCCAGGGCCTTCGCCGCTCAGTAGTCCCACTGGGCGCCGATGCCGACTTCCGCCGCGCCACCGGCCGAGGTGGCGCCCTGCAGGCGGATGTTCTTGGTGACGTCGACATCGACCGTCACCTTGCTGGAGTTGGCGCTCGTGCCCTGCCGCACGCCGAGATAGATGTTGTCGTTGAGCCGCCGGCCGACGCCGACCTGCCCGCCGGTGCCGGCAGCGTCGGTGCCGACCACGAGGCTATCGACCCCGAGCGAGCGGCGCACATCGTTGAGCACCCCCGAGCCGCCGGAGAACTGGGCGACGGTCTGGGCGATCTGCAGTGCCTGACCGGATGAGAGCTGGCCGACCGAGCGGCCGAACAGCAGCCGCGACAGCACTTCATCCTGCGGCAGGGTGGGGGTGGAGGTGAAGTCGACCTCCGGCGCCGAGGCCGGGCCGGTGACGATGATGCGGGCGGTGACGTCGCTGGCCGTGGTCTCCGCCACGAAATCGAGCTCGGGATCGGTGGTGCCGGTGAAGGTCACCCGGCCGCGGGTGAAGGAAAGGCGGCGGCCGACGAAATCGAAATTGCCGCGCCGCATCTCGAAGCCGCCCATTGCCACGGGTGCCCTCGAGGTGCCGCGCAGCTGGATGTCGCCGCCGAGCTCGGCCTCGATTCCCATGCCGCGCACAAACACGTTGTTCGGCGCCGAAATGGTGAGATCGAGCGGGATGCCGGCATCCGCCGCCCGCGCCTCGCGCCGTGCGGCGCGGGCGGCGCCGGGCACCGAGCGCTTGCCGGCATTGACGTGACGAACATTGAGGCTTTGCACGCCGCCCGGCAGCCGGTCGGGGATGTTGACGTCCAGCGCGCGCACCACCATCCGGCCGGTGACGCGCGGATTGTTGAGGAAGGCGCCTTCCACCGCGATCCGCCCCTCGGTGACCAGCCGCATCAACTCGCTGTTCACCAACTGGGCGTTGGTCATGTCGATCTCGATCCGTCCGGGAAAGCCGGCGGCGGGATCGAGGCCGATAGTGCCGCGACCGACGAGGCTGCCGCCATTGCCGGTGCGGGCGGAGAAGGAGGTGAGCGTGACGGTACGCTGGTTGCCGGTGAGCACCGCCTCGATGCGGTCGAGATTGATGCCGGTGAGGCTGTCGACATAGCGCCCGCTGGTGATGCGGATGGTGCCGCCGGCATTGGGCGCGCTCGCCGTGCCGGTGACGGTGGCGTTGATCGCCGCATTGCCGACCACCTGGGCGCCGGTGGTCGCCAGCATCGGGTTGAGGATGCCAAGATCGACTCCGCCGCGAATGGCGAGATCGAGCGTGCCGGCACCGAGCGGCACCGAGCCGTTGATGGTCAGCGCCTGAAGAAACCGGCCCCTTATCTCCGAGCGCACCGTGGCGCGGCCGCCGCCGAGATCGCCGCGCGCCGTGATGTCGAACGGGCCGGCGCCGCTGCGGGCGACGTCCGGCGTCGATAGCCGGGTGATGGTGAGCTGGTAGTTGCCGGTCGGCGCCGCCGCGGTGCCGGTGACGCGGGCATTGCCGGCCAGCGTGCCGGTAAGGTTCAGTCCCGGGGCGGCAAGCTCGGCGAGCGAGAGCGGGATCGCCCGCAGATCCGCTGTCAGATCAAGGCGTTCGCCGGCGCTGCCGGCCACGGTGACGGTGCCGCCGCCGGCGTTCAGGGCGAGGCGATCAATGGTCACCGTGCCACCGGCATAGGTGATGTTGGCCGGCGCGGTGGTGGCGATGGTGGTGCTGCCGCGGGTGGCGGAGAGGCGGTCGAGCCGTAGCCGGGCGCCATCGCCCTGCCGGGCCAGCCGGCCGGCGGCGCGCAGGGCGGTGTTCTGCACCGTCGCCTCGATTGTGAGATCGGTGGCGTCCGGACCGCCCTTGCCACGAATCGTCGCGTTCTCAATGACTTGGCCGGAGACATTGGCGCCGCGGATCTCGACGCTGCCGTCGAGGGCGGGCACGCCGATGGGGTCGATCACTGTGGCATCGATGCGGGCCATGGCGACGGACTGGCCGGCGGCGGCGACGCGCTCGGCATTGCCTTTCACCGCAACCCGTTGACGGCCCTCGCTTATATCGAGGGTGACATCGGCATTCAGGCTGCCGGCCAGCTCGGTGAGCACCAGCGGCGAGATGTCGGCGAGGTTGGGGGCCGCAAGCGTCAGGTGGCCGGTGGCGAGGCTGGCGTCGGTGATGGTGACGCCGCCGGTGGCCCGCGCCGATCCGATAGCGATATCAAGGTTTTGCACCTCGAACCTGTCGTCCGGGGCGCTGGCGAAGGTGCCGCTGCCGGTCGCCGGCTGCCCGGCAAGGGTACCGTTCAGGCGAAAGGTCGCGCTCGGGTTGCCAGTGATGTCGTTGCCGGTGACATCCAGCGTAAGCCCTTGAATCGGCTTGCCCATTGCCGTGCCGGAGGGGATCGACACCTGCGCGGTCGCCTTCAGGGCGTCGAGCGTGCCGGAGAAGGTGCCGCGCGCCTCCACGGCGCCGGTGATGCGGGGGTCGAGGCGGGCGAGGTCGGAGAGGTTCAGCGTCGCGTTGAGATCGGCGGCGGAGGTGTCGAGACGGCCGTCCACAACAAAGGCCAGTCCTTCCGCATTCATCCGCAAATTATTGATCGAAATCGCATTTTCGCCGGAGCGGGCAATGGTTCCGGTCAGCGTCGCCACCCGGCCGAAGAAGCCGTCGGCGGTGGGGACGCCGGTTTTCAGGCCCTGCGTGCGCCCGTCTATGGTCAGCGACAGGCGGGAGAGGTCGCTGCTGGCGTCGATGCCGACATCGATCTGCGCCTCACCGGAAATATCGCGCTCGATCAAGGGGATGAGCGTGGCGAGGTCGAGGCGCTCGATGTTCAGCCGCCCGTTCACCGCCTGCGGGTCGGCCTGCCCCGTGAAGCGGGCGGTCAGACCGGTGAGGTGTACGGTGAGGTCGGTCAGGCGCGAAAGCGCGAAATCGCCGGCCGGCACCAGGCCGGCCGCCTGGAAGCGGGCGGTCGAACCCAGCGCGGCGGCCACCTGCGGTTCGGTGGCGGTGAGGCCCTGCGCCTCGCCCTCGGCGGTGAGCGCCAGGTTGCCTTCCGTGTCGGGGCGGGTGGTGGCGTCGAGGGTCAGGGTGCCGGTGCCGTAGCCGGCGCCGGCGAGACCCGCCGCCACCACATGCACATCGACCGCCGGGGCGGCGATGTTGCCCTTCACCGTGCCTTCGAGAGTGCCGGATTGCCAGCTTATGCCGGGCGCCAGCGCCGCGAAGCGGGCATTGTCGGGGACGCGCGCCTGGAAGCTGAGATCGGCGATGCGGCTGTCGAGATCGAAGCTGCCCTTCACCGCGGCGCCGAAACCGGCCGCCCGCACGCTGGAGCTCTCGACGGCGAGGCGGTTGGCGGTATCGAGCGTGGCGGCGGCGGCAAGCTCGGTGCGACCTTCGAACAGCGGTGCGATATCGGCGGGCAGCAGCCGGGCGATATCGGCATCGATGGCAGCGGTGAAGCGATGGCCCTCGGTGACGGCGCGGATGCCGGCGGCGCCGGACGCCTGTGCCAGAGTGCCGGCCTGAAGCGCGAGATGGCCATCCCATTGGTCGAGCGTGCCGCTGCCCTTGAGCGAGGCGGTAAGTTCCGGCAGGCCGTCCATCCCGGCGGCGCGGGCAATGAGGCCGCCGCTGGGCTCGTCGGCGGAAAGGTCGAGGTCGAGCTGCCCGCTCTCCGGCGCATAGGCGGCGGTGCCGGCAATGCGGCCGGGGGCGTCGCGGCGATCGATCTCGAATTTCAACGCGACCGCGCGGGTCGCCGCCGAGAGATCCGCCGAGGCGGTGAGGCCGAGCGTGGCGGCGTGGCCGAGCACCGGCGCGGCGAGGATGATCTCGTCGATGGCGAGCCGTTCAAGCCGCACCGGCAGCCGCGGGAAGCCGGACGAGGAGGAGGGCGGCGGCGCGGGCTGTTCCGCCGGCGGCAGCGGGCGGCGCAATATCTCGACCTTGGCGGCTTCCAGCGCCGAGACCTCGATGGAGCGGTTGATCAGCGCCAGCGGGCTCCAGGAGAGCCGGGCGCCGGAAATGCTGGCGAACGGGCCTTCCTCATCGGACAGGATGATGCGCTCCATCCCGATATCGGAGGGGACGAAGCCGGTTATGCCCTCGATGCTGACGGCGACGCCGGGGGTGGAGGCGAGCGAGGAAGCGAGGCGGGCCAGCACCGCCTTGCCCGGCGGGGTCTGGATGGCGCCGAAGGCGACCAGCACCAGCAGCACCAGCCCGAGCAGGGCATAGATGAGAAAGCCGAGAAAGCGCACCACCATCAGAAGGCCTGCCCCAAGCTGACATAGATGCCGTAACTGCCGTCGTCCGGCCCCGGATTGAGCGGGAAGGCGACGTCGAACCGCAACGGGCCGATCGCGGTGTAGTAGCGAAGGCCGATGCCGGCCGAATATTTCATCTCATCGAAATCCGGCGCTTCGCTGGCGAAAGCCGAACCCATGTCGAAGAACGGCACCACGCCGATGGTGTCGGTGACCCGGATGCGCGCCTCGAAGGAGGCCTCGAAATAGGAGCGGCCGCCGATGATGATGCCGTCCTCGTTGCGCGGCGAGGCGGACTGGTAGTCATAGCCGCGCAGCGAGCCGCCGCCGCCGACATAGAAGCGCCGCTGCGGCGGGATGTCGTACAGATCGGCGCCGAGCATGCTGCCGGCGGCGACGCGGCCGGCGAGGATGTATTTCTTCGCCTCGTCGAGTGCGTAATAGGTCGAGAAGCGGGCATTGAGCAGCGTCGGCACGCCATTGGCGTCGCCGAGCTGGGCGAAGGGCTCGGCAGTGCCGGTGAAGCGGAAGCCCTTGGACGGGTCGAGCCGGTTGTCGGTGTTGTCGTAATTGAACTCGAACGGCACGCCGGCGATGAAATAGTCGTTGATGCCGGTGGTGTCCTCCACCCGCGACTGTTCGAGATCGATGCTGACCTGCAGCGACGCCTCGTCGTTGAAGCGATGGCGGATGCCGGCGAGGAAGGTGCCGGCCTCGCGCACATAGGCGTTGGTGACCTCGCGCAGCACCGCCGCCGAGGCGAGGAGATCGTCGCGGGCGGTGATGATGCCCGGCTTCATGAAGGTGGCGGCGACCTTGTAGCCGAAGGGATCGGCGTCCGGCACCGCCTCCGACTTCTGGCCGAACCAGGAGACCTGCGCATCGAGGCGCAGGGTTTCGCCGCCGCCGAATAGGTTGCGCGCCCCCCAATAGCCGTTGATCGCCGAGCCGTCCGTGGAGGAATAGCTGGCCGAGAAGCCGATATAATGCGGCTTGCGGGGCGATACCTCGATGGTGACCGGCAGCGAGCCGTCCGGATCGAGATGGTCGGCCTCGATGATCCGCACGCTGGCGATGGCTTCATATTCCAGCAGCCGCCGGCGCAGCCGGTTCAGCACATCCGGCGAATAGGGCGTGCCGGGGGCGATGTCGATGCGGTCCTCGATGAAACGCGGCGTGAGGAAATCGGCGCCGTTGACGGTGAAGCGGCCGAAGGTGGCGCGCGGGCCGGGCTCGACATAGAAGCTGACATCGAGCTGGCGCATGGCGTGGTCGGCGACCACGTCCTTGTCGACCACGCGGGCGAAGGGATGGCCGGCATCGCGCCAGTGATTGGTGAGCACCGTCTCGCTGCGCACCACCGTGGTGGCGAGCGCCGGCTCGCCCGGCTGCAGCCCCAGGCTGGCGAGGCTCGGCGCGTCGGCCAGCGGGCGCCGCGTCTTGGCGTCGAGAATGGCGATGCGGCCGAAATGGAACAGCGGACCGGGATCCACCGTCACCACCACCGGCACCGGGCCACGCTTGCGCGAGGCTTCCACGATGTCGAAGATGTTCGGCGCGTCCGGCGAGTTGCCGGCCACGGTGATGCGGATATTGCTGCCGTAATAGCCGATGGAATAGAGCGCGGCGTTGATCGCCGGCCCGTCCGACAGGGCGCGGCGGATGAGCCCGGCGGCGCCGGCCGGCGGGCGCGCCTTCAGCCGCTCGAGATTGGAGGCGTCCTCGACGGTGCTGCGCACCTCGCGGTCGGTCGATTTCACCTCGAAGCTGAGATGATAGGGCGTGGCGTCGATGGTCGGCGGCTCGCGGGCAGCGACGCGCGAGGGATTGAACAGATCGAGGATCGGCCCGAGCAGGCCGGATTGCGGCGCCTCGTTGGTCGGCTGGGTCGCCGGCTGGGCGGTGCCGGAAGCCGGCGGCGGCTGCTGCGACGATTGGGCGAGAGCCGGCGATGCGGCGAGCAGGGCCTGCGGCGCAACGACGGTGACCAGCATGACAGCCAGCCGAAATCGCCTCACTCCCGCTGTTCCATGCCCCTGCAACGCCACCCTCGCTACCCGTCGTGCTGTCCCGCAGACCCTGCGAGGACCACCGTGCGGCCCGTGCGGGGGCCTAGCTTCATGTCCGGGCAAGCTAAAGGAATAGCGTGAACAGAAGCTTGCCGCGTGCCCGCACATTTCTGATTGCCGGCTGGAGCGGCATACGTCAACCGCCGGCGGGCATTTTCACGGCAGCCGCGGGAGGTTGCGGTATGACGATGCGTCACGCACCGATGATGTGGTGGATCTCGGCGGCGAGCGCCTGCACCTCCGCCGCGCCCTTGGAGCCCGGCGCCGTCTCCTGAATGGTGCGGCCCGCGCCCATGGAGGCGGCGAAGGCGACGCGGTTGCCGAGCCGGCTCTGCGCCGCCGGGTGGCCGAGCGCGCTGATGGCTTCGGCGATCTCCTGCGTCAGCGCGACGCGGGGCAGGACGCGGTTGATGACGAGGAGGGACGGCGTGCCTTCCTTGGCGATCATTTCCAGCGTCGCCTGCGTCGCCCACAGATCGACCGGGGTCGGTTGCACCGGCACGGCGACCAGGCTGGCGGCCTCGATGGCTGGGCGGGATTCGATGTCGGATTTCGGCGGGGTGTCGATGACGACGAAATCGTAGTCGCGGGCGAGGCTGCGCGCCTCGCGGCGGGCGCCCCAGCCGGAGGCGGTGCGGAAATCGAGGCCGGTGGCCTCCTCCCCGAGGCTTTCCTCGCGCTTCTCGAACCATTCGCCGAGGCTGCCCTGCGGGTCGCAATCGAGCAGGGCGACGCGCACGCCGTCGAGCGCCAGCGCCACCGCGAGATGGGCGGCGAGCGTGGTCTTGCCCGAGCCGCCCTTCTGCTGGGCGATGGTGATGATCCGGCCCGCCATGGCGCGTCTTCCCCCGGTCGCGACGGATTCGCAAAAGGCAAGGTCGCATTGGGACCGGCGGGCAGCAAGTGCAATGCGGAAGGACGCGGGATGAAAACGCCGCCAGCGGGCGGGGCGGCGGCGAAATCCCGTCCTCTGCGCCGCCGAGACGCCGCGGCATGTGTTATCGGGAGAAGCCTGGCCGGGAAAAGCCTGGCCGGGGCAGCCTAGCCGGGGGACGTGGCGACGTTCGGCGCGTGGTGGCCGGTCCGCCCAACCCCTCTCCCCCGGCGGGGAGAGGGAGCCGCCGCCTCGGTTCAGGCGGCGGGGGAGGCTCTCAGACCTGCGCGCCGGAGCCCAGCACCACCACCGTGGTGCCGACCGGCACGCGGTTGTAGAGGTCCATGGCGTCCTGGTTGATCATGCGGATGCAGCCGGAGGAGACGTTGGTGCCGATGGTCTTCGGCTCCAGTGTGCCGTGGATGCGGTAGAGCGTGTCCTTGTTGTTCTGCCACAGATACATCGCCCGCGCGCCGAGCGGGTTGGCGAGGCCGCCGGGCACGCCGATGCCGCTCTGCAGCTTGGTGAGCTGCGGCTTGATGTCCGGGCGGCGGGCGATCATCTCCGCCGGCGGGTACCAGTCCGGCCATTCCTGCTTGGAATTGATGGTGGCGGTGCCCGACCAGCCGAAGCCTTCCTTGCCGACGCCGACGCCGTAGCGGATCGCCGTGCCGCCGGGCTGCACCAGATAGAGAAAATGGTTCTTGGGATCGATGACGATGGTGCCGGGCGCCTGCTTGCCGTCATAGGGCACCTGCCGGCGCAGATAGACCGGGTTGATGCTCGACGTATCGAAGGCGGCCACCGGGAAGCGGTCCTGCACCGCGCCATAGCTGGGCGTGGGGGCAAAGGACATCACCGGCAGCGCCGGCTCGGGGGCGGACGCGGTCTGGGTGTTCTTGCACCCGGCGAGCGCCAAGGAAAGCCCGGCCATGGACAGGCCGGAAAGAAGAACGCGACGATCTATGGACGGCATGGTCCGCTTATCTCCCGCACGAGGCGCCTGGATGGCCGGCGCTTCGTTCCCCGAAAAATCCCGAATCGCAGCGGCCTGTCCAGGACACATTGCGACATTCACCTTAACGAATCGTTTGCCATAAATGTTCACGAATTCAGGCGGACGTGATCGGCGTTGGCCCGTGCTCAGGCGCTCGTGAACGACTGGCCGCCCGGACGGGGCAGCGTGTGGATCTCCTCGACGGCGGCGTAGTCGAAATAGCCGCAGCGGGCGAGGGAATTGAGCTTCTCGATGCGCAGCACGCCGCCCTCGACGAAGGCCTCGTCGATGTGGATGCCGACGATCTCGCCGAACACCAGCCAGTTGCCGGTGCCGGCGCCGGAGCGGCCGACCAGCTCGCGGGCCTCGACCAGCACGCATTCCAGCGCGCAGGGGCTGGCGGCGACGCGCGGCGGCTGCACCAGGCGCGAGGGCGCGCGGGCGAGGCCGGCGAGGTCGAACTCGCTCTCCTCGCGCGGCAGCACCGCCGAGGTGAGGTTCACCTGCGCGATCAGCTCGCGGGTGGCGAGGTTGCAGACGAACTCGCCGGTGTCGAGGATGTTGCGCACCGTGTCCTTCACCCCGGAGGAGGAGAACATCACCATGTCCGGGCTCTCGCTCACCAGATTGAAGAAGGAATAGGGGGCGAGATTGGCGACGCCGGCCGGCGACAGGCTGGAGATCCAGCCGATCGGGCGCGGGGCGACGATGGCCTTCAGCGGATTGTGCGGCAGCAGGGTCCGGTCGCGTCCGGTCGGCTCGTAGAACATCGCGGCCTCTCAGAAGCGGGTGACGATGTCGGTGAGCGCCGGGCGGGGGCGGTCCTCCTGCGGCCTGGCCAGCGTGCCGATATGCACGAAGCCGACGATGCGCTCATCCGCCCACAGGCCGAGCGCGGTGCGCACGCGGGCGTCATAGGCGTACCATTCGGTGAGCCAGGTCGCGACATAGCCGAGCGCGTTGGCGGCCAGCACCAGCAGCGTGCAGGCGGCGGCGCCGGACATGAGCTGCTCCCATTCCGGGATCTTCACATGGGGCGCGGCCTTCGACACCACGGCGACCACCAGCGGCGCGCGCGCGAGCCGGGTGCGCTCTATGTTCACCCGGTCGGCATCGGCCTCGGGCACGTCCTGCCGGAACACGGCGGCGATGAGCTCGCCCGCCCGCTCGCGTCCCTCGCCCTCGAAGACGATGAAGCGCCACGGCGCCAGCTTGCCGTGATCGGGCACCCGCGAGGCGATGGTGAGCATCTCGTCGATCTCGGCCGGCTTCGGGCCGGGGGCGACGATGTCGAAGATCTTCGGGCTCTTGCGCAGCTTGAGCAGCCGCAGGGCATCGGGAGCGGTGGTGGAGGCAGTCGCGGAGGCAGTTGTCATGGCGATGTTCCCCTGTCGCATCTGCGCCTAGCACGCGACGGGAGGCTGGGCCAAGGGGCGGGCCGTGCACGACGCAGCGTCAGCGTTTTCAATTTGCCGCACGCGATGGCGGCGGCGGCGGGCGGCGACAGGCGGACTTGAATTTGCCCACGTTCGCGGGCACCAAGAGGCCATGTTCGCGACCCCCTCCCGCTTCGCCTGCTACCCCTTCCTTCCGCGCCGCGCCGGGGCGCGGCTGGCCGCCCTGCTGATGGCGCTGTGCCTGGCCTCGCCCCCCGCCTTCGCGGCGATGGCAGGGAGTAATGGGGCGGGAAGCGACGGGGCGGGAAGCGATCGGGCGGGGGGCGGCGATGCCTCGGTGTTTTCCGCCGGCTCGCTGGCGCAATCCATGCCGTTCATCGGCAACCAGGCGCCGGGCGTCGGCGCGCCGCGGCGGCTGGCGCCGCAGACGCCGGCCCCCGCCGCCCCGGCCAAGGGACCTGCGGCGGCCGCGCCGGCCGGCACGGCGAGCGACCCGCACACCATCCTGCCGCAGCCACCGGCTGGCAAGGCGGCGATCGGCATGAGCGCCCGCTTCGGCGCCAACCTGCCGCAGATTCCGCGCGGGGTGGTCTGGCGGGTGTTCGACGACCGGCCGGAAGCCTCCGGCGCCTATCCGCTGGTCGCCGAGGCGGCCGAGCCGGCGCCGGTGTTCTTCCTCTCGCCCGGCGGCTATGTGGTGCACGTCTCCTATGGCCTCGCCAGCGTCGCCCGCCGCATCGTGGTCGGCGAGGACTCGCGGCGCGAGCAGATCACCATTCCCGCCGGCGGGGTGAAACTGCAGAGCGATGTCGGCGACAAGCCGATCCCGGCCTCCAAGGTCAGCTACGACATTTTCGAGGGCAGCTTCCTGCAGGGGCGCGCCTCCAGCCGCCCGTTCTATCGCGGGGCGGAGCCGGGCGACCTGGTGGTGCTGCCGGCCGGCGACTATTACGTCGTCTCGACCTATGGCGAGGGCAATGCGGTGCTGCAGGCCGACATTGCGGTGCAGCCCGGCAAGGTGACCGATGCCACGCTGCACCATCGCGCCGCCGAGATCACCTTGCAGTTGGTGGCACAGGCCGGCGGGGCGCCGCTGTCGGGCACGCAATGGTCGGTGCTGACGCCCGGCGGCGACTCGATCAAGGATTCGTCGTCCCCGACGCCGGCCTTCGTGCTGGCGGAAGGCGAATACACCGCGCTGGTGCGCTATGAGGGCAAGACTTTCACCAAGACCTTCAACGTCGAATCCGGCTCGGACACGCGGGTGGACGTGCTGGTGGGCGAGCAGGCCGCGGCGCCGGAGGGGTCCGGCGACTGAGGGCTTGGGCGCCTTAGAGCGCCTAACAAAACCGTTTGTTAACCATGTCGGCTTGAGTTTGGCTTCATGGTGAAGAAGCTGCTTCCGGATGATTTGTGGGCGGAGAT
>NZ_JAVDUX010000026.1:0-36214 GCF_031456575.1 Ancylobacter sp. 3268
GATCATCCGCTGCCGCAGCGGGCTAATGGTCGGCCGGGTGTCGGGGTGCTCCTGATGGTCCATGGGGCTCTCCAAAGGTTGAGAAACCCCGTGATGGTCCACCCACCTATGCTGGACGCCACATTGAAAACATCCAACCGCCCGTCATGCCGGGAGCCTACCGCGGCGGCGGTTTAGTCCTCTGGCGCATCCGTGACCTGTACAGCGGTAAGCAGCAGCGTCTGCTTTCAGGAAATCGCAGGTCCGATCTCCACGGCCGAGATCGGGGCGCAAAGCAGACGTCGCTGAAAGGTCGGTCGAGGGACAGCTATGGGTCAGCTTCGGCTGTCGGCGAGACGCGGGACCAGAAGAATGGACGGCTTAAGATCGCCATGTGGCCGACGCACGCTGCGCTTGATGTGCTTATGGATGTGCATATATTGTGCGTAACATCATAGAGGTGCGTCATGACCCAGGCTCAGATTGCCCACATCGCCATGGTTTCCGGCTTCGTCGACAGCCTTCAGGAGCCTCGCACGCCCTATATCTCGCCAAAGCGCCTGTCCAAGGCTCTTGGGGTCAATGTCGCCAACTTGGCCCAGCTCACCGGCGTTCATCGCAACACCTTGCGCAACCCCTCTTCCGAGCGGCTGCAGGGACGGATGCGGGAGATGGTGAAGGTAATCTCGGCGGTCACCGAGCTCACCGGCGACATCGACAAGGCCATCTATTGGTACCGTAACGAGCCGATCGCCGATTATGGGCACCGCACGGCGGCTGAGCTCGTGGCCGATGGCCAGGTAGAGGCGGTGCTGGCCTTCATCCGCGATCTCGAGAACGGAGCCCGTGGGTGAGGATTGCCCGCCTCGGTCCGGACGAGATATTCCATCGCTATCTGACACCTAAGTGGGCGTTCCTGCCGACCAGCGGCGCGGGTGCCGCGATAGATGGTGGCCGGTTCAACCGGCCGGGCGTCGAGGCGCTTTATCTCTCCCGCGCGCCGCAGACGGCGCTTGAAGAATACCGGCAAGGCGCCAGCATCACGCCGCCGGCAACCCTTGCCGCCTACACGGTGACGCTCGGCGAGGTCGCGGACCTGTCTCAGGGATTCGATCCGAGCGTTTGGGATGACGCCTGGAAGGAGTGGGATTGTGCGTGGCGCCGCATTGCCCGCATCGACGGAAAGGTGCCGCCATCCTGGAAGCTCGCTGATAGCGTGATCACCGCCGGGCTTCGCGGCATCCTGTTTCCGTCCCTTCGCCATGCCGGCGGCACCAATCTGGTGATCTTTCCGGCCAATCTGCTCGCTGACGACACGGTCATGGTCCACGATCCCGATCGTCGGCTGCCGAAGGACCAATCGTCGTGGTCCTAGGCTGAACGGTCAGAGGACCGGCAAGGGCGTTCAGTTCTCCTCATCGGCCACGGCCTCCTCCCCGAGCTCGTCCTCTTCGTCCGTATCGCCCGCCATGAGCCCGAGCGGGATATCCCCCGCCAGCAGCCTGTCCTTGCTGAGCAGCCCGGCATCCTCGAGCGCCTCCATGTCCGGCAGATCGCGCAGCGTGTCGAAGCCGAAATGCGCCAGGAACCCCTTGGTGGTCACATAGGTGTAGGGCGCACCGGGCTGCGGGGCGCGCGGCCCGGCAGCGATGAAGCCAAGCCCGCGGAGATGACCGATGACGTCGCGGCTGATCTCCCTGCCGAAGAACTGGCTGAGCTCGCCGCGGGTGATCGGCTGGAAGTAGCCGATGCACAGCAGCACCAGCGCCTCGGACGGCGACAGCGGCTTGGTCTCGGTGGTGCCGAGGCCGGTCGCCACCTGGATCGCCTCGGCAAAGTTTTTCCGCGTGCGGTGCTGCCAGCCGCCGGCGACCGCCACCAGCTCATAGGGCCGGCCACGCAGCTCGGCGCGGATGTCGTCGATCAGATGATCGAGGCTGCAGTCGCGGCCGACCACTTTTGCCAGCACCTCCCGGCTCACCGGCGCGGGCGAGGCGAAGATCACCGCTTCGACCCGGCCCATCCATTCACGCCAGCGCAGCTCGGGCGGCAGCGCGCTGAGCTCGACATCGAAGCTCACCGGGGTTTTGGCGCGCCGGGCCATCTTTCACAGCCCGTAGAGCCGGAACGCTGAGCGGCCGGTGAGCTCGCGCACCGCCCCCAGCGCCTCGAGGCGCTCGAACAGCCGCCGGGCGCCCCAGCGCGACAGCTTTGCCGTCGCCAGCGTGCCCGGCACGGCGTCGTCGTCGAGCAACCGGGCGATCGCCTCCCCGGCCCCCTTCGCGCGCAGTTTTGGCGCCACCGCCTGCAACCGGGCGGCGCGCGGCGCGATCTCGGCGGCACACCGCAGGGCCCGCGCCGCGCCCTGCGCCACGGCGAGACAGAGCGCGGCCTCGAAGCCCTCGTCGCCCGGACGCAGCCGCCCTCCCCTTCCGGCGCCACGGAAGGCGGCGCCGTGCGCCTCGACCATGAGCAGCGGCACCGGCAGCGGCCAGCGCAGCCGCCGGGCCAGCACCTGGTCGGCGAGCCACCAGCCGAGCACCCCAGCGTTCGGCGCTGCCGTGTCGGCAGCGCGCAGCACCGCCGCGGCAACAAGCGGTGCCGGCCCCCCCTCGCCGACCAGCCGGTCGATCTCTTCCGGAAGAGCGGCCAGCTCGGGGCTCCAGCTGATGCCGAGCAGTCCGCAGGTTGATTGAAGACTCGTCGGCTCAGTGCCCGGGGAGCGCTCGGACAGACGCCGCCAGGCGGCCAACCGCCGGCCGGCGGGGCCCGGATCACCGTCGGCGGGACACAGCATCCAGGCATCGCGCAGGGTGGATTCATCCTCCGTACGCCCAGCGTGGCGCGCGGCCGCGGCGGCGCAGCTGAGCGCCAGCCGCGCGCGCCAGGCGCCGGCCCAGGGCGGGTCGGCCCGCACCAGATGATCGAGTGAATTCAACGCCGCGCCGGCGAGGAAGGCGGCCTCGGCCAGGTGGGTGACCGGGCCGCGCGGCAGCGCCCAGCCGGGGATGTGCGGCACGGCGATGGGGACCGAGGAGGGCGGAATCAGCGCAACATCCATGGAGCGAGGCTATCGTAAGCGTGCGCTTTTGTCCATGATATAGCGGCTCAACCGCACGCTCTGTCTGCGAATAATAACATCCGATAATGTTGCATTATCGGATGTATTGCTCTTTATAGAGAGAATGGTCGAAAACACCGCGCAAGCCGACGAAAATCGCCCTCCGGAGCGCTCCGCACCGTCTCAGGTTCCGGGCGCACCCGTCGTTGGTTCCGATGCCGCACTGTCGGCCGAGGAGGCGCCTGCCCTCCCCGCTCCTCTTCCGGGCGACGCGCCCGCGCTTCCCGCCCATCTCGAGCGCCTCGCCGGCCGCGCCCGCGACTATGTCGAGGCGTCCAGCTCGGCGAATACGCGGCGCGCCTATGCCAGCGACTGGGCGCATTTTTCCTCCTGGTGCCGACGCCAGGGGTTGGAGCTGCTGCCCCCCTCCCCGCAGGTGGTTGGGCTGTACATCACCGCCTGTGCCTCCGGCGCCGCGATCCCCGGCGGGAAGGCGAACTCGGTGTCCACCATCGAGCGCCGGCTCTCCGCCATCACCTGGAACTATGCCCAGCGCGGCACCCCGCTCGACCGCAAGGATCGGCACATCGCCACCGTGCTCGCCGGCATCCGCAACACCCATGCCGCCCCGCCAAGACAGAAGGAGGCGGTGCTGCCGGAAGATCTGATTGCCATGCTCGAGACGCTGGAGCGCGGCACGCTGCGCGGCCTGCGCGATCGGGCGATGTTGCTGCTCGGCTTCGCCGGCGGGCTGCGGCGCTCGGAGATCGTCGGGCTCGATGTCGGGCGCGAGCACACCGAGGACGGGCGCGGTTGGGTCGAGATCCTCGACAAGGGGATGATCGTCACCTTGCGTGGCAAGACCGGCTGGCGCGAGGTCGAGATCGGCCGTGGCTCGGCGGACGCCACCTGCCCGGTGGTAGCACTGCAGACCTGGCTGAAGCTGGCGCGCATCGGGCACGGCCCGCTGTTTCGCCGCGTGACGGGCCGGGGCAAGGATGTTGGCTCCGAACGCCTCAACGATCGGGAGGTCGCCCGTCTGGTCAAGCGCACGGCGCTGGCGGCCGGCGTGCGCGGCGATCTCTCCGAAGGCGACCGGGAAGAAAAATTCGCCGGCCATTCGCTGCGCGCGGGCCTCGCCTCCTCGGCTGAAGTCGATGAGCGCCACGTCCAGAAGCAGCTCGGCCATGCTTCCGCCGAGATGACCCGACGCTATCAGCGCCGGCGCGACAGATTCCGCGTCAATCTCACCAAGGCCGCGGGGTTGTAGGGCGGAAGGCCCCCTGCCCTATCGACTTCCTTTCGATGAGCTCAGCTCCAGCGAAGGAAAATGCCGCCCGTAGCCATCGCCATCGTTGGTCAGGATGGACCGGATGAAGCGTGCAGGACCTCGTCGAGAACATCGGTGGCGATCGCAAGGCTGTCTGGGGCCATGGCCTCATAGGCCGGCTTGATCATCAGCTGCGAGATCGTCTTCGCGACGAATTCCGGGTTTAGCGCGGCAAGGCGTTGCCGCGTCGCTCCCACTTGCTCGGGAAAGGCTTGCAATGCCGAGATCACCTCCGACCGATGCTCCCGTGACGCGGCAGCAAGATCGAAGATATCCCGTGCCCTGGCAACGGCGCCCCGGTGGACGATTTTCTTGGCGATGATCTCAGGGATGGTCTCGATCTGGACAGGCTGGCCTTCGACAAGCTGTGTCACCGTGGGGACGGCTGTCAGTGCGCCCGCGACAATGAAATCGATCTCGCCCAGCTGGTCGAAGGCGAATTTCTGGAAGCGCGCTCCATCCCCTTCATAGGCTGCAAGCACGACACCGAAGCTCAACCCGCTTCTAGATGGATCCAGGAATCCGAGCAGTTGCGGATCGTTGATGAACAGATCGACGTCGTGGCTTTCACGATGACCAATCTGGATCATCATCGCCGTACCACCGCCGAACGACCATTCGAAATCATATCCGCCGGTCGCCACCCTCACCTGGCGGACGAGATCGGAAGCAATGGCAAAAAGCCGCTGCCATTCCGAAGGACGACGATTGGAAAGCTCGGTCATCAGGCGGCGAGAGGGTAGCTCTCGCCCGACCAGGCCGCGAAATCACTTGCCAGAGCCTTCAGCGTCGCAAACGGAATATGATAAGCGTCCGCGAACTTCAGCTGGTTGGCGACAGGCACCTCTCCCAGAAAGGCGCTCACCTGACCGGGATGCTGCTTTGCCAATGTGATATCCGACAGGCAATGAGCCAACTCCGCACCGTCAAGCTGCTCGCCATAGGGTGCGTTCACCGTCGTCAGGACCAAGGCCAGATGCGTGCTCATAACCCTTGAAAGATAGTCGTTTCGTTCCTTGCGGACAAGTTGGTCGCGAGGATCGCTCTTTCGTTCATAACCGCACTCCCCTGTCTTTACCGCCCCCTCGGCTTCGTCAGACTTTTCAGCAGCGCCTCCGAGGCTCGAAGATCATCACTGGGCCTGGACTCGTCTGTTTTCCCGCCATCCGCGCCAACTTGCGTCTTTTGCACATCGAGCTTGGCCCGCAGCAGCGCCATGATCATCGGCCAGGTCGAGAATTTCCCGTCCTTCGCGCGCTCCGTCAGGCTGCGCAGATAACCGCCGGGCGAACTGATCTGGTCGGCGCGCTGGTAGATCGCGGCCAGCGTGATCGCGGCGTGCTGCTCCCCAAGCGCCTCCCGCGCTTCGCGCCAAGCGCTTGGACTGATCCCCAGCATCGGCCGGACCAGTTCCGCCGCGGCCAGGAAGTCCCGCCAGTGCCGGATTTCACCACCCTGCGCCAGTTCAAGCACGCCGGGGCAGGCGTCGAGCACGATCCCAAGGGGCAATTCCCGCTTCGGCAGGCTCCGCACGTTGTCGGTTTCCGCGGCGGTGCCGCCTGCTTCTTTCTTTTCTCGGATGCCATATTCAGATTCAGTCTGAAGTTCTGAGTTTGAATTCTGTATGTGGCGACCGGAATGGGACTCATTGGCGTCCGGATTCTGCGTTTTTGTGAAGGATTCCAGAGCCTCGCGGATATCCGTACAAAGAACCGCCAGCTCGGCGCTGATCGCCTCCACCAGCTGGCGCGGGGCGGAGCGGGGAAGGCGGATGATGATCGCCTGATAGTCCAACAGCACCTTCCCCCAATTACCCGGAACGCTCTCCTCGATGCCGGTGTCGATCAGCTTGACAATGTCTCGTCGCAGAAGCGTAAGGCGCTCCTTCGCCACGCGAAACGCTCTTCTCTCCGCATGCACCGCCCCGGCCAGGTCATGAAGCTCCTGCGCCCGCGCGACCAACGGCGAGAGATCGAAGCCATAGGCCTGTTCGATCTCCCCGCCCCTGCCCTTGCGCGCGAAGCGCTTGCCGTTCGGGCTGTCGCGCCGGATCACTAGCCCGCAATCGACCAGCACGGCGATGTGCCGGCGCAGCGTCGTCGCCGGCATGCCGTTCGCGCGGGCCGCCAGCTGCTCGTTGGACGGCCAGACGATCAGCTCACCATCGCCGGTGAGTGTGGTTTCCGGATGGAAGGTCAGCAAGGCGTTGAGGATCGCCAGCGAGCGATCGGTGGCGCCGAGGAGTTCCCTCGCCTCGCGGATGTCCTGGAACACCTGCCATTTATGCGCGACGGCATCCGGCTTTACCGCCTTCGCAGTCATCTGGTTTGAAATCTGGCCAAGCGTCATCGGCCGCCGCCCAAAGGGCGTCGTCGAAACATGCGTCTGCATTGTCCTTCACCTATCGCTAGGCAAAAAAATCCAGCGCGCCCGAGCAAGATCGTTCGCTAAAACGCTTGACGGTGATTCCGGGAGGTGCGATTCTCAATGCGCCAACAACGAGAAGGGCTTCCGGGACACCGTTTCGGGGGCCTTTTTCTTTTGCGGTTTAGTGCGTCTCCTGCTTTGATCCATTTTTCTGGTATTCCTCGTAAAGGCGCTCCAGATTATCAGAGAGATAGGCCCCGAAATCCGAAGCGTCCTTCGCCTTCAGTGCGAGCGTGAACGAGCGACCTGCGGCCTTCGTCACCACCTTCACCGAATCTCCAGCCAGTGCCCAGTCTCGTTCGGTAGGACGAGCGACCACCGGCTTACGAGTTTTCGCCCTCGCTATTCCTTCCAGAACGAGCGCGAAGCGCTGCTCTTGAGGCGCATCCTTGAAGCTAGGCGTGTGCACCAGCTCGACTGCGGCACTGGCCTTCGCGGGATGAAGCAGTTCCTTCTTCAAACGCTCCCAACGATCACGACCTACCCCGCGCGCAGCGCCTAGCGCGTCAAGCACCGGGGCCGGGACGGCTTCGACAACAGCCAGCATGCGCGAGAGCAAGGTATCGTCGATCGTCAGCGCACGCTTTATGTCGTCCTTCGATATTCCCGAACGGAGCAACTTCATCGCGAAAAGCGATTTCTCAATGAAAGTCAGGTTGGCGCGAGCCGTATTTTCCTGCCCCTGCGCAATGACATGAGCGATATCCGCAAGCGGCTTCACAACCGCCCTTACCGGTATTCCAAGCTGCCGTGCCGCTTTCGCCCTGCGATGCCCATAAACGATCACGTAACGCTGGGCATCATCCGGATGCGGCCGGACGAGAATCGGTGAGGCCTGGCCGACATCCTTGATCGCTGCGACAAGCGCATCGAATTCATCAGCTTCTTCGCCGATGCGATCAGCGAAAGGGGAGGGATCAAGCAAAGCTGGATCTAGCTGCACGATCGCCTCCCCCTCCAAGAGGCGCATCGAATTCTCCGCCATCTCGTCAAGAGTTTGCATCATGGAACGGGAAGCTCCACGCCGCGCATACTCCGCACGAGACTCCGATGCCGTAGCTACGGGCACCTCTTCCTGTTTCGGATCGGCAAATGACGCCAGTAGGTGCTTCCTAGCCAAGACGCCCTCCCGATACAGGACGCATCCCTTTGCTGTACCTAGACTTTTCGGCGATTTGCACGGCTGTCAAACCAACGGTCACTTTCGCCCCCACGATTTGTGAATTAGCTCAGCGATCTCGCCGTTCACGGCGTTGAGGGATTCGACGGCCCGATCATAGGTCGACCGAGTGAACTGGCTGCGCTCAACCTCGTAAAGCGTTTGCTTGGTGATGCCCGCGTCGGAAATCGCCGTCGATTTGAGCATCTGGTTCCGCAGCATGCGACGATTGAACATCGCCTGCATGAATCCGACCATCTGCGCTTGCGGCCCATCCGTTGGCTCATAGCGCGTGACCAAATATCGGAACCAGTTCAGCCTGACCCGCGCACCAGCACTTTTGATCGACTGAAGAATGCCGCCAAGCATCAGCAGGAACTGGCTCATCGACATGATATCAAGCATCTGCGGATGGACCGTGATCAGAACGGACGTCGACGCGGTCAATGCCGTCAACGTCAGGTAGCCGAGTTGTGGAGGACAATCGATGACCACCACATCGTATTGGTCATCGACTTCCTTAAGCGCCTGAGTGATCCGGGTGAAGAACATCCGCCCCTCTGACGACCCCTTATTGGACGCCGCCAGAGGCGTTTCATACTCGTACTCCTGCAATTCGAGATTCGCCGGCACGATATCGAGGCCAGGGAAATTGGTAGGCCGAATAATCGTTTTGATCGACTTGCGCTGGTCATCGTAGCGCAGCGCCTCGAAGAGGGAGGGGTTTTTATCCAGTTCCGGCTGAATCCCATGTAGAGCCGTTAGCGATGCTTGCGGATCGAGATCAATAGCCAGAACACGGTGGCCGGTAAGGGCAAGATACTGTGCCAGATGCGCGGTCGTCGTGGTCTTGCCGCTGCCACCCTTGAAATTGACGACGGAAACCACCTGGAGTTCATCACCCGGCCGACGATGAGGAACATACCGTTTGATGTCGCTCCGGCCGTGTTTGTCAAGGAAATGGCGCAGTTCCAGCATCTGCGCAGCCGTGTAGCTGCGTCGGCCGGAGGATGACACCTGTGGATCAGGCCCTTTCCCCTCAAGATGAAGCTTCTTGATGTGGTTCTGCGTCACTCCGAGAAACTCGGCGACCTCAACGGATGAGAAAAGGCGAAGCCCTTTCTCCGCATTAGGCGGATACTGCTCCAAGCGCAGCATATTGAGCTTATCGGAGATGAGTTCCCCCTGCTGGAGAATCTCCTCGTCAAAGTCCGTTTCCGTAGGGTGCCCTGTGCTCACTTCCGCCAACTTCTCTAGAATAACGCTTTTCATGCTGCATTCACGCTGAAAGCGTTATTACTATGGTCGATTCGAGAAGGGTCGCAAGCCGTTTTTGGTTAACGAGACCTTAACGCTCAAATCCGCAGCTCCCAAGTCCGCAGGCCATTTCGCTACGTTTTCCGAGACTTATCGTGAGTCGCGCAGAAACGGATGCCCCATGGGAACTGCAAATTTGCACCCCTCGGCAGGCTGATCCCGCGCCTCCGAGCTCGTCCTCTCGATCACCGAGGCACCAGAATCACCCGCTGCAAATCTGCACATAGCCGGCCCCCGCCACCGGTGATCTGTCTCCCCACAGCCCGTTCATGTGGAGACGTTGATGCGGATTCAGGTTGTTACCCCGGCGCAATATGAGACATACGCCGACCTTCTGGCCCAGATGCGCCGCCTGCGCGCCGCGATCTTCTCGGGACGTCTCGAATGGGACGTCACCATCGAGAACGGCGAAGAGCGGGATCAGTATGACGACCTGCAGCCGTCCTACGTCCTGGCGGTGACTGCCTCGGGGCGGGTCGCCGGATGCTGCCGCCTACTCCCCGCGATCGGACCGACGATGCTGGAGCAGACCTTCCCGCAACTGCTCGCGAGTGGTTCGCTCAATGCCAACGCGGCGATGATCGAGAGTTCGCGCTTCTGCGTGGACACCACGCTGACCTTCGAAAGGGCAGGGGGCCTTCTGCACCAGACGACGCTGTTCCTGTTCGCTGGGATCATCGAATGGTCGATGGTCAACGGCTACAATGAACTCGTCACCGCCACCGACCTGCGCTTCGAGCGGATCCTCAAGCGGGCGGGCTGGCCGATGCAGCGGCTGGGCGAGCCCGTTCGCATTGGCAACACCACGGCGATTGCGGGAAGCCTCCCCATCGACGCGGCCAGCTTCCGGAACGTGCGTCCGGCTAACTATCAGTCTGAGCTCAGCGAAGAGGCCCTCGCACCGCTGAGGAGCGCGGCGTGAACCAACTCCGCTCCCACTCCCGGCTGGTCCGCAAGCTCCAGGAGGCACTGGGCGACCAGCTCTGCGTCGCCCTCGACGACGCGACCGTCGTCGAGATCATGCTCAATCCCGACGGCAAGCTGTTCATCGAACGCCTCGGCCAAGGGGTCGCCGAAGTGGGCGCCATGAACCCGGCCGCCGCCGAGGTCGTCATCGGCAGCGTCGCCCATGCCCTGCAATCGGAAGCCGACGACCAGCAGCCCATCATCTCCGGCGAACTGCCGATCGGCGGTCATCGTTTCGAGGGGCTGCTGCCCCCGGTCGTGACCGCTCCCACCTTCACCATCCGCCGGCGCGCCTCGCGGCTGATCCCGCTCGACGACTATGTGAAGGCGAAGGTGATGAGCGAGGCCCAGGCCTCGGTCCTGCGCAGCGCGATCGCCTCGCGGATGAACATCGTCATCTCCGGCGGCACCGGCTCCGGCAAGACCACGCTGGCCAATGCGGTCATCGCCGAGATCGTCGCAGAAGCTCCAGACGATCGTCTTCTGATCCTCGAGGACACTGCCGAGATACGCTGTCCGGCGGAGAACGCCGTCTGCCTTCATACCAGCGATACCGTCGACATGGCGCGCCTGCTCAAGAGCACGATGCGCCTGCGCCCCGACCGCATCATCGTCGGCGAGGTTCGCGACGGCGCGGCGCTGACGCTGCTCAAGGCCTGGAACACCGGCCATCCCGGCGGCGTCACCACGATCCATTCCAACACCGCGATGTCGGCCTTGCGCCGCCTCGAGCAACTCACCGCCGAGGTCAGCCAGCAGCCCATGCAGGAAGTCATCGGCGAGGCGGTCGACCTCATCGTCTCGATCGAACGCTCGGGCCGGGGGAGGCGGGTGCAGGAGATCCTTCATGTCGAGGGCTTCAGCGCCTCCCGGTATCAGACCGAACACTACGCACAAGCCGAAGGGGTCAGTCATGCCGCGTAGCCTTCACCTTGCTCTCGCCGGCGCCGGCCTTGCAGCCCTCGTCGCGGCGTCGCTCATCGAGCCGGCCTTCGCCTCGTCGGGCGGCAGCCTTCCCTGGGAAGGTCCGCTCGAGCAGATCCAGCAGTCGATCACCGGACCCGTCGCCGGCTTCATCGCGCTCGCGGCCGTCGCGGTCGCCGGCGGCATGCTGATCTTTGGCGGTGAGCTGAACGATTTCGCACGGCGGCTGATGTATGTCGTGCTCGTCGCCGGAATCCTGTTAGGGGCCACCCAGATCGTCGCCCTGTTCGGATCGACCGGCGCCTCCATCGGCACGCCGGTCGCACCTGCGCAGGCGACGGCTCCCGCCTCCTCCCATGGCTGGGCCGGGGAGGGGACCGATGGCTGACACCGGCTCCCGCCTCGCGCGATCGCGCATTCACCGCGCCCTGTCCCGTCCGAACCTGCTGATGGGCGCCGATCGGGAACTGGTGCTGCTGACCGGCCTTGCCTCCGCTATCCTGATCTTCGTCGTGCTCACCTGGTACGCGGCGCTGTTCGGCGTCACGATCTGGCTGGTCGTGGTGGCGGCCCTGCGCATGATGGCCAAGTCCGACCCGCTGATGCGGCGCATCTATGTCCGCCACATCACCTACCAGTCGCACTACCGGGCGACCTCAACGCCCTGGCGGCGGTTCTGAGTTCGCCCATGGTCGCGCTCAGATCCTTCCGCCATTCCGGTCCGTCCTTCGCCGACCTCGTGCCCTATGCCGGCCTCGTCGACAATGGCGTGCTCCTGCTCAAGGACGGCGCGCTGATGGCCGGCTGGTATTTCGCCGGGCCCGACAGCGAGAGCTCGACCCCGACTGAGCGAAACGAGGTGTCACGCCAGATCAACACCATATTGGCGCGCCTCGGCTCCGGTTGGATGATCCAGGTCGAGGCCGTTCGTGTGCCGACCTCGGATTATCCCGACGAACAGGACTGCCATTTCCCCGACCCGGTCACCCGCGCCATCGATGCCGAGCGCCGGTCACATTTCCAGCGCGAGCGCGGCCACTATGAAAGCCGCCACGCGCTCATCCTCACTTGGCAGCCGCCGGAGCCGCGGCGCTCCGGCCTCACGCGGTATATCTATTCCGACGCGGCGAGCCGCACCGCTTCCTACGCGTCGTCGACACTCAATGCTTTCCGGACCTCGATCCGAGAGATCGAGCAATATCTCGCCAATGTCGTCTCGATCCGTCGGATGGTGACGCGCGAGACGGAAGAGGCCGGCGGCTTTCGTACCGCCCGATATGACGAACTGTTTCAGTTCATCCGCTTCTGCATCACCGGCGAGAACCATCCGGTCCGGCTGCCAGACATCCCGATGTATCTCGACTGGCTAGCCACGGCCGAGCTCCGGCACGGGCTCACGCCTCTCATTGAGAACCGCCATCTCGGCGTCGTCGCCATCGATGGACTGCCGGCCGAGAGCTGGCCCGGCATTCTCAACGCGCTCGACCTGATGCCGCTGACCTATCGCTGGTCGTCGCGCTTTGTCTTCCTCGACGAGCAAGAGGCCCGGGCGAGGCTCGAGCGCACACGCAAGAAATGGCAGCAGAAGGTGCGACCCTTCTTCGATCAGCTGTTCCAGACACAGAGCCGATCGGTCGACCAGGACGCCATGATGATGGTGGCCGAGACCGAGGATGCCATTGCCGAGGCCTCCTCCCAGCTCGTCGCCTATGGCTATTACACGCCGGTCATCATCCTGTTCGACACGGTGCCGGCCCGGCTGCAGGAAAAATGCGAGGCGGTGCGTCGGCTGGTCCAGGCCGAGGGATTCGGTGCCCGGATCGAGACGCTCAACGCCACCGACGCCTTCATCGGCAGTCTGCCCGGCGTCTCCTACGCCAATATCCGCGAGCCGCTGATCAACACCCGCAACCTCGCCGATCTCATCCCGCTCAACTCGGTCTGGTCAGGCAGCCTCAACGCGCCGTGTCCGTTCTATCCGCCAGGCTCGCCGCCACTGATGCAGGTGGCGAGCGGCAGCACGCCGTTCCGCCTGAACCTCCATGTCGACGATGTCGGGCACACCCTGGTTTTTGGGCCGACTGGCTCCGGCAAGTCGACGCTACTGGCGCTCATCGCCGCGCAGTTTCGCCGCTACCACCAGGCGCAGATCTTCGCCTTCGACAAAGGCGGCTCCATGCTGCCGCTGACACTGGCGATCGGCGGCGCGCACTATGAGGTCGGCGGCGAGAGCATCGGGGCAGGGGAGGGCGCTCCGCTCGCCTTCTGCCCGCTCGCCGAGCTGTCGACCGATAGCGACCGGGCCTTTGCGAGCGAGTGGATCGAAACCCTCATTGCCTTGCAGGGCGTGGCGGTCCCGCCGGACTATCGCAACGCCATCTCCCGGCAGATCGGCCTGATGGCAGGGTCGCGTGGACGCTCGCTCTCGGATTTCGTGTCGGGCGTCCAGATGCGCGAGATCAAGGACGCGCTCCACCACTACACCGTCGATGGTCCGATGGGGCAGTTGCTCGATGCCGAACAGGACGGCCTGTCGCTCGGCACCTTCCAGTGCTTCGAGGTCGAGGAACTCATGAACATGGGCGAGCGCAATCTCGTCCCCGTGCTCACCTATCTATTCCGCCGGATCGAGAAGCGCCTGACCGGCGCGCCGAGCCTGATCATTCTGGACGAGGCCTGGCTGATGCTCGGTCACTCCACCTTCCGCGCCAAGATCAGGGAATGGCTGAAGGTGCTGCGCAAGGCCAATTGCGCGGTAGTCCTCGCCACCCAGTCGATCTCGGACGCCGAGCGCTCCGGCATCATCGACGTGCTCAAGGAAAGCTGCCCGACAAAGATCTGCCTGGCGAACGGATCGGCCCGCGAGCCGGGCACCCGTGAATTCTACGAGCGCATCGGCTTCAACGAACGCCAGATCGAGATCGTCGCTAGCGCGCTGCCCAAGCGCGAATATTACGTCGCCTCCCCGGAAGGTCGGCGGCTCTTCGACATGGCGCTGGGACCCGTTGCCCTCTCTTTCGTGGGCGCATCCGGCAAGGAAGACCTCAAGCGCATCCGCGCACTGCACTCCGAACAGGGAGCCAGTTGGCCTCTCTCCTGGCTCCAGCAGAGGGGGATCGCCCATGCCGAAACCATCCTTCCCGTCGCCTAGGTCACCAATCCTCCTCGCGACCGCAGCCATGCTGCTCATGGCGGCTTTGTCTCAGCAGGCAGCGGCCGGAGGCGCCACGGGCGGCGCGACCGAATGGACGCAGCTTGCCAACAATGCCGAGCTGGTGAGCCTCGTCGGCCAGTCCGCCGAGCAGGTCAACAACCAGATCAAGCAGATCTCCCAGCTTGCCGAGCAGATCCAGAATCAGCTGAACATCTACAACAACATGCTGCAAAACACGGCGCAGCTGCCGAACCATGTCTGGGGCCAGGTCGAGAACGACTTGAAGAGCCTGCAGAACGTGGTCTCGCAGGGCCAGGGCATCGCCTTTTCCATGGGCAATGCCGATGACGTGCTGCGGCAGCGCTTCCAGAGCTTCGCCGAGGTGAAAAGCAACCTGCCGAATGGAGCCTCCTTTTCCTCCACCTATCAGGGCTGGTCGACCACCAATCGCGACACCATCGCCGGCACGCTGCAGGCCGCCAACCTGACCGCGCAGCAGTTCGGCAGCGAAGAGGCCACCATGTCGTCCTTGCGCACAATGTCGGAAAGCGCCGACGGCCAGATGAAGGCGTTGCAGGTCGGCCATCAGATCGCGGCCCAGCAGGTTGCCCAGATGCAGAAGCTGCGCGGCCTCGTGTCCCAGCAGATGACCATGATGGGCACCTGGTACCAGTCCGATCAGGCGCAGACGGATCTCGCCCAGGCCCGCCGCGAGCAGTTTTTCAACGCTCCCACCCGCGACATTCGCGGCGGGCAGACCATGGAGCCGCGCTGGTGAGCGCCCGTTTTGTCATTCTCATCCTGCTCGCCGGGGCCGTTGGCCTGTGCGCGACGCTCGCCATCTCGATGGTCGGACCATCGTCCACCGAGCCTGCCCGGGCGACAACCGAACCATCGTCATCTCCGACATCCGACGCCGCACGTCGTGAACATATCGAACGCTTCCTCAGTGGCGACCCGAACAGGACTGTTCGCGGTGGCCAGGAGATGAAGCCACGATGGTGAGCCCGCGTCCTTACCGTCCGCTCGAGGTCGCCACTGCCGTCGCTGCAATCATCCTGCTCGCGAGCGCTCCGGCGCTGGCGCAGGAGGGTTCCGTTCTCACCACGCTGGAGAACTCCGTCGTGACCGCCGCCCGCGGCTGGGAAACCTCGGTCATGAATGCGGCCCGGTCGCTGTTCTGGATTCTCGCCGGAATCGAGGTCGGCATCGCCGCCGTGTGGCTTGCGATCAATGCCGCCTCGCTCGACGCCTGGTTCGCCGAACTCGTGCGCCGCATCATGTTCATCGGCCTGTTCGCCTTCATTCTCGACCAGGGACCGGACTTCGCGAAGGCCGTCGTGGACAGCCTCTTTCAGATCGGTGGCAGCGGAGGAGCCGCATCACCCGCCAACATCTTCGATGCCGGCATCCGCGTCGCGTCCAAGATGTCGGAACAGGCCAAGTTCGGCCTGTTCGAGGACAATGCGCTGGCGATCGCCGCTGTCTTCGCCATGGTGGTGGTCGTCATCTCCTTCTCACTGGTCGCCGCGATCTTTGTCGCGGTGATGGTGGAGATGTATGTCGGCCTGCTCGCCGGCATGATCATGCTCGGCCTCGGCGGTTCGTCTTTCACCAAGGATTTTGCCGTCCGCTATCTCGTCTACGCCTTCTCGGTCGGCATGAAACTGATGGCGCTGGTGATGATCGCCAGGATCGGCTCGGACATCCTGCTCGGTCTCGCCGAGGCCCCGACCGCAACCTCGGACCAGTTCATCACCACGCTGGCCATTGCCGGCATCTCGGTCGTCGTCTTCGTCATCGCCATGTATGTGCCGCCCATCATGCAGGGCGTCGTTCAGGGCGCCTCGATCTCCGGTGGCATGGAGGCGATCCGACACGGCGCACAGGCCGCGACCTTCGCCGCCGGCGGCGCCTTTCTCGGGGCGAGCGCGGCCCGGACGGGCGCGCAGGCGGCGAGTGACGCCCGCGCCAGCGGCTCCTCGCTGGCCGGCGCCGCCCTGCGCGGCATGGCGTCCGGCATCGGCAGCGCCGCAGGAGCGGCCGGATCGGCGGCAAAGGAAAAGGCGATCGCCGCACCCGGCGCCTATGCCGGCTCACTGCTTGGCCTCGCCAACGCCAAGCTCGACCAGCGCCGCCAATCGGGCGGCACGCGCTCGTCCCGCGCCGTCCCGCCGCCGATCGACGACAGCAAATAAGGACACGGTCCGACCATGGCCTCCGGCAACCCACCCGAGAACCCCTACATCGCCGCTCGCCAAGAGTGGAACGAGCGCTATGGCTCTTATGTGAAAGCGGCCGCCGGCTGGCGCGTCGTCGGCATCACCGGCCTGGTCATGGCGGTGATCGGCTTTTCCTATGCCCTGTTCCAGAGCACGCAAGTCAAGCTCGTTCCCTACATAGTCGAAGTCGACAAACTCGGCACCGCCTCGAGCGGGGGCTATCCGCAGCAGATCGAATATGCCGATCCGCGCGTCGTGCGCGCGACACTCGGAAGCTTCGTCTCGAACTTCCGCAGCGTGACACCCGATGCCGTGGTGCAGAAACAGTACATCGACCGCACCTATGCGCATCTGCGCACCTCCGATCCGGCGACCGAAAAGGTCAATGCCTGGTTCCGTTCCTCCTCGCCCTTCGACAAGGCGAGGAACGCGACGGTCGCCATCGAGGTGAACAACATCGTCGCGCTGTCGAACCAGAGCTACCAGATCGACTGGACCGAGTTCGAGCGGGACCGCAAGGGCAAGGAGACCGCGCTACGCCGGTTCCGTGGCATCGCCACCGTCACGCTGACGCCGCCTCAGGACGAGGCGAGCATCCGCCTCAACCCGATCGGCCTCTATCTGCGTGATTTCGATTGGACGGCCCAGCTTTGAAAGGCTCGCACGCGCGCATGTACGAACACCACGCAGCAATCCGGCCCTTTCTGCCGACCACCATCGCCTTCGCCATCATGGCCACCCTTCTGGCATCACCCACCTGCGTGAAAGCGCAGGGCCTCAGCGCCAACGAGGCCAAGGGCACCGGCATTTCGGGGCGCTGGCGGGGCAGCCCCGGCGTGGTCACGCGAGGCCCCGACGGAAAAGTCGTCTTTCTCTATGGCGAGATCCAGCCCTCCGTCGTCTGCTCCCCGCTGCAGGTCTGCGACATCGAACTCCAGCCGGGCGAGGTGGTCCGCGACGTGCTCGTCGGCGACACCGTCCGCTGGAAGGTCGAGCCAGCGACCTCGGGAGCGGCCGATGGCCAGGCGATCCACCTGATCGTCAAGCCGTCGGAGCCGGGCCTCGTCACCTCGATGGTGGTGACGACCTCACGCCGCACCTACCACATCCAGCTGAAATCGCATCAGAGCGAATACATGGCCCGCATCGGCTTCGCCTATCCCGAGGATGTCTCCACCAGAATGGCGGACATCAATGCCCGGATCGAGGCCAGCACCATCCCCGGCGCCGGCTTGCCGGCCGAGCAGCTCCAGTTCGAATACTCGGTCTCCGGGCGGGCCGGCTGGCGGCCGAGCCGGGTCTATAGCGACGGACAGAAGACCTACATCCAGTTTCCCCGCTCGATCACCGGCCAGGATGCGCCGGTCCTCTTCGTGACCTCGGGCGGACAGAGCCGCATCGTCAATTACCGCATGAAGGGCGACATGATGATCGTCGACTATCATGTCGACAGGGCCGTGCTCGTGTCAGGCGTCGGCTGGAACCAGGAGAAGGTGACGATCCGGAGGGGTGGCTGATGCTCCTTTCTCCCAGATTGCGTTCCCTGGCCGGCGCGGCAGTGCTCGCGCTTGTCCTTGCCGGATGTCAGACCGCCGGACGGGGCACCCTCATTGCCAGCGACGCACCCGCCGACGTGTCCGGTCCTGCCGCAAGCGCGATCGCCGGTGAAATGGTGAGCCGGCTGGCCGAACAGGTCGGGCCGGGAACTGCCACGATCGCGCTCAAGCAGGACGGTTCGCCTTTCGGAGAAGCTCTCGAAACCGCCCTGAAGGGCTGGGGCTATGCCGTCGTCACGGACCAGAAGACCGAGGGCGGCACGAGCATTGTCCCGCTTGCCTACATGATCGTTCCCTTCGAGGGCCAGGTTCTGGCCCGGCTCTCGACAGCCGATGTGGAACTCGGTCGGGCCTATAGCGTCACGGCGGCCGGCGCCACGCCGGCGAGCCCGGTCTCCGTCATGCGACGCGGATAGGAAGAGTGTCATGACGCAATCCCTCAAGCTCGGCGGTGCTGCGAATGACGGGACCGAAGCCGGCATGCGCCGGATCAACCGGCTGCCCGTCATCATCGTCATCGTGCTGGTCGTCGCCTTCCTGGGTGTGATCTTCTACGGCCTGGCCTCGCGCGGCTTGCGCATGGGAGAAGCGGGCGGACCCAGGGAGAGTGCCGGCAACCCGGCATCCACCTTTGCCGACCAGCTCAAACGCGGCGTCAGCGACGCGATCATTGGCGAACCCCAACAGGCGACATCCCTCCCGCCTGTTCCGGTCACGGCCAGGGAGGAGCCGGCGGCCAACCCCTTCAGGACCTCGCCGACGCCGCAAGCCGGCGGACGACCGGAACCCACGTTGGAGCCGGAAGCGGTCTGGCGGGCACGGCTGCAGCGCGAGCAGGAGGAACAGTATCTGCGTGAGCGTCATCGTCAGGACATGGCGCGGATGCAGGCAAGTGACGCGGCCTATGATGCACCCATCGCGATCGATCGCAGCAAGCTCGATGGGCGAAGCGTCAGCTCGACGTCCCGTCCGGGCGAACCGACTCTGCCTGCCGTATCGGGGACGGGTGGCGCCCCGGATCTTCTCGCCGCCGCCTTGCGCGCGGGCGCCGGCGGCATCAATCCGGATCCCAACGGTCAGCGTGCCAAGGAAGATTTCTTCAATGCCGACCTCAAAAGCCTCGGCTACCTGCCGAACCGGGTGGTGCCGCAGCTCTCGCCTTTTGAGCTGAAGCGCGGCTCGGTGATCCTCGCCACCCTGATTACGGGCATCAACTCCGACCTGCCGGGGCGCATCACCGCGCAGGTGAGCCAGAATGTCTATGATAGCGCGACCGGCCATCTCCTGCTCATTCCGCAGGGCACGAAGCTCCTCGGTCGCTACGACAGCAAGGTGTCGTTCGGGCAGAGTCGTGTTCTCGTCGTCTGGACCGCTATCATCTATCCGAACGGCTCGACATTGCAGATCGGCGGCATGGCGGGAACGGACGCCGAGGGCTATGGCGGCTTCCGCGACAAGGTCGATCGCAAATGGCTGGAAACCTTCGGTTCCGCCATACTGATCGCCCTGATCGGCACCGGGATCGACATGGCGATCCCGCAGAACAATGACCCGTTCAATTCCAACAGCCCCGAGGACGCCGCGCGGATCAATTTCGCCGAGACCTTCGGTCGGACGGCGGAACAGACCATCCAGCGCAATATGGACGTCCAGCCAACGCTCGAGATCCGTCCGGGCTACCAGTTCAACGTGCTGGTCGACCAGGACATCGTGTTCCCCGGCGCCTATCGGGGATAGGGGATCGCCACCCAAGGCACTGTTCCCCTGACAGATTTCTTAGGACGCAGGCCGTCTTGCTGCGGCCCGCCACTGGCGCGCCGGCCCCATGCTCCGTATAAGGAGGTTGGGGCAGTACGCGCTGTCTTGGGGCTTAGAATCCCCTGATGAACGGTTGGTGCCGACCGGAATGGCACCAGAATCCTCTGACCTTACGGCCGGGGGCCTGTGACGCATGTCCAGGCGCTTCGGTGCTAAAGGTCTCAGGGCCGATTCATCTCGGATTCTAACCCCCGGCTTAGGGCTCATGGGATTATCGTCGGCGGGGGCGTACCGCGGACAACTTCAGGCGAGCAGGAGATGGAAGCCAACGAGTCCGCAGCGGAGACCAAATTCGAGCTCCGTCCCCTCATCGGCCTGACGCGAGGGCTGCCTCAGTCGGATCTCGAGGCGATCACGGTCAATGCGATCCGCATCCACCGGCAACTGGTCGATCGTGCCGACGAGCTGTTTCACGGACTTCCCGAAGCCTGCAAGACCGGAAAGACGCTGGGGGGCGAGCAGCATGTCCGGTACATTGAGGCCGCCATCGAGATGCACTCTCAAATGGCTGCCGTCACCACTCTCGTCGCACTTCTCGGCTATACACCAAGTGTATCGGTGAACTGAGCATTATATCAGCCTCCGGCGGATCGCCACAGCAACAAGCTGTGTAATCGTATAGACGTTAAACCGCCTTTTTGTTTCGGATAGCTTCACCCGCACGCTGTTATATTTGACGTTGTGGAGCTCGGCCACTTCCTCCACCGTCTTGCCTAGGGCAATCCAGCGCAGATAAGCGGCCTCCTTCGCATCGAGCCATACATGCTCCTCGATCGTCGGCGTCGCCTGCAGATGTGTAATGCGCGCGTGAAGCTGACCCACGGCAGCCGCGGCCGCGACCGCATCGATGTCCCTTTCGGGATCGATCCTGTGTTTGTCGGATGCCAGCGTGAACATCGACATAAAGCCGTTTGCGGTGGTGACCGGAATGGTAAATCCAGACCGGATGGAGAAGTCGGCGGCGTGCGAGAAGAAGGAGCGCTGTTCCTTCGACAGGCGCGCGCGATCAGCCTCGCCATCCCAGGAGAACGCTCGCTTGAGCCGTCGTGCTCGCTCCACGACGGGATCGATCGAAGCATACCTCTCGTTAAAGTATACACGCTGCCATTCATTAGAATAATTCGAAATGGCAAATGTATTATTCATCTGCATATGCAAATATGCATACCCTCCAAATCCAAACGATTCGGCGAGATCTATCAGTGCCGATTTCAGATCGTCCTCATCTGATCCAATCGCGGTCAGATCGGTAAGCCTGTCAACCCAATGCTTCACTAGGATCCTCCGATTGGCACCTCATTTCGTGCACAAGCGTTGTAACCATCAGAGTGATCAATTCAAAAGCCAGTTTTTTTCAATTCTCCTCGAGAAAAACATATTGGGCGCGGGAAACAGCGCACCAGGAGCACCTCCAGGCGTCTCCCCCACGCCAACCATCAGGGGGGGAATTTCAACCAGGATGACGCGGTTTGTCCGACTTCCATTAGTGACGCGCATCACCATCAGAAGGTGCGGCAGGCGTTTTGGCGCTCACATCCTCGGCGCTTGCGAACCTGTTCCCTCGATGGCCCGATGTGGGAAGCAATCTCCTACCTCGGGTCCGCGGGCGGCTTGACCCGGATGCCGGAAAGATCGACCCGGATGTCAGCATTGTTCGGATTTCCCGATGTGCCACTCTTCCCATCTGGTTCGGCTGCTACGGTTTTCGCTGGAACACTGGGCATAGAGGCTCCGGGCTCCGCATCAGAGCGCTGGAACACGAAGGTCCCCTCGAAATACCCCGTTCTCCACGCCAGGATGGCGTCCCCGAATGCCTCCTCCGCATCCCGCCCGTACCATCGGGTCACGATGTCATAGACTTTGCCGAACAGAGCACTACCCATGCGGATGTTCGCGCAAGCGTCGACCAGATCGGCTTTGAGTTCCACGGCATCCTGTACCCCGAAACCAGCCGGTAGCTGGGTGACGCCGACGCGCACGACATGACGCCCAACATGCTGCCGGATAAGTTCCAGCGCCTCTTCCGGCGAACTCGGTTTCGGTACTAGTATGATCCGATTGCCCGCGCGGACCGTCACGGCCAGGGGATCAGGAGTCCCCACCTGCTCGATGAACTTCTCGACAATCGCCGGCTTCAATTTGGGGTCGGCGCATTGTTGGATCACGGCGGCATCCACCACTTCCGTCTCCTCCTTGCTTCAGGTGTTGAACGAGATCACCAGAGGGACGGCGAACAGCCGCGCCCACGCGCTCACGCTCGCCTTCTGGATCTCGACGATCGAGGAGCCTTGGGTCCACCAGCCATTGCCAGCCGCGACGATCATCTCCGCGCCGAACCACATCGATTGAAGAATAGGCCAGACGATGAGCTGTTCGTAGCAGATGACCGGCGCGATCCGGATGCCGGCGAGTTCCACTACCGGGTTCGCAAAGAAGGAGGCGCGGGCGCCGCCGCCCGCTCCGGTCCATGTCGCCCAGGGCTGCCACATGGACACAGGTACCGGCATTCGCTCGCGGTAGAGCACACTCGCCTTACCGGACGAAATTTCCACCATCACGTTGTCGTAGCTATGCCGATCGAGCACCGCAGCGCCGGCGAGGAGTGTGACGTTCGAGTCACGCAACGCGTTGATCCAGAGATTTTCGAGGGTCGGGGTCCAGAACCCGAGCGCGCTTTCCGGCAGGATCACAACGTGGGCACCGCTGGTGGCCTGCTCGCGCACCAGGGTGGCAAGCGCGTCCTGATAGACAAGGGAATGCTCGCGGCCGAGGTTCTGACCGAGAGAGAGGTCAACGCCCCTCCACCCCACGGGCGCTGGCGGTTTGGCCGGGTTCGTCGCCGACCATAACCATAGACCAGCGAGGACAATCATCATGACCGGCCAGGCGCGCGTGGTCGCGACCAGCAACATCACGACGGCAGCCGTGAGCCCCCACCAGCCCCAGCCTGGAAAGAGGACCCCGGCAGCCGTCACGGGATGCGCCCACCCTATGATTCCAAACGGCGGAAACGCCATCAGAAAAGCCGCCACCAGATAGCGAAGCGCGCGCGTCCATCCGGGTTGTCTCACCCACAGCGCAGCGTGCACTCCGACAAAGAGACACGACGCGCAAATCCATAGCCCGAGTCCCAACCATAGATCGGAGGCAAAGAAGGTAGCGACGCCCTGCGGTAGGCCTCGCGAAGCCGCCAGGAAATACGCCATCGAGACCGCCGCCGCCGTGACGCGGTTCGGCGCCCACGCCCAAAGCGCCGGGAACAACATGGCGAAGGGAAGTGTGAGCGCATGGCCGCTCCAGCCCACCCAGCCGATGGCGACGGCCGCTGTGACGAGGAGGGCAGGGCGCCAGCGATCAGGGATGGAGGGTGAAGATCGGCCGCGCCAGACCGAGAAAGCCGGCGGCGGGGATCGGCCCGAAGTAGCGGGAGTCATAGGAACCTGCGAAAGGAGAATGGACGAAGATTTGGCTGGCGGGAACAATGCCGCCGGCCCAGGGGATGAGCGGACGTCCAGCGCCATCGCGAGCGATCAGTTCGGAGCGGGACAGGGCGGCGCCATCGATCATGACGCCGGCGCCGACCTCGATCCGACTACCGGAGAGTGCCGCGACAGTCTTGATGAGCGGTGCTACCGCGCCGGGGCACGATCCCCAATGGAGGTAGCCGCGCACGAGGCCGAAGGCCGAGATCGGTCCCGGCGGCGGACAGACGAAGACGAGATCCCCGACCGCGAGAGGACGCTCCAGCGGCACGATGCGCCACAGCCCAATCGGCTCGCTCGGCGTGAGGTTGATGCGCCATCCGCCGAGCCAGCCCGGAACGGCGATCCCCGCCATCACGACCCCGCCGCCGACCAAGATCGCGAGCGCACGCCGCCGCGTTTCGCCGCTCTTCTTTCCGGTCAGCTTCCCGGCATCCGCACGCGCACCGACCGTCATTTGAGCGACAATCCTTGCCGCTGCGATTGGCCCATCGCCTCGGCCTGCTTCAGCCCCTCAGCGGTGCTCTGCTGGGCGGCGAGTTGCTGCGCCGTGCGCATCGTCGGCCAGGCCGATTTCAGCTCATCGCGTTGGCAGGCACTCATCCCGGCGGCGAGCTGCTCGAAGGTGGGCCCCTCCGGGGTCTTCGCGCCGTTGGCAAGCATGGACCGCTCGCCGAACCGCTCCGAGACCGCTCGAGCAAAACCCTCGAGCTCGGCCTTCACCATCTTGTCCTCGAGAGAAAAGGCGAGCGCCGCCGGAAGATCGTTGCGGTCGATCGCGTCGCGGACCTTTGCGAGAGTCTGCCTGGCCATCGATGACAGTCCCGGGATGTCGATGGCGACCTTCACGCGGGCCGCGCGTTCCTCGGCCTCAAACTTACGCTCGGCCTCGGCACGCAGCCGCAGATAGCGCTCGAGGTCGCGCGCGAGCGCGGGCATGTTGAGCGCCGCACGTTCGCGGTCGTCCCGGTCGGCGCGGCTGGTGAGAAGGCCGGTCTTACCCTTCAGCGCACCGAAGCTTTCGGGCTTTGCAGCTATCGTCGACAGCGTGGATTTGGCGGTGTCGGCGTTCCTGATCATGCCGTCGACGTCGACCTTGCGGAACGCGACCTCCGGTTCGGCGAAGACAAAGCGGAAGCGCGTCGACACCTCCTCCCATTGCCTCGATAGCCCGGGATCGGCGGCGAGCCTGTCCTCGACCGCCTGATCGACGGATTGGGGGAATGCGGTGATGCCAGCGACCATAGGCCTAATCCCCTTCTGCGTTTCCGGGACGGTGTATTTCGGGGCCACGCCGAGGCCGAACCTCAAACCGAAGGCCAGGAGCCGCGTGCTAAGATCGGCGAGCTTGTCCTTCTGCCGGATGGTCCAGCGCAGCCGCTCAGTGACGAGTGTGCGGGCGACGCGGACGAGGTGCAGGCCGCGCGCTTCAGTGAAGCGCAGAGCGGCGCGATAGGAGCCGGCATGCTCATAGTCGAGCGTGGTTTCCTTGCTCCGATGCTGCGACAGGATCTTCGTCAAGCCGCCGGCCTTCCGGAAGGAAAGCGCCCCGTAATAGAGACCGACGTCCTCGCGATGACGGGTGAGCGCCACATAGGACAGGTGACGGTCCAGCGAGAGGGTGGCGAGCACCTTGACGCGATCGACGGTCGCGCCCTGGCTTTTGTGGATGGTCGTCGCATAGCCATGATCGACATTGGCGTAGAAGCGCTCGTCGACCTCGACGGGGCGGCGGTGTTCGCCCTCGCCGATCATAGCCCTAAACCAACCCGGCCGGGCCTCGACGACATGGGCGATCATGCCGTTCTTCACGCCGAGCGCCGCGTCATTCTTCAGGAACACGATCTGGTCGCGGGCCGCGAAACGGCGGGGGCCATCCTCCGTGCGGAAGGCATGACCTTCTTCCACGAGGCCGCGCTCGATCAGCTTGCTCCGTGCCATGTCGTTAAGCGCGCGCACGTCACGCCGGAGATGGGCGAGGATCAGCGTCGACTTCGCCGGATCATACTCGCGGTTCCAGTCCTCGATGAGTGCTGCAACGGCATTCGTCTTGAGTTCGCCCGGCTGGAGCCTGCCGTTCGCCTCATAGCTCTTCAGCGCCGCGGCGACATTGCCACGCGCGAGATCAAGCGAGGCGTCGCGCATCCATTGTTCGCGCTGGCGATAGATGGTCTCCAGCTCGGCATAGCCGGTGCGCTCGACGATGGCGCGGAACGCGGCACCCGCCTCGATCGGCTGGAGCTGATCGGGATCGCCGACGAGCACCAGCTTGGCGCCGGCCTTCACCACCGTCTCGACGAACAGCGCCATCTGCCGGGATGACACCATGCCGGCTTCATCCAGCACGAAGATGGTCTTTTCGTCGATCTGGTCACGACCCTTCAACCAGGCGCGCTCCCAGGAGGCGAGCGTGCGCGAGGCGATGCCGGCCTCGCTCGAAAGGCCCTCCGCCGCCTTGCCGGCGAGCGCCGCGCCGACGACGCGATAGCCGGCCGCTTCCCAGACTTCCCGCGCGGCCTTCATCATCGTAGTCTTGCCGGCGCCGGCGCGCCCGACGACAGCGGCCAGCCGTCCGTCGCCGGCGACATGGGCAATCGCCACGCGCTGCTCTTCCGAGAGCCGGGCATGACGCTGGAACACCGTAGCGAGCACGGTCTCGCGAACACCATGCGAGGACCGCGCGGCAAGCCAGATCGCGCGATGGGCCATTTCGGCTTCGAGCGTAATCAGCTCACGCGTCGTGTACTTGGCGGGCTCACGGATGCCGCTCGCAAAGCCGATGCGCTCGCCTTCCAGACGGAGCACTTCGGGATCGTGCATGATCCGCGCAAGGAGGTGCTGGAAGGTGCCGGCATCATCGACATAGCGATGCAGCACCTTGGCGATGTCGCGCTCCGTGAAGACGCTCATCTCGCGCGTGACGAGGTCGAGCACGATCTCCGGCCGGCGCAGGATACGCGCGCGGTTCTCGGTCCGTCTCTCCTCATGGAGCGCGACACGCTCCAGCCGGGGCGACCATCCCGTCGCCGCCTCCTTCCGGTCGATCGCCTTCGCCGCCACGCCGACATGGGTGGTCGGTACGAGATCGATACCGCGCTCGGCGTAGGAGCGGCCGTCGACGCGGATGTCGAGACCGGCAAGCGCCAGATGCTTGTTCTGGAGAGCGAGCCAGCCCTCGCGCTGCTCAAGGAACTCCATCTTCTCGCCGGACCAGAGCCGATAGACGATCTTGCCGGCGTCATTGCGCAAGGGCTGCCCGTCCTCGCCGAGCACCGCGACCTTCTTCGACCCGAAGCCAGCTTCGGTCAGAGGCCGCAAAGTGGTCATCAGGTGGATATGCGGATTGCCCGGTTCATCATGGAATACCCAGTCCGCCACCTGCCCGCGGGCGAGCATTTGCGTCTCGACGAATTCGCGCACCAGGGCGATGTTCTGATCGACCGACAGCTCGACCGGCAGCGCGATGATGAACTCCCTGGCGAGTTGCGCATCGGAACGCTTCTCGAAGGCCTCGACCGCATTCCAGAATGCTTCCGCCGCCCCGGCGACCGAGCGATCGGCGATCAGCGCCCGCGCCCAGTCCGGCGCGCCGGCCGGCAGCAGGAATTCTTCATGCTGGAGCCCGCGCCTGGCAGAATAATCGACGATCCGCCCTTCCGCCTCGTGCTCCATCCGCGCGCAATGCCGGTACGCCGCCGACAGCACGACGCTGCGGCCGGAGCCGCGCGAGATGAGCTGGGGCGTGAAATGCGTGATGGCCAAGGCGGCGCGGGCTCCCGAACGACGACAAGACAGGCGTGTTCGTCGGGAGTGGCGGCCACTGGCCGGGCTGAAGCAGGGCGTCGCGATAGCGACGTATTACTGCGCCCTTGGACCATTCCTTCGGAACGGCCGGGATCATCAGCCAAAGTGTCGGCTGCGCCGACGTGCAAATCTGCACCTTTCGATCACAGGGCAACCGGAAGAGCCTTGCCCGATGCGATCCGCACCGGGCGCAACAGGAGGTCCCACCGGAATGAAGAAGCCATCGTCGAAAATCCGCGAGGAAATCATCCAGCTCCAGGCCCAGCTCAAGCTCGCCGAAACACGGGAGGCCGAGCGGATCGGGCGTGTGGCCCTGAAAGCGGGGCTCGGCGAGATCGAGATTGAGGAGAGCGAACTACAGGTCGCGTTCGAGGAGATTGCCGGTCGGTTTCGTGGGAAGGCTGGAAGGGCGACCGGGAAAAGAGATGGCGGCGCCATGGAGGAGCCCACAGCCACGACCCCGAAGGTCGCGGCTGGCGCGGCTGCGGATGGCGCTGGCGAGGTGTGAGCGCATGCGCCAAGCATCCTCAACCGAAGTCCGCAGACAAGACACGCGCGAGAAGATCGAGCTCGGCGGCCTGATCGCCAAGGCGGGGTTGCGCTACGAGAAGCGCGCCGTCCTGCTCGGCGCGCTGATCGAACTCGGCCAGCGGCTTAAGGCCGACGATGCCGAGCGTATGCGCCTCGCCGCGATCGGCGCGACGGCCTTCGGTCATGACGCCAAATAGGCTTCTGCTCGCCTTGGCGCCGATCGCACTGATGATCGGTGCGCTGATCGGCCTCTCCGGTTTCGAGCAAGCGCTTGCCACGCTGGGCAAGACCGACGCACAGCGCCTTATGTTTGGCCGCGCCGGTCTCGCGCTGCCCTTCCTCGCCGCAGCTGCGACCGGCGTGATCTTCCTCTTCGCCGCTGCCGGCGCCGCCAACATCCGCAGAGTCGGATGGGGCGTCATCGCGGGATGTGCGGCGGCGATCACCGTCGCTGCGCTGCGTGCGACATCGCGGTCGCCTGCGCTCGCCCAGATCGATCCCGCATACCTGATTGGCGGAAGCGCCCTGCTGATCGTCGGCTGCTTCGCCCTGCGCGTCGCGGTGAAAGGCAATACCGCCTTCGCCCCATCGGCGCCGAAGCGCGTGCATGGCAAGCGCGCCCTGTACGGCGATGCCGACTGGATGACGATGACCGAGGCCGGCAAGCTCTTTCCCGACACCGGTGGAATCGTCGTCGGCGAGCGCTACCGTGTCGACAAAGGCAGCACGGCGGCGGCGGCGTTTCGCACGATGGACCGGCCAAGCTGGGGTGCGGGCGGGCGTTCGCCGCTGCTCTGCTTCGACGCCTCCTTCGGCTCGTCGCATGGCATCGTCTTCGCCGGTTCCGGCGGCTACAAGACGACCTCGGTGACGATCCCAATCGCGCTCAAATGGGGCGGCACGCTCGTCGTGCTCGATCCGTCGAACGAGGTCGCGCCCATGGTGACCGATCATCGCCGCGCGGCCGGACGCACCGTCCATGTCCTCGATCCGAAACAGCCGGCGACCGGCTTCAACACGCTGGACTGGATCGGGCGCTTCGGAGGGACGAAGGAGGAGGACATCGCGGCGGTCGCCTCATGGATCATGAGCGACAGCGGCGGGGCGCGCGGCGTGCGCGACGACTTCTTCCGCGCCTCGGCCTTGCAGCTCCTGACCGCCCTCATCGCCGACGTCTGCTTGTCGGGGCATACGGAGGAGAAGGACCAGACCCTTCGCCAGGTGCGTGCCAATCTCTCCGAGCCGGAGCCGAAGCTGAGGTCGCGTTTGCAGGAAATCTATGACGGGTCGCAATCGCCGTTCGTGAGGGAGAACGTCGCCGTCTTCGTCAACATGACGCCGGAGACCTTCTCGGGCGTCTACGCCAACGCCGTGAAGGAGACTCACTGGCTGAGCTACCCGAACTATGCCGCGCTCGTGTCGGGCCACTCCTTCGTCACCGACGATCTCGCCGGGGGCGAGACGGACGTCTTCATCAATCTCGACCTGAAGACGCTGGAGAGCCATGCCGGCCTCGCCCGCGTCATCATCGGCGCCTTCATGAATGCGATCTACAATCGCAATGGCGCGGTGCAGGGGAGGGCGCTGTTCCTGCTCGACGAGGTGGCGCGGCTCGGCTTCATGCGCATCCTCGAGACCGCCCGTGATGCCGGCCGCAAATACGGCATCACCCTCATCCTGCTGTTCCAGTCGATCGGCCAGATGCGCGAGACCTGGGGCGGGCGGGACGCCGCCAGCAAATGGTTCGAGTCGGCGAGCTGGATCAGCTTCGCCGCCGTCAACGATCCCGAAACCGCCGACTACATCTCCCGGCGCTGCGGCGCGACCACGGTCGAGATCGACCAGGTCAGCCGCTCCTCGCAATCATCGGGCTCCTCGCGCACGCGATCGAAACAGCTCGCCTCACGCCCGCTGATCCAGCCGCACGAGGTACTGCGCATGCGCGCCGACGAGCAGATCGTCTTCACCGCCGGCAACGCGCCGCTGCGCTGCGGCCGCGCCATCTGGTTCCGTCGGAGCGACATGAAGGGTTGCGTGAAGGCGAACAGGTTCCAGGCGGAGAAAAGCGAAGTGGCGCGTGATGTCGGGCCACACAAACCTTCACGGGAATGAATCGATGCCGCCGGACCGATTCATAAGTGTCGTTGGACGCCGAATCCCGTCGATAGGATTCTGGAGTCATGCTCGCCCAGCCCTATCAGCTCTATATCGAACGCAGGGATGCCTCCAGGAACATGGCCCGGTTCTACGCCATGTCGATCGAGCAGACCCTGTTCGGACAGGCCTGCCTCATCCGGCGCTGGGGACGCATCGGCGCATATGGGCAGACGATGCAGCATTCCTTCGACCGGGAAGACGAAGCCGTGAAGCTCTTCCTCGACTTGCTGCGGCAGAAACGCGACCGCGGCTATCGACCGAAGGGAAAACCGGTCTCGCCGGACAGCTCAACTCCTGAGGGGTAAGAGGCTGGCCCCGCCGCGGAGGCGGGGCCACCTTGATGGTCAGTCCCGGTTGGGCCGGGACCAGATCAGCGAGAGGCCATCCTCTCCTTCGACCTCGACCAGGGTGGCGTAGATCGGAGCCGGGAAGCTCGGGTCGTCCAGCTTGACCGAGAGGTAGTCGCGGCCGCTTTGTTCGGAGTGCTTCTGCCACGCCGCGCCCAGCTCAACCGAGCCGCTGGCGAAGATGCGGAAGTGCGGGCCCTTGTCGGAGGGGTTCTCGATCCGCTCGAAGCGGGCCTTGACGTTGAGGGTGAGAGTCTTGATCGAGCCGGTGAAGCCGTTCGAGGTGGAGGTGAAGGTGCCGATGGTCGCCATGGTACTCGTCCTTTTCCAGATTCTCGGGCCGCGCCCTCCGCGGCCTCGATGGTTGTCGACAAGACCGGGGACGATGGGACCGCACCTCGCAGAGGCCGGAACGAAGTGGAGGGCGGCGTCAGGCAATTTTGTTAGTCGGCGAGGAATGGCGGCGCCCGCAGGGTCCGCCAGGGGTCAGAAAATCGCCTGATGCCGTTGCGGGAAGACGATCGAGGCGAAGCCGGTCTCCGGTCAGACATGCCCCATCGAGCCTGCAGGAGGGTCGGCCGGTACAAGAGAGAAAGGACAGGCCGTGGCTGAACCAGAACCTCGGCACTCTCATTCTCGCCACCGCGCGGAAGATCGATCAGGCGGCAACGCTCCACCGAATTCGAGCACCGGCGGGTTCTGACGAATACCCCTCCAGGCCGGCGCATCACGAACCATCGTCACGGCTACATGAGAATGGACGCCTGCGCCGGACGGCACGCTCATCGCGGCGGCTCCTTCTCCCGCGACGCTCACGCGGATGGAGCCCGTCAGCCGACATCCGAGCCAGTCCCGCCTCATCGAGACCCGTGGCGAGAACCGATGCATGCCTGGCGCCGCTGCCGCAAGGCAGGCCCCACCCCGTCCGGATCCGCGTAGTCGCTTTCCAGGGACGAAAACGTCAACCCTCGGGCAAGGTCTCCGGCCACCGCTGCGCGCCATGCAGGACGCGAACGATACGGACCGCCGTTTCCGTCACGACATAGGCGGCGACATAAGGCGTGCAGGAAATCACCAGTTCGCGCGTCCCGTAATGCGATTGAATGACGATTGCCAGCCTTCTCCCGACTACGCGTCCCTTGCATGCGCTGGCGAACGCGATGATCGGCCGTCAGGATGGAGGTCATCCGGATCGGGGAGGGCTCGCCGCCCTCCCCGGCGACATGCGCAACGAGAAGCCTCAGGCGGCCTCGCGCTCTTGAGAAACAGCCGGCTGGAGGCTGTGTAGGAAGGCGACGGCGCGCTGCGCATGCGCCGCCGCCGAGAAGATCGCTCGCTTGTCCTCAGCCAGCACCTTGAGCCAGGAATCGAGATAGCTGGCATGGTCCGGGCGCGGCTCCAGCTCCGGCACGATGCCGAGATCGGCGCAGAGGAAGCAGCTCCCGAGTTCCGCGATCAGCTCCTCGCGCGCGCGTTCGCTGCTGTCTCTCGAATAGCGGCTGAGATCGCGGTTCACGCGATGCGGCGCCGATGTCCAATGGGTGGCCTCATGGCTGAGGACAGCGACGTAGCTCGCCCCATCCCGGAATGTCTGGAACGGCGGCATCTGGATATGGTCGCTGCCGGGAGAATAGAAGGCGCGGTCGCCGCCATGCCGGATCACCGCGCCGGTGTTGGCGAAGAAGCGGTCGGCCTCCTCGATCCGTTCGATCGGATCGCGAATCGGCTCGGCCTTCGCATGGTAGCGCTCCGGCAGCCCGTCGATCTGCGCGACGTTGAAGGCGGTATAGGCTTTCAGGAAGGGAATTTCCCGCTCGACCTCGCCGCCATTCCCATCGGCCTCGGCCTTGGTGAAGCGGCTTGCAAAGACCACCATGGTGCCGGTCTCGCCCTTGCGGACCGCGCCACCGAGTTCGATCGCCTGCTTGAAGGTCATCCAGACCGGCGAGACGTAGCCGCGTGCCATCGCCTCCGACCACAGCAGCAGCACGTTCATGCCGGAATACGGCAATCCGTTATGGCGCAGCGGCCGCGTCACCCGGCCGATGGCATTCGCGGAACGCCATGGCTGCATCCAGGGCCGCACACCCTTTTCCAGATCCGCCACGATCCTCTCTGTGATCCGCGCATAGATGTCGACGCGCGGCTTCTCTTCATTCCTGCTCATAAACTGAACCTCCGTCCCGGAGGTCGCGCCGATCGCGACCCCGTCACGGCGGTCCTGAAGCCGGGCCGATCAGGAGGACTGCGCACCCCGCAGGGGCTGGAACGCATGTGGAAGACGGCGCAGCCGTTGCGCGGACCGCCGGGCCCGGCAGGACCACAGGCCGGGACGGGGTGTGAGCGCGAGCCGCTCTCTCGTCCTCCTTTTCCCTCCCTGCGCGCGGCGACATGAAAAAGGCCGCTCCCGCATCGCGAGACCGGCTGAGAAGAGGCCGAGAGGCAATGAGAAGGGCGGGGCCGGAGCCCCGCCCGAGGCGGCTCAGCCGAGAGCCGCCATCTGGAGTTCGGCGGCCTTGCGGTCGACGCTGTGGCCGGAATTCTCGACCTGCCGCTCGAAGGGCTTCCAGGCCTCGCCGACGACCAGTTCGTAGGCACCAACCGCGCCCTCGGCCGCCATCCTGAGCGCATGGGCCTGAAGTCCCATGTCGGCCGCGAACTCGCGCTTGCGCTGGGCGCCGCTGTCGAAGCCGACCGGACCGTCGCGATCCTCGTCGCGCATGTCGTTGGCCGCCTTGGCGGTAACATCGCGTGCTTCGGTGACAGCCCGGCTGTAGAACTGCCCGGCACCATGGGCCGAGCCGACATAGGCGCCGACGATGCGCTGCAGGTGGATCTGCATCGCCCGCTCACCGAGCCCTTCCTTCAGCCCATCGGCCGTCTCGACGATCAGGCGCTCATGCTGGTCGCGGATGCCGTCGCTGTCGAGGATCGGGAGTCCGAAGCTCTCGGAGATCAGGGTCATTTGCGTGGCATCGGGGCAGGCAAGGCGGACCATCTCAAGAGTGGTGCCCTTGCGGAGCGGAACAACGCGGGCGGTGTGACGGGAGGACGGAGCGGAGGACGGAGTGCTCTTGGCCATGATGTATTCCTTTCCGGTTTCATCTCCCGAGGTCTGTCCGCCGCTTGCCGGCGTCCCCTCGGGTGCGGTCGAAAGGAACCGGCGGCCGCCGGGCGGTTCAGGGTCCGGTCCTTGCCAGGCGAGCGGACAGCGTCTGCGGACCAGCAGGGCGTCAGCCCTCGCGCAGGACGCGGGCCCGGTCTGCCGAGATCGGCGAGGGCCGGCCGCCACGCGGCGCGGCACGCGGCCTTGAAGCGCCCGGCAGACGGTTCAGACCGCAGCAAACCCGAGGTGATGCCGGTGAGCGGGAGATGAGGGTAACAAGGCAACCGGGAAAAGGAGAAGGCCACCGGCGCCCGACGACCTCCGTCTCCCCTCGACTGTCGCTCTCCGAAGGCCCGGAAGAGAAGGTTCCGCTCCCACCCGTGCTGATCAGGCGACCCGCGGCGGGACGAGACCATGACGCATGCGGAGAACGGCGATCGCCTGGTCCTGATGAGCGAGCCTCCGGGACAGGGCGTCGATCTCGGGCTGGTGCTCGGCGGTCAGTGCGGCGAGATGCGAACGGTAGCGCTCAAGGAAAGCGTCGGGATCGGGCCGCTTGCCATGCCGGTAGCCCGTACGCTTCGGCTGGAGCTGCGGGATCAGTCCCGTCATCCGCCGGACGATCTGCCGGTCGATCAGGTCGAGTTGGCGCTGGATCTGCCGGCGCGCCTCCTCCATGCGCGCGAGTTGGACGCGGACCTCGGATGGAGGGGTCATGTCGCGGTCCTCCCCTGCCAGCCGATGAAGCTCGACGGTCCGCCATAGACGGCGTGGCGGTCGGGATCGATGACAAAGCCGAAGCGGCCCATCGTGTAGTCATCCGACGGAACGAGGAAGCGCCGCTCCTCCGTTCCCGGCCCACGATGCCCGCCCGGTGCCGCGACGCATTCGACGAACCCGGGCTGCTGCTCCGACGTGATCGCCGAGATCACGATCCAGTCACCGGCGTGCTCAGCCTCGAAAGCGCGGCGGTCTTTCTCATGGGACTCACCCGGAGCGAGGATCGTCCCGAAGATCGTCTCCCAGGCATCCGGCCATGAATCCTTCATGGTGCGTTCGGCGCAGCGCCGCTCGAAGCTGATGAACAGATGCGGGAAGGTAATTGCCACGATCGCCCAGGCCTCATCCTCCTCGTAGAAGCCGCCCGCAACCCGCAGCACAGGATCGACCTTGCGATTGCGCTCGGCCGAGAGTTTGAAGCCGCCGTGGCCGGCGGTCGAATGACACTCGACACCCTCGGCATAGACGGTCGCACCCTGCGAGGGTCCCCACGGCGTGTGGACACGAGAGGAGATCTCACGTCGGCCGAGCGCCTGACGTTCGCGCTGGTGCTCGGCATGTTCCAGCACCTGAGCGCAGAACGCCGCCTCGTCGGCAAGCTCGCCGGAGTGGCCGTAGAAGTCATCCCGCCGCCATTCGGCCAGCGGCCGGCCGATCTTCCAGCCGCTGGCGAGGTAATGCCGGCCGTCGCGACCGGGCAGCATAGCGAAGGCGTTGTCGCCCATGCGCGCAACCGGGAGGCCATCGGCGGAGATGCCGAAAGTCGGCGCCACCATCGCAGGCTTCCGGAAGGAAGGGGGATGGTCATGCCGCTCTCCCTTCGACGATATCGGCGCCGACCTCGTCTTCCGTCACCTCATCGAGCACGGCACGCGGATAACCGTGCCGTGACAGCCATTCCTCCGCCGCGGCGCGATGTGGCGCGAGGTAGACCAACTCGGCGTTCTCGCCGGCATGGTCGAACACGCGCACCGAACCGATCGCGGGCCGCTCAACGATGGTGAAGCTGAGCGCGGATTCCACCGAAAAGGTCCGATGGACACGAATGGCGATGACACCACCGGCACCGTAATCCGCCTCGTGCAGGGTGAAGGTGGCCGAGAGCGAGAGATTCCCGATCGCGCGGCCACCGCCTTTGCTGATCAGACGCCCACGGCTGTTGCGGCTCTGCCAGGCTGCGAGCTGCTTCCGGTACCGCTCGGGCGGGCGCGGCGTGCCGTCGGCCCAGGCGACGAGGGAACCGATGGGAGCATGGTCTTGGATGATGTGCGCGGACATGAGGTCCTCCTTGTGCGCGGGCGTGAAAACACGACCGCCGCCGGGATGACCGGCGGCGGCGAGGGCATTCTGAAAGAGGGGAGGGGGAGCCGCTATTCGGCGGCTTCGCGGAAGCCCTCGGGGATACCCGCCTCGTCGAAGCCGTCTTCATCCGCGTCGAAGTCGTGCGCAGGCTCGATGGGCTCATCGCCGTCGCGCTCGTCCTGCTCGGACGGCGTGCCGTCATGCTCGTCATCAATGACGCTGTTTTTCGTCAGCCACTGGCTCAGCGCAGCGGCATCCGGCGCGAACAGCGCCGTCGGATAGACGAAGCGCTCATCCTTGAAGTGCTCCACGAGCGCGGCGCGCGTATCCTTGACCCTGGCACGGGGAGCCACGGATGTGTTCGAGCAGGCGCGCTCGAGGGCAGCGCGCGACAGACACGACAGGAACTCCTCCGTGCCCATGTTCGGCAAGAAACCGTCGGCTCCGACGGCGTTGCCGGCGATCCGGGCCACGATCCCGCTATCGGTGCGGTTCTCCCGCGCCGACAACGCATCGATCAATGCGGAGCGGGCCGCGATGCGCAGCCTGTCCCTATCGGGAACAAGCTGGCCCTCCTCGTCGACGAGGCTGACGGCATGACGCTCCATCCGGGCATAACCATAGATGTCGTCGGATGCTCCCGACTGGATCGAGACGTTGCGCCCGGCCAGTGCCAGCACCAGCAACGCCATCAGCATGTCGTCCTCGATCGGGGCACGGGACAGCGCCTCGTGCAGGGCGTCGGTACGCATGTCACTAATCATCTCGATGCCCTTGCGCGTCACCTCCGGG
>NZ_JAVDUX010000027.1:0-32532 GCF_031456575.1 Ancylobacter sp. 3268
TCCGCCCACAAATCATCCGGAAGCAGCTTCTTCACCATGAAGCCAAACTCAAGCCGACATGGTTAACAAACGGTTTTGTTAGGCGCTCTAAGCCGTCGCGGAGTTTCTTGAGCGCGGCGCGCGCAACTTCGGGAGGATGGCCTCTATTCTCCAACGTGGTCGCATGGGCGATGATCCGGGTGACGATGTCCGTCGACGTCGTTTGCGAGTTCGTTAGAGCCACTCCTGCTATGTCCGACAAAGTTTAGAATTAGCGTAATCTATACGCGGTCGATAGGTGCGGGTCGATGCGTCAGCTTAGTGACCTTCGCAACGCCCACACGATCTTCTCAAGGTCGTTGTACCCCGCAGCGACGATGGTGCCGCCCGGCACCTCAATATAGTTGGCGCGGAAGCCGATCTTGACGGTATCGCCCCTCTTCTTCTCCGCACCGGGTGTATCTTGGAGGTCGACCAGCCTGACCACATCCGCATGGGCATCCGGAGGATTGTCCGGAGCCACGACCCATTTGTCTCCACCTCGATTTACCTTCGCCAACGAGCTCTCCCGCGCGAGCGGAATTAATGGAGGACGTCGGCTTTCAAGCAACACCTCCCGCCGATTTTGACCCTACGCCCAGTTCGATCAGGACATCGCAGGCACGATAACCCTATGCTCGGAAAGACGAATCGCCGACGTGTAGGGGAAGTTTCGCGTGTCAGGGTGCTTCAAGTTCTGGTTGTCGGCTGCGGTCGTAACGCTCATCGCTTCCAGCGCCGGCGCATCCGAGCTTCCGGCACCGGCGGCTACCGCTGCATCGCCCGCGGCCTCATGGACCGGCCTCTATCTCGGCGTCCATGGCGGCATGGGGCAGACCTCCACCGAGTGGGAACGCGGGGCCTTCGGACCCTATGCGCGCATCTACCAGAATGCCACCGCTGATGCGGATGCCGGTGTCGCGCTGGTCGGCGGCCAGCTCGGCTATAATCAACAGTTCGGCAACCTCGTGCTCGGTGCCGAACTCGACGTGACCGCCGGCCAGCTCCATTCGGCGACCCGGTGCCTCGACTACTGGCTACTAAGGTGCCAGGCCGATACCGATGTGATGGGGACGCTCACCGGCCGCCTCGGCTATGCCTTCGGCAATGTGCTTGCCTATGGCAAGGCTGGTCTCGCACTCGCCGATGTCGACCTGACCATCCCGTTTCCCGCCATGCCGGGCGGGCTGGCCAGTTCGTCGACAATGACCGGCTGGACGGTAGGGGCAGGGCTCGAATTCGCGGTGACCCCCTCGATCTCTGCCAAGGTCGAGTACGACTACATGGACTTCGGGTCCCGGACCATGTCGTTTGAGACCGAATACGGTCCCGGCTATGCCGATCTGGATCAGACCGCGCAGGTGGTGAAGCTCGGTATCAACTGGCGCCCGGATGCGGCACCGCTTCCTGGTATCGCCGCGCAACCGGTTTCCCAGACCCATGACTGGTCCGGCCTTTATGTCGGCGCGCATGGCGGCGGCGCTTGGGTCCGTGAGGACTGGACCTCCGCCGCCGGGGAGATGGCAGCCTACTCCCAGGGCGGCATCTTCGAGGGCGACGCCAGTGCCCAGGGGCTGTTCGGCGGCGGCCAGGTCGGCTTCAACTTGCAGGGTGGCAACTGGGTGGCCGGCATCGAGGCGTCCATCAGCGCCGCCGACATCGAAGGTTCGACGAAGTGCGCCACCAACGCGAGGCGCACAGGCAGTTTCCGCTGCATGGACGACATCTCGTCCTTCGGACTGTTGACCGGCCGTTTCGGCTACGGCACCGGCAACGTACTGGTGTATGGCAAGGGCGGCGCCGCCTGGGCGGACGCCGACAGCACCGTACAGCCGACACTCTCCACATCAAGCAGCCACGGCTCGGATACCCGCTGGGGCTGGATGCTGGGCGCTGGCGTCGAATATGCGCTCGACAACCGGCTGTCCGCTTTTGTCGAGTACAACCACATCGATTTCGGCACCAGCGAGCTCTCGTTCACCGGTAGCGCCGGCACCTCGACCGCCAGCCTCGACCAGTCCATCGATGCGGTGCGGCTCGGCCTCAACTACCGGCTGGGCGGCGCAGATGGCGCCCCAACCCGTTCCGCCGCGGCTGGCAGCGTAGGGATGCCGCCGGTCGGCTGGAGCGCCGAGATCGGTGCCCGCTATTTCCTCAGCACCGGCCGCATGCAGAAGGACCTCTATAACGAGGCGCCGACACCGGATCGAGTGGTCTCCCGCCTCATCTATGCCGACACCACCGGGCAGGCCGGCGAGACCTTCTTCCGGTTCGACAATGATGGCGGTCTGTTCGTGAAGGGCTTCGCCGGTCTCGGCGCACTAACCGGCGGCCAGCTGAACGACGAGGACTTCCCGGCCGGTCCGGTCTATTCCAACACCATCTCGTCGCTCGACAATGGCAACTTGTCCTATGGCGCGGTCGATGTCGGCTACGATCTTTTGGATACTCGCCGGGGTAGCCTCGGCGTCTTCGTCGGTTATCGCGCTCTGTACCAGAAGGTGAACGGCTATGGCTGTGCGCAGGTGGCACAGTCGACGGTTTGCGATGACGATGCAGTGGCCGACACGCCGGCGACCGCCAGCAGTCTCGGCCTGTCCGAGACCGAGCTTTGGCAGGGCGTGGCGCTGGGCATGAACAGCCGGCTGCGGCTTTCCGACCGCGTCACGCTCGATCTCGACGCTGCCTATCTGCCCTATGTGACGCGCTCGGGGTACGACAATCACTGGTTTCGCACCGACATCAACCCGATGCCGGAAACCGGCGACGGCTGGGGGACTCAGATCGAGGCGGTGCTCACCTATGCGGTGAACGATCGCTTCGACATCGGCATCGGCGGCCGCTACTGGTATTTTGCCACCGATAGCGGACTGGCGCGCTTCCCCACCCAGATGGAACCGCAGTCGCTTACCTTCTACAGCGAGCGCTACGGCGCCTTCCTGCAGGCGTCCTACCGCTTCGGCGACGATCGCCCGCCGCTCGAGCCGACGGATCTGCCGGTCAAGGCGGCCGAGCCGAAGATGAACTGGACCGGCCTCTATGTCGGCGGCACACTCGGCGCCGGCCGCGGCGAGACCAGCTACAATTCGCCCTTCGCCACGCCGGTCTCTGGCGACGCCGCCGCTCTCGGCGGTGCGCTGGCGGGCGGACAGATCGGCTTCGACTACCAATACGGCGACGTGGTGCTCGGTGCCGAGTTCGCCGGCTCCTGGGTCGACATCATCGGCACCGACACCTGCTATTCCACGGCGCCCGCCGGGTCGCTCTCCGGCTTTAACTGCGGTAGCCGCGTCACCGGGCTGATGAGCGCCACCGCACGCCTCGGCTACGCCTTCGATCGCTCGCTCCTCTACCTGCGTGGCGGCTACGCCTGGGACCGCCAGACCGACACCTTCAACAACTACAACTTCGTCGGCGCCATTTTGGAGAACGGTAGCACCAATGGCGGTTGGACGCTCGGCGGAGGCATCGAATATGCGCTGATGCCCAATCTATCGGTCGGGCTGGAATATCGGCACTACGCCTTCGACGGTTCGTCGGCGTTCTACACCAGCGCCCCGGCGTCGCTACTGAATGTGAACCTGGCGCCGGCCAGCACGAATCTCGACACAGTTGCCATGACATTGAACTGGCGCTTTGGAGCCCTGCCGGCCGCACGCTAACTGAGGCTCGGGCTCATTCTCATAGCCGGAAGAGCACGTAGCGAGGGCTATGGCGGGCAGGAAGACAGTCAGGCCATGACAATCTCACGCTCGCCGTCCACTGGCATCCGCACGATCGGCGCCGGATAGTCGGGATAGATGCCTGGCTGCGGCGTCGGGTTCCCAACGCCGTTGCTCAGCGTGCCGACGAGGTCCGTGATCGCTGCAAAGTTCGATTGTGGCTGGAGAGGTCACACATGAACCGATGGTGCTGCGCTCGCTATAGCTATTGCCCGTGCGCATGTCGCTCAGCCACGTTTCTATCCGCCTCCCCAAACTGGCAATTTACGGCAGATCCCCATTTGGGCGGACCAGTGATCTACGTGGGGCAGCGCCCTAAGACCTCTGAATCAGAAACACCCCAGCGACAAGCAAGGCTGCGCCAGCCAGGCGAGGCAGAGACACCGATTGCTGCGGCAGTCCAAGTATGCCGAAGTGGTCGAATGCCAGTGATCCGACCATCTGGCCGACGACTATGAGCGCCAAGGTGGTGGCTGCGCCGACGCGTGGCACAGCAAATATCACAGCCAGGATGAACATCGCGCCGAACAAGCCGCCCGACCAGGACCACCAGGACGTTCGGTTGATGGCAGCGGCGGACGGCATCGAACTACCCGTCATCAACAACACGGCGACCATTGCGAGTGAGCCAACCGCATAGCTCACAAACCCCGCCCAATAAGGGGAGCCGAGATCCGCTCGCAGATTTGCGTTGAGCACCTGCTGGAATGCAACGGCGATGCCCGCGGCGACCACGACGACATAGAGAATCAGGTTCATGCCGTGATCATATCGCGAGGCATGCGCGGTGATTGTCGATTTCCGGAACTGCAATGGCAAGCCGCCGCTAGGTGCGGGACGTCCCCCCTGCACCAGCCTTGTTCCCCTTGTTCCCCAAGCCCCTCCGAGTTGGGGAACAACCGGGGGACGTCGCAAGCCATTGATTTTTCTAGTCTCTGCGGCCTGTTCCCCTTGTTCCCCACCGTTCCCCTCAAAATGAATATAGGCGAGAATGAAATGAGGGGAATTTTGCCCAGCGCAGGGGTGGGCGGGCATCTAAAGTAGGTGGAAGTAGATGGTAGGTGATCCTAGAACGGCGCGCGGTGAGGTCTCGTCACGGGCCGGCAAGCCTGTCTCGCCGAGCTAGCCCGGCGCTGAACCCGCCCCGGCGTGGTGCAGTGCTGCGCCAAAGATCCAAGTCGAAGCTGAAAAGCTCCAATGCAGCTAACGTCTCACCTCACCTCTCCAAATGTATGATCACGGTGACCATGCTTTTGGCCGGTAGGGATCAGGGTGGAGAGTTTTGTCAGGCCCTAAAGCCCCACCCCATCTCCTGACAGAGCAACCAGGGTCTCGGCTTGAGAGTACCCCTTTTTGAAGCAGGCGTAGTGCCCCGGTCGGTGGGCGTGTCAACAAATGTGAACATCCGAGGGCGTGGAGCCCCTGGAAAGCGTGCCGAGGAAGCGGGGACGACGGTAGCGCGTGTCCAGCAAGGGCTGTGGCACATGGCCCTGATCGTGATCCGCAATCAATGATTCAAAGCCCAAAGGCGCAGGCGCGTCGCAGCTTGATTTAAAATCAAAAATTCAATTCAGAAAGCTGTAATCGGTATCCAGATATATATCCTACGGCTCGCTGCGCCGAAATCAAATGAGCGATATGTTAAGTGACACCAAGCACTTAATTAGATGCCATCTTGAAAATAATCAAAATTAATCAAAATAGGCGCGCTCGGCCGCTTTGAACCCAGATGACCCGCAGGCCCATTTGGTCGATCGCCACCGATGAAGGTGCCCTTCTTCAAACGGGGTGGGTAAAATGCGAAATCGTAGAATTCGCAGTTGCTTACTGATCGAGTACGGGCTCCGAAGCGCAGGATCAGCGCGCCCCAGGCGCGCCGTAACAATCTCTATACGGCGCTTAGTTGCCACGCGCGGGAACCGCTAGGTCCGCTTCATTGCCTTTGTGGTAGGCTTTCGCTTCTTGGGTTGTCGGACCCGCGCCGGTGCATGCGGCAAGGGCGGCAACTGCTCCAGCAATCGCGCCAGATAGCTTCCACCGCTCTCGCGCCAACGCTCTTCCCTTTGCAGTATGTACTGCTCAATTGCATGATCGAGATCACTCCGGCGCTGAGAAGCGCGGCCGCGAGCGAATCCATCCGTTGCGATGGTCTCCGCTGCCAGTCGGAGAGCACACTTCAGCAGCCAGGGGAGTTCGTCGTCCCACTTATTGGGAGTGTCGGGCAGTAGCCGGCTGTTCGCGGTCCGAAGGCCAGCATTCATGGTGGCATAGAGGCGCACTTTGATGGATTCGGGGGTGAGGTGCTCATAAAGGTCCCGAACCGCAGTGCCCACGCGGTATGCATTCTCCGACCCGCGGGCGACGCCGCGGAGGATTTCGACGGCGAGACGCTCCAGCGCTTGGGCAGCCATCTCCTCTGCCCATTCCACATCCTTATCGTCCTTGTCGCCACCGCCACCGTCGATCACCCGCAAGTCGACCATTACACCCTCCGATTTCACGGGAGCGTAGGGCTCAGCTTGCTAGGTCGTCGAGTTCGGCGGAAGCGTCCCACCAGATCCCGGTTTATCCCGCTTTATCCCGCCAAAATTCCTCGGTGTTTGCCCGAAGCGCCGTCGCGTGTTGGGGTGATAGTTGGGGTGATACCTGAAGTCAGAACTTTTACCTAATTAAATCATGAACTTAATGACAAGCAATGGCGGAAGAGAGTGGGAGTCGAACCCACCAAGGACCGGCGCGCGGCCCCTTCTGGTTTTGAAGACCAGCTACCTCACCGGAGATAACTCTCTTCCCCATTGGCCTCCCGGGCGGAGGCCGAAACACCTTCCCCGTCATCCACCGGAGGGGCAAGAAGCGCGGCCGGCGGCTCGTCGACGACGCCGAACAGGTCGAGCCGGTGCCGGTTGATCCGGCGCAGGTCGCCGCGCCGGAGCGTCACCCCGTGACGGTCGAAGAATTCCAGGATCTGGATCGCCACCTTGCGGCCGACCGCGTGCTCGCCATGCTCGATGCGGTCGCGAAAGGCGGCGGCGCTGAACTCCCCGTCCGAAGCCAGAGCTCTGGCGTGACCGACCATAACCGATACGACCGGGCGGAGGAAGAAGTGGTCATGCGCCACCTCGTCGATTTTCCCCAGCCGCGACAGCAGCTTGAACAATCGGCGGATATTGGCTTCCGGCTCGCCGAGCCGGCCGGCAATGTCGCGCACCCGTGGCGGGCGGAAGCGCTCGGGACCGGCGAGCATCGGCGCGATGGCGTCCCACAACAATTCGTCGCCGCGGGTGAGCCGCACCTCATGGCCGGCGAGCCGCACCCACCCACCCTCGACCGCCAGCACGCCATCCGCCGCGAGACAAGCGAGCGCGACCTGGAAGGCCGGCTTGGGCAGCCGCACGCCAAGCTCCATGCGCAACTTCTCGACGCCGATGCCGGCAAGGTCGGGATTGGCGGCGTGGTAGGCCGCGAGCGCCGCGTCGATCTCCGCGCGCAGCGCCGTCCAGCGCGCGGCGGAGAGGGCGAGCGTGGTGCCCCCGGCGGCGAGCGTCGCCAGCTTCAGCTCGGCCGCCAGCCCCGTCGGCGCATCGGCGGCAAGCGCACGATCGCGGGCAAAGGCCTCGAGGTCGAGATAATAAGGCGGCAGCTCGACCAGACGGGCGAGCGCGGTGGCGGGATCGGCCAGGCGACCCGCCGCGAGTTGCGCCAGCCGTTCCGGCGTGCGGCGCTTGCGGGCGGGAGCGCGCAGATCGATGAAGCGGCCGCCGCCGATGGTGCGCTGGGCCGAGGTATCGCGCAGCACGAAGCGGTCGCGCACCGCCGCCGCGATGGGACGCTCCAGCACCAGCTGCACCAGTCCCTCAGCCCCGGGCACCAGCGCTTCGGCGTCGAGCGGCACCACGCGGGCGCCGACCTCCACCGCGCCGTGATGCAGCCGCGCCGGGAACCAGGTGCCGAGCGGCTTCGGCTCCGAGCCGAGCACGCGGAGCGAGGCGTCGATGCGATCGGTCGGCGCGTGCAGCGAGGGGTCCAGCACCACATCGCCGCGCGAGATCGCCGGCGCGGTGACGCCCTCGCCCGAGAGGTTCAGCGCGCAGCGGTCGCCGGCGACGCCGCGCTCGGCCGGGCGGTTCTGCGCATGGATCGAGCGCACCCGTGCCGGCAGGCCGGTGGGGCTCACCGTCACCCGGTCGCCCACCGCCACGGCGCCGGACACCACCGTGCCGGTCACCACCGTGCCGGCGCCGGACAGCGCGAAGGAGCGGTCGACCGACAGGCGGAAGCGGGCGCCGAACTCCGCGCGCCGCCTTCCCGCCGAAAAGCTGGCCGCCGCAGCAATGAGGGCGGCGCGCAGTTCGGCAACCCCTTCGCCGGTCTGGGCGGAGACCGGCAGGATCGGCGCGCCATCGAGTGCAGTGCCGCTCAGCTCCGCGACGATCCCGGCCGACACCGCAGCGCGGCGGGCCTCGTCGGCGAGGTCGGCCTTGGTGAGCGCCACCAGCCCGTGCGAAACGCCGAGCAGATCGAGAATGGCGAGGTGTTCGCGGGTCTGCGGCATCACCCCGTCATCGGCGGCGACCACCAGCAGCGCGAAATCGATGCCGCTGGCCCCGGCCAGCATGGTGTGGATGAAGCGCTCATGGCCGGGTACGTCGATGAAGCCGAGAATGCCCGCCGGCGTCGGCAGATAGGCGAAGCCGAGGTCGATGGAGATGCCGCGCGCCTTCTCCTCCTTCAGCCGGTCGGTGTCGACGCCGGTGAGCGCGCCGATCAGCGCGGTCTTGCCATGGTCGATATGGCCGGCGGTGCCGATAATCATGCCGGCAACGGGGCCGGCGGCAGGCCGGCGAGGCTGTCGAGCAGGCCGCGGGGATCTTCCAGGCAGCGCAGATCGAGCAGCAGCGCGCCCTCGGCAATGCGGCCGACCACCGGCCGCTCCAGTCGGCGCAGCGCGCTCGCCAGACCCGCCAGCGCCCGGCCGGAACCGTCGACAGGGCGCAGGGCGAGGCCGGCGCTTGGCAGCGTCTCCTGCGGCAGCGCGCCGGAGCCGATCTGGCTCGCGCAATCCACCACCGCCACGGCATAGCCGTCACCCAGCAGGGTGGCGACCGGCATGGCCAGCGCCTCGGCCAGCGCGCGGATTTCCTCCATCGGCCGCGCCAGCAGGCGCAGCGTCGGCAGGCGGTCCTTCAGCGTGTCGGGATCGCGGTAGAGCCTGAGCGTCGCCGCCAGCGCCGCGAGGCGGATCTTGTCGACCCGCAGCGCCCGCTTCATCGGGTTGCGGTTGAGGGCGGCGATCAGATCGGCACGGCCGACGATGAAGCCGGTCTGCGGCCCGCCGAGCAGCTTGTCGCCGGAGAAGGTGACGATGTCGGCGCCTTCCGCCACGCAGTCGCGCACCGTGGGCTCGCGGCCGATGCCGAGGCGGGCGAGATCGGCCAGCGTGCCGGAGCCGAGATCATGCACCAGCGGCACGCCATGGGCGCGGGCGATGGCCGACAGCTCGCGCGCGCCGACCTCCTTGGTGAAGCCCTCGATGCGGTAGTTGGAGGTGTGCACCTTGAGAATCAGGCCGGTGTCGGCGTCGAGCGCGCCGAGATAGTCCTTCGCATGGGTGCGGTTGGTGGTGCCGACCTCGACGAGGCGGACGCCGGCGCGGGCCATGATGTCCGGCATGCGGAAGGCGCCGCCGATCTCGATCAGCTCGCCGCGCGAGACGATGGCGCCCTTGCCCGCCCCGAGCGTGTTCAACACCAGCAGCACGGCGGCGGCGTTGTTGTTGACGACGGTGGCGTCCTCGGCGCCGGTCAGCTCGGTCAGCATGTCGCGAACATGGTCGTCGCGCTCGCCGCGGGTGCCGGTGTCGAGATCATATTCCAGCGCCACTGCCGAGCGCATGGCGGCGCTCGCCGCCTCCACCGCGGCCTCCGCCAGCACGGCGCGGCCGAGATTGGTGTGCAGCACCGTGCCGGTGAGATTGAACACCGGGCGCAGCGAGCCGCGGGAGCCGAGTTCGAGCTGCTCGGCCGCCGCCAGCGCCACATGGTCGGGTGTCGGCATCGCGGCGAGCTGGCCCGCGAGCACACAGGCGCGCACCTCCTCGATCGCAGCACGGATCGCGACGGTGAGCGGGACGCGGCCGAAGCGCTCGGCAGCCTCGAGCGCGGCCTCGGACTTCAGTACCTGGTCGACCGAGGGCAGGTCGCGCAGGGACGGGCGGGCATCCGCATCCATGGGAACCTCCGTCAGTAGCCGATCAGGAACGGGTTGTAGGCGGCGCGCCGATAGGGACCCTCGCGCATCAATATGTCGAGCGGCAGCGAGCCGATATCGTCGGCCACCGCCTCCATCGACGGATCCTTGTGCTGGTGCAGTACCTTCACATAGGTGCGGCATTCGTCGCAGGTCTCGGCCTTCACCGTGCCGGGACCGCCTTCCACCTCCTGATAGCCGATTCCCTTGGTGGAGCCGCAGGACACGCATTTGATGCGCACATAGTTCCACAGGGTGGCGCAGAGCTCGCAGGCGCAGAAGCGGTTGCCATGCGCATTCGGCCATTCGACGATCAGCGAGGCCACCGGCGGCCCGCCGCAGGCCGGGCACACCGCCGTCTCGCTGACCGGTCTCAGCGCCTTGGGATCGAGCGTGGCGGCGAGCCGGGTGGCGAACACCTCCAGCCCGGCGGCGAGGAAAGCATGCTCGGCAAGCGCCTCCATCGGAATGGCGTGGGCGAGCACATTGCCGGCGATCTCGGCGCGCTGCCCGGCATCCGCCTGCCGCAGGCGCGACAGCGCGGCGGCCGCCGGCTCCGGCATCGGCCGCTTGGCCATCGCGTCGAACAGCATATCCAGCGTGGGAGAGAAGGCGGGGTCGGCGGCCAGCACCGAACGGTCCAGCGGCGGCATGCCGAACTCTGTCGCGCGGGCGACCTGCTCGGCCGGGATCGGGGCGGGAGCCGGCGCCAACGCCACCGTCTCGGCCTGAGCATCGACGATGCCGGCGACGAAATCGAGATAGGGCTTCATCGGGCTCACCGCCGCATAGGCGCGCAGACGCCTGGCGCGGATCGGAAACAGCGACGACGGGTCGGGAACTACCGCGAAAGGGGGCGTCGAGACGGCGCCGATGACGGTGGGATCGGGCTGGATATCGGTGGACATAGGTTTCCTCACGAACCGCACGGGCCACGTGGTGACGCAACGCTCGGGCACATTAACGCATGAACCGCAGAATCGCTCGGCGCCTCATTCCAGGCACGAAATGCGACGGCGCCGAGGCCTGGTCTCTGTTTTTCTCTCCCCTGCCGAACTCGGCTGTTCCCGAGTTCGGTTCCGCAAGATCGACGCCGGAAACATCCGGCTTCGACGGAGAAGCGGACCGCAAGGCGGGTCGGTGAGGGGCCATGTGACGGGGTATGCGCCGAAGACACCTCACCCTCTCTCCCCGACAGGAGAAGAGAGAAGGGAGCTTGTCGCGCTCCGCCCACAGGCTGGCTCGCCGCTCACTCAGCCGGCGTGCCGGTGCCCCTCCTGGCCGGCTTGTGCACCAGTTCGCGCAGCCATTTGCGGTGATGACGCCACGCCCAGCCGCCGGTTACGTTACCGCGCGTCATGGCGCTGAATGTGCCTTTGACCCAGATCGCCGCATAGACATGAACGATCCACACGCAGATGGCGAAGATCGCCGTCGCCGAATGCACGAGAATGGCGATGCGCTTCTGCTCGATGGTGGTGAACGGGTAGAAATACTGGTCCCACATCACGATGCCGGAGGTGATCAGCACCAGGATGAGGGCCGACATCGACCAGAACACGAATTTCTGGCCGGCATTGTACTTGCCGACTTCCGGCATCTTCTCCTCGCGGCCGGCCAGCAGGTCGCTCGAATGCGCCAGCCATTCCGCATCGACGCGCTTCGGCAGGTTGGCGCGCCAGAAGCGCAGGAACAGCCCGGAGAACGAGACGAACAGAACGACGCCGATCCAGGGATGCAGGATGCGCGTCATCTGGCCGCCGCCGAACAGGCCGGTGAGGAAGAACAGCTTCGGCGTGAACAGCGCCAGCCCGGACAAGGCCAGCAGCACCAGGCTGATGGCGGTGATCCAGTGATTGATGCGCGCGCCGACGGTGTAGCGGTCGACCGTCACCGGCCGGCCGGGATGCACCGCATCGCCCGGCTGGACGTCATCGGCAGGCTCGGCAATCGGGGCCTGCGGGTCGCGAACCGTCATGACCGCCTCCCCTCCAGCGGTGCCGGACCGGCCGGTGGCGGAACCGCGGTGCCGCCGGCGAGCCTCTCGGCGTTCTCCTCGTCTTCCTCGGTCACCTTGTTGGGGCCGGCGACGAGGTAGTGCAGCACGCCCGCCGCCGCCGCGACCCCCATCAGCGCCATGCCCATATATTTGGTGATGCCCTTCCAGGTCTCGACGATCGGCGAGATGCGCGGATTGTCCGGCAGGCCGGCATAGATCGACGGCTGGTCGGCATGGTGCAGCACATACATCACATGGGTGCCGCCTACGCCCTGCGGGTCATAGAGCCCGGCATTCTCGAAGCCACGCGACTTCAGGTCCTTGATGCGGAAATCCGCCCAGCCCTTCATCTCCTCCTTAGTGCCGAACACGATGGCCTGGGTCGGGCACGCCTTCTGGCAGGCCGGGCCCTGGCCGACCGCGACGCGGTCCGAGCACAGCGTGCACTTATAGGCGGTGTGGTCGACCTTGGAGATGCGCGGGATGTCGAACGGGCAGCCCTTGATGCAATAGCCGCAGCCGATACAGTTCTCGTGCTGGAAATCGACGATGCCGTTGGAATACTGCACGATGGCGCCCGGCGAGGGGCAGGCCTTCAGGCAGCCCGGATCCTCGCAATGCATGCAGCCATCCTTGCGGATGAGCCATTCGAGATTCTCGGTCTCGGGGTTCACCCACTCGGTGAAGCGCATCAGCGTGAAGGAGTTCTCGGTCAGGTCCATGGGGTTTTCGTAGACCCCGTGGTTGACGCCGATTTCCTCGGTGAGCTGGTTCCATTCCAGGCACGCGGCCTGGCAGGCCTTGCAGCCGATGCACTTGGTCACGTCGATCAGCTTGGCGACCTCGGTGAGCCGCGTCGCCGGCGGCTCCACCGTGGAAGCCGAGCGGCGCATGATGTCCTTCTCGCCGAAGCGCGGGGTCGCCGCGGCCGGGTCGACGGACGGGTTGGGAATTGGTGGGAACATCGCGCCGCCTCCCTACGCCACCGGCCCGGTCGAGGGCTCGATGTTGACCATGAACGCCTTGAACTCCGGCGTCTCGATATTGGCGTCGCCGACGAAGGGCGTGAGCACGTTCGCCGGGAAGCCCTTGCGGGCGGCGCCGACAAAGCCCCAGTGAATCGGCACGCCGACGACATGCACCGTCTTGCCGTCGATCGTCATCGGCTTGATGCGCTTGGTGACCACCGCGATGGCGAGGAGCTCGCCGCGCTTCGACCACACCCGCACCCAGCCGCCCTTGACGATGCGCTTCTCCTTCGCGAGCTCCTCCGAAATCTCCACGAACTGCTGCGGCTGCAGCACCGCGTTCACGTGGTTGTTCTTGGTCCAGTAGTGGAAATGCTCGGTCAGGCGGTAGGAGGTGCCGGCATAGGGGAAGTTGGGATCGCCGATGTCGGCGAACTGCTTCCAGTCGTCGGCGAACACGCGCGCCACCGGATTGCCGCGCACCTTGGGTGCGATCACGTTGGCGACCGGGCTTTCGAACGGCTCGTAATGCACCGGGAACGGCCCGTCGCGCATCATCTTGCGCACGAACAGGCGTCCCGTGCCTTCCGGATTCATGATGAACGGGCCGACATCCTGCGGCTTGGCGGTCGGCGCGATGTCCGGCACGTCGTAGCCGGTCCATTTCGAGCCGTCCCACTCGATCAGCTTACGCGAGGGGTCCCACGGCTTGCCGTCGAGGTCGCAGGAGGCGCGATTATAGAGGATGCGCCGGTTCGCCGGCCAGGCGAAGGTCCATTTCAGATAGGCGCCGGTCTCGTCCGGATCGGAATTGTCCCGGCGCGCCATCATGTTGCCGGCCTCGGTGAAGCTGCCGGAGAAGATCCAGCAGCCGCCCGCCGTGGTGCCGTCGTCGCGATACTGGCCGAAACCGGCGAGCTGCTTGCCGGCCTCCAGGATCTTCTTGGTCGGGTCAGCTGGATCGAACACGTCGACCAGCGCCGAGCCGTTCATCTCCTTGGCGAGTTCCTCCGGCGTCGGCTCGCCCGGATCCTTGTAGGCCCAGTTGAGGTTGAGGATCGGATCGGGGAAGGCGCCGCCCTCCTTGCGATACAGCTCCTTCAGCCGCAGATGGATCTGCGCCATGATCCAGGCGTCGTGCTTGGCCTCGCCCGGAGGCGAGCCGCCCGGCCAGTGCCACTGCAGCCAACGGCCGGAATTGACCAGCGAGCCCTCGTCCTCCGCGAAGCAGGTGGTGGGCAGCTGGATGACTTCCGTCTTGATCGAGGCCGGATCGGCCTTGTTGTAGATGCCGTGGTCCTCCCAGAAGCGGGCCGTCTCGGTCTGGAGAGGGTCCATGATCACGAGCAGCTTGAGCTTGGAGAGACCCTCGGCGAGCTTCGCCTTGTTGGGGAAGGCCTGCAGCGGATTGAACCCCTGGCAGAAATAGAGGTTCACCTCGCCCTTCTTCATCCGCTCGAACATCCGCAGGATGTCGTAGTTCGGCACGTCGAGCTTGGGCAGGTAGTCATAGGCCCAGTCGTTCTGCGCCGTCGCGGCGCCGCCATACATCGACTTCATGAAGCTGACGAAGAACTTCTTGTAGTTCTGCCAGTAGCTCATCTGGTTCGGCCGCAGCGGCTTGAAACCGCGCGTCGACATGTAGGCGTTGAAGTCCGGCTCCTTGTCGGTCGGCAGGTTGAGATAGCCGGGCATGGCGTTCGACAGCAGCCCGATATCGGTCAGCCCCTGGATGTTGGAGTGGCCGCGCAGCGCGTTCATGCCACCGCCGCGCACCCCGATATTGCCGAGGATGAGCTGCAGCATCGCCATGCCGCGAATGTTCTGCGCGCCCTTGGAATGCTGGGTCCAGCCGAGCGCGTACATCGAGGTCATGGTCTTGGTCGGCGAGGAGCACTCGCCGATCATCTGCGCGATGTGCAGGAACTTCTCCTTCGGCGTGCCGCAGATGCGCTCGACCATCTCCGGCGTATAGATGGAGACGTGCTGCTTGAGCAGGCTCCACACGCAGCGCGGGTGCTGCAGCGTCTCGTCGATGAGCGCATAGCCGTCCGGCCCGATCTCGTATTCCCACGAGTCGCGGTTGTAGTCGCGCTTCCCCTCGTCATAGCCGGTGAACAGGCCGTCCTGATAGGCGAAGCCTTCCTTCACGATGAAGGACGCGTTGGTGAACGCCTTGGTGTAGGCCCACTGCACCTTGTCGTTCTGGATGCACCAGTTGATCAGGCCCAGCAGGAAGGCGATGTCCGACCCCTGGCGGATCGGCGCGTAATAATCCGCGACCGACGCCGAGCGGTTGAAGCGCGGGTCGATGACGATCAGCTTGGCGCCACGGTTGGCTTTCGCCTCGGTGACCCATTTGAATCCGCACGGATGCGCTTCGGCGGCATTGCCGCCCATGATGACGACGAGATCGGTATTGCGGATGTCGGTCCAGGAATTCGTCATTGCACCGCGGCCGAATGTTGGGGCGAGACTCGCCACCGTCGGGCCGTGTCAGACGCGTGCCTGGTTGTCGAATGCCAGCATCCCGGTCGAGCGCACCACTTTGTAGGTGGCGAACGCGGTTTCGTTGGTGGTGGCCGACGCCGCCAGGAAGCCGGTGGTCAGCCAGCGGTTGACGGTGACGCCGTCCTTGTTCTTCGCAATGAAGTTGGCGTCGCGGTCGTCCTTCATGGCGCGGGCGATCCTATCGAGCGCCGCATCCCAGGAGATCGGCTCGAACTTGTCGGAACCCGGCTTGCGCACCATCGGCTGGGTGAGGCGCGTCTCGGACTTGACGATGTTCAGGAGCGCCGCGCCCTTCGGGCACAACGTGCCGCGATTGGTCGGATGATCGGCGTCGCCCTCGATATGAACGATGTCGGCCTTCTCGCCCTTCCGCAGGTCGCCCTTGGAAAAGATGATGATGCCGCAGGCGACCGAGCAATAGGTGCAGGTGTTGCGCGCTTCCACGGTGTTCGCCAGGTGGAACGGCTTGACGTGGGCAGCCACCGCTGCCTCCGCCTCGCCGAAGCCGAAGGCCCCGAGCGTGGTACCCGCTAGTCCCGCACCCGACGTGCGCAAAAATGCGCGACGCGAGAGCTCCATATTCATGTGCTGTTCTCCCGGCTTGACGGTGCCGCGACCATCCCCACGCATGGCGCGATAGGGCGGTTTAATCAGCCAACGCTATTTTTTACCTACTCCAATGTCAAATCACCTAAAGTCGAGGGAGCGGGAAAAAGACTGCGTTTACAGGCGCTTCCGTCGTGCGATTTCGCAATCGCACTGCTGCGGCGCACAATCCGGCCACTCCCCACGGGCAGGCGATTGACGGGGAAGCCCGACTGTCGGCAGGATTGTAGCGTGCTCGACAGTTCGGCTCCCGCGTGTCGGGGCTCCACGTCACCTCTGCTGCCGTTCCTGCTGATTGCCCTTGCGTCATTTTCCCTCGACGCGGGTTCGCTCTTGCACGCCGAGACGACGCTGGTGCCCGGCGCCCAGCCCCCGCCGCTGGCGCTCGCCTCGCTGGATCACGGTCCGCAGCGTCTTGATGCACTGCACGGTCGGCCGGTCATCGTTCACTTCTTTGCGACGTGGTGTGAGCCGTGTCGCGAGGAGATGGCGGGGCTGCGCCGGCTTGCTGGACGCTTTGCCGGAATGCCGGCGGAGAACCGGCCGGCGATTCTCGCCATCGATGTCGGCGAGCCGGTCACCCGCATCCGTCGCTTCCTCGCGCGCGACATCGCCGGCGGACCGCTGCCATTCCCGATCCTGATCGACGAGGACCGCGCCGCCATGAAGGCATGGAAGGTGGCGTTCCTGCCGACCAGCCACGTGCTCGGCGCCGATCACACGCTGCGCTTTTCCGCCACCGGCCCGGTCGACTGGGACGACGCACGCATCCCGGCCGCCCTCGACAGCCTGCTCGCCACGGCGACGCCGGCCGTGGCCTTCACCCTGCCCGCCCTGCCTGACAACTCCGGGAGCCCACAACAATGACAAACCGTCGCGACCTGCTGAAAGCCGGCGCCGCCATCGCGGCCGCCACCGCCCTTCCCTATTCCGCCTTCGCGCAGGCGGGCGCCACTCCGGCCGCCGCTCCGAGCGGCGTGACCTTCGCGCCCAAGCCGGGCAGCTGGCGCAACTTCGAAGCGGTGACGACGCTCGAGATCGCGCCGATCGAAGGCAGGTCCGGCCCGGCCCAGGCCTGGGTGCCGCTGCCCTCCTATACCGCCGCCGACTGGTTCAAGCCCGGCGAAAGTAGCTGGAAGACCAATGCCAAGACCGCCGAGGTGGTGAAGGACCCGCATTACGGCTCCGAGATGCTGCACCTTGCCTGGGCCGAGGGTGAGACCAACCCGCAGGTGGAGATCACCTCGAAGTTCTCCACCCGCGACCGCGCCACCGACTTCTCCACACCCGGCACCGCCACGCCATTGTCGCCGGAGGAGCGGGCGCTTTTCCTCAAGGCGACCGACCTCATCCCCACCGACGGCCTGGTGAAGGCGACCTCGGACAAGATCGTCGCCGGCAAGGCCACCGATATCGACAAGGCCCGCGCCATCTATGAATGGGTGGTCGACAACACCTACCGCAACGCCGCCACCCGCGGCTGCGGCACCGGCGACATCGCTTCGCTGCTGGCGAGCGGCAATCTCGGCGGCAAATGCGCCGACCTCAACGCGCTGTTCGTCGGGCTTTCCCGCGCCGCCGGCATTCCGGCGCGCGACCTCTACGGCATCCGCGTCGCGCCCTCGGCCTTCGGCTATAAAAGCCTCGGCGCCAACTCCCCGGTCATCTCCAAGGCGCAGCATTGCCGCGCCGAGGTGTGGCTGGAAGGCTTCGGCTGGGTCGGCGTCGATCCGGCCGACGTGCGCAAGGTGGTGCTGGAGGAGCCGCCGGGGAAGAACGCCCTCGACGATGCCAAGGTGGTCGCCGCGCGCAAGGCGCTGTTCGGCGCCTGGGAAGGCAACTGGCTCGCCTATAATGACGGCCACGACATCGCGCTGCCCGGCTCGAACGGGCCCAAGCTCGGCTTCCTGATGTATCCGCAGGCGGAAATTGCCAGCCTGCGCCAGGACTGCCTCGACCCGGACGCGTTCAAATACACCATCAAGGCGAGCGAGATCTCGGCCTGAGTGGAGCAGTCGGCGGAAGGGTCCCGCCCTCGCCTGCATATGTTGCGCAGCAGGACCCCTTCCGCTCGCAGATGCGTATCGCACTGAAGACATAAACGGGGCCGCCTTCTCCCTCTCCCCGCGGGGAGAGGGTCGGGGTGAGGGGTCTTCTCGAACTTCCAATGTCCTCCCCCCTCACCGACCCGCTTCCCGGGCCACCTCTCCCCACCGGGGAGAGGATGAGAACACGCCGATACCGGGGCACCGGGCGACCTCGAAAGTGGCGGGATGCCGCCGCCGTCCTGCCGATATGGACCGCCTGACATCAAGGACATCAGCCCATGCTCGACACCCCCGCCCCTTCCGCGCCGTTCCGCCTCACCAGCCTCGCCCATGGCGGCGGCTGCGGCTGCAAGCTCGCCCCCTCGGTGCTGCGCGAACTTCTGTCCGAGAAGGCGCCGGGCGGGCCGTTCGAAAAACTGCTGGTCGGCACCGAGACCGGCGACGACGCCGCCGTCTACCAGCTCGACGACGACACCTGCCTGATCGCCACCACCGACTTCTTCATGCCGATGGTCGACGATCCCTATGAGTTCGGCCGCATCGCCGCCACCAACGCCATTTCCGACGTCTACGCCATGGGCGGCAAGCCGCTGCTGGCGCTCGCCATCCTCGGCATGCCGCTCGGCAAGCTGCCGACGCCGATGGTGCGCGACATCCTGCGCGGCGGCCAGGCGATCGCGGCGGAGGCCGGCATACCCGTCGCCGGCGGCCATTCAATCGACAGCCCCGAGCCGATCTACGGTCTCGCGGTGATCGGCACCGCCCGGACGGAGAACATCCGCCGCAACAGCACCGCGCGGGCCGGCGACGTGCTGATCCTCACCAAGGCGCTCGGCGTCGGGCTCTATTCGGCGGCGTTCAAGAAACAGGCGCTCTCGCAGGCCGGCTATGCCGAGATGGTCGCCTCGATGACCACGCTCAACCGCATCGGCGCCGAACTCGGCAAGCGGACCCAGGTGCATGCGGTTACCGACGTCACCGGCTTCGGCATTCTCGGCCACGGGCTGGAGGTCGCACGGGGATCGGGTCTCACGCTCCATCTCGACGCCGACGCGCTGCCGGTGCTCACGGAGGCCGAGGCGCTGGCGCGGCAGGGCTTCGTCACCGGCGCCTCGCACCGCAACTGGGCGAGCTATGGCGAGGGCGTCACCCTTCCCGTGGATTTCCCGGATTGGCGGCGGCATCTGCTCACCGACCCGCAGACCTCCGGTGGCCTGCTGGCCGCGGTGGCGCCGGAGGCGGTCGAACCCCTCCTCGCCGAGATCCGCGCCGCCGGCTACCCGGCGGCGGCCATCGTCGGCCGGCTGGAAGCGGGTTCGCCCGGCATCGTGGTCGGCTGACGGCGTGCGCCGCGCACCGTTGTGTCGTTGGCCTTCACCCAGTCGATGAGGCCGCCGAGCGGTACCATCAGCGAACGGCCGAGATCGGTCAGCTCATAATCGACGCGCGGCGGCACGGTGGGGAACACCGTGCGCGAGATGAAGCCGTCGGTCTCCAGCGAGCGCAGCGTCTGGGTCAGCATGCGCTGAGAGATATCCGGGATCGAGCGGCGCAGTTCGGAAAACCGCCGCACGCCGGGGTCGAGCTCGGTCAGCACCAGCACGCTCCAGCGATCGCCGATGCGGTCGAGCAGCAGCCGCACCGGGCACGCATCACCGAGCGCCAGCCATTCCGCCTTCATCATTCCACCACCCATCACCTGCTCCCTTCGGCGCGCGCGACCCGCGCCCTTGGTTACTGCCGGCATACCGAGGCACGCAAAGATGCCTTCTTGCGCCTTTGATGCAGAAGCGCATGTTAGTCTCATTCCGTAACAAAGGACAGCCCTTCGGGCGTCCACGCAGGGATTTCGCATCATGATCGTCATCACCGCCGCCAGCGGCAAACTCGGCGCCGCGCTCGCCGACGCCTTCAAGGCCAAGGGCCTCGCCGGGCAGGTTCGCCTCGCCGTGCGCTCGCCGGCCAAGCTCGCCGCCCGCAAGGCCGAGGGTTTCGACGTGGCCGCCGCCGATTACGATGACCCGGCGAGCCTGAGAACCGCCTTCGCCGGCGCCGAGATTGCGGTGATCATCTCCGGGATGGGCACCAACGACATCCGCACGGCACAGCACCACAACGCCATCGAGGCGGCCAAGGCGGCCGGGGTGACGCGGATCGTCTACACCAGCGCCACCAACCCGGTGAGCACCAGCCGCTTCGACTGGGCAAAGGCGCATGAGGCCACGGAGGCCGAGCTGAAGGCCTCCGGCATCGCCTACACGATCCTGCGCGACAACAGCTATTTCGCCAATAACGACCCGCTGTTCGCCAACGCCAAGGCGAGCGGCGTACTCCCCTTCACCGGCATCGACGCCAAGGTCGCCTATGTATCGCATGAGGACGTGGCGGATTCGATCGTCGGCGCGGTGACCGGCTCCGGCCATGCCAACAGGACCTATGAAATTGCCGGCGGCGAGGCCTGGAGCGCGGTCGAGCTCGCCGCTCTTCTCTCCGAGCTGACCGGCAAGGAGATCAAGGCGCTCGACGTGCCGGTCGCCGCCTTCGAGGAACAGTTCCGCTCGATGGGCCTGCCGGAATGGGTGGCGACCGGGGTGGGCAGTTTCTATGCCGCGCTCGGCGCCGGCGAGTATGCCGCGACCTCGGAGGACGTGGGGCGGCTCGCCGGACGGCCCTCGACCAGCGCCCGCGCCTATCTGAAGGCGTTCGCGTAAGCGCTTGGTCGCAGCGGATGCTCCCTCTCCCCGTCGGGGAGAGGTTGGGGTGAGGGCGGACTAGGCTCTCCCCGATTGGCGAGGAAGGTTAAGAGGCGCCCCCACAGAGCCTCACGGCCGATATCGCTTGCGGTATGGCGAGCTTCAGGATGGGATGACCGGCATCACCCGGAGCCCCCCATGAGCTTCACCTTCCTGCATTCCCGTGCCGACGAAACGTCGATCGAGGTGCCGGCCATCGGCCTCACTTTGCGCGTGCCGCTGCCGCCCGCCATGAGCGGCGGCACGATGACTGCCATCGAGACCGTCAACGCGCCGGGCTTCGGCCCGCCGCTGCACCGCCACCACGAGACGGAAGTGTTCCGCGTATTGGAGGGCCGCTATCTCTTCGCCTGCGACGGCCGCCGCTTCGAGGCCGGCGCCGGCGACGTGGTGAGCATACCTGGCGGGGCGGCGCACACCTTCGTCAACATCACCGACAAGCCGGCGCGGCAGTTCATCCTGATCCTGCCCGGCCTCGACGCGGTGGCCTTCTTCACCGGTCTTGCCGAGGTGATGCATGAGGGCGTGCCGGACCAGACGCGGCTCGCCGCCTTCGGTGAAAAATGGGGCGTCGAGTTCCTCGGCCCGCCGCTCGCTGCGAATCGGCCCAGTCCTGATCGACCCAGCCCTGATCGGCTCAGCCCCTGATCCGCTCGGCGAGGAAGTCGACGAAAGCGCGGATGCGGGCGTCGAGATGGGCGTGCCCGACATAAACCGCGCTCATCTGCTCGATATCGCCGGCATTATAGTCCTCCAGCACCGGCACCAGCGTCCCCGCCTCGATGTCGGCGCGGATATGGAAGGCGCCGATGCGGGCGAGGCCCAACCCCTCCAGCGCCAGCCGGCGCAGCGTGGTCCCGCTATTGCCCTCGAAATTGCCGCCGACCGGACGGGTGAACGCGGCCCCGGTCTCCGGATCGCGGAACGGCCAGTCGTCGAGGCTGCGGCGGAAATTGAAGCGCAGGCAGTTGTGGCGGTCGAGCGCGTCCGGCGTCGCCGGCACGCCGTGGCGATCGAGATAGGCCGGCGCGGCGACGATCATCCGCCGGCTCTCCGACAGCCGCCGCGCTTTCAGCGACGAATCGCGCAGCGGCCCGATGCGGATGGCGAGATCGGTACGCTCGCCCAGCAGGTCGATGACGCTGTCGGTCAGCGACAGGTCGAGCGAGACCCGCGGATGACGTGCCAGGAACTGCGGAACCAGCGGCACCAGATAGTGCTCGCCGACCGCCACCGAGGCGGAAACGCGCAGCCGCCCGCGCGGCTCGGCGGCGGCCCCGCCCGCCACCTGCCGCTCGGCCTCCTCGATCTCGGCGAGGATGGCGCGGGCGCGCGCCACATAGGCCTCGCCCTCGGCGGTAAGCACCAGCGCCCGGGTCGAGCGCAGCAGCAGCCGCACCCCGAGCCGCGCCTCGATGCGGGCGGCGATTTTGCTGACCGCCGAGGGCGACAGCCGCAGCACCCGGCCGGCGGCCGAGAAGCTGCCGCGATCGGCCACCTCCACCAGCACCTGCATCTCGCCGGCGCGATTATCCATGACCCGCTCCCACTGATGAAACAGTTTCACAGATGCTGATCATCATCTTGGAATAAACACCAGGGAATAGGCACCCCATAGTTCCGGCAACGTCACCACCCCTTTGCGCGCCGCTTCGACGGATGCGCCCGGAGCCGTACCATGCCCATCGCCCTCTTCGCCCTCACCGTGGCGGCCTATGCCATCGGCACCACGGAATTCGTCATTGTCGGCCTGCTGCCGACCGTCGCCGCCGATCTGAACATCGACCTGCCGCTCGCCGGCCTCATCGTCAGCGTCTACGCGCTCGGCGTCACCTTCGGCGCGCCGGTGCTGACCGCGCTGACCGGCCGCGCACCACGCAAGCCGCTGCTGCTCGGCCTGATGGCGCTGTTCATCGCCGGCAATGCGGGAGCGGCGCTGAGCCCGGACTATGGCACGCTGCTGGTCGCGCGCGTGGTCTCGGCCTTTGCCCATGGCGTGTTCTTCTCGGTCGGCGCCACCATCGCCGCCGACCTCGTTGCCCCCAACCGCCGTGCCTCGGCCATCGCCATGATGTTCATGGGATTGACGGTGGCCATCGTCACCGGCGTGCCGCTCGGCACCTTCATCGGCCAGCATCTCGGCTGGCGCGCCACCTTCGCCGGCGTCGCGGTGCTCGGGGCGGTGGCCTTCCTCGCCATTGCCGTCCTGCTGCCCTCGCGGCTGTCGCGGCCGGAACCGGCGCGCTTGTCCGATCAGCTCAAGGTGCTGTCGAGCGGCCGCCTGCTCATCGTCTTCGCCATGACGGCGCTCGGCTATGGCGGCACCTTCGTCGCCTTCACCTATCTGGCGGCGATCCTCGAGAGCATCACCGGCTTCTCGGCCGGTTCGGTCAGCCTGATCCTGGTGCTGTACGGCGCCGCCATCGCCGCCGGCAACCTGATCGGCGGGCGTATCGCCGACCGCGACCCGGTCCGGGCGCTGACCGGGCTGTTCGCGGCGCAGGCGCTGGTGCTGGCGCTGTTCGGCCTTACCATGTCGATGCCGATCCTCGCATTGGCGACCCTGGTCGCGCTGGGATTCCTCTCCTTCGCCAATGTGCCGGGCCTGCAGATCTATGTCGTCGAGCTCGCCCGCCTGCACCGTCCCGGCGCGGTGGATGTCGCCTCGGCGCTGAACATCGCCGCCTTCAACCTCGGCATTGCCATCGGCGCCTGGATCGGCGGGCGCGTGGTCGCCTCGCCCTTCGGCCTGGAGGCAACGCCCTTCGTCGGCGCCGTGCTGGTGGCAATCGCCCTCGGCCTTACCATATGGAGTGGTGTGCTCGACCGGCGCGCCGCCGCTCCGGCCGCTGCGCAAGCGGCGTGACCTGACGGGCCGAAACGCCTCGATCGGGCCACGCGCCGACCGGATCAGCCGGCTACGCAGCTTCTCTGATTTGCATCATGAATAAAAAATGGTGTTTACAAGAGAGGGGCGGAGCCGGTGGGGTCGGTGGACCCGACGGAGGTGAACAGAAATTGCGCGTTACCCGTGAAAAGGTCGCCGAACATCGGCGCACGATCCTCGATACCGCCTCGCGGCTGTTTCGGGAGCGCGGCTTCGGCGATGTCGGGGTTGCCGAGATCATGCAGGCGAGCGGACTGACCCACGGCGCCTTCTACGGCCATTTCCGCTCCAAGGCGCATTTGGCCGAGGAGGCCTGCCGCGACGCCTTTCTGAAAAGCCGTGCCAAGTGGAACGAGGTTCCCAACCTGTGGTCGGTTATCGAGCGCTATGTCTCGATCCACCATCGCGACGAGCCTTCCAAGGGATGCCCGATGTCCGCTTTCGGCGCCGAGATCGCCCGGCAGCCGGAACATGTGCAGACCCAGTATGCCGACGGGCTGCGCCATCAACTGGGGCGTATCGCCGAACTGCTGCCCCCGGGCGGCACGCCGGAGGAACGCCATGCCGATTCGATCACCCTGATGGCCTCCATGGTCGGGGCAATCACCCTGGCACGCGGCCTGTCCTCGACCGACCCGGCGCTTTCCGAGGAAATCCTCGCCTCGGTGCGGGATTCGCTGCGCCGGCATGTGATCGAAGAGCATGGAGCGGGAGCCTCCTGCCATCGAACGGAAGAGGCCGCCGAATAGGCGGCCTCCAAGGCATCGTCTCGCCAGCGCCGCCTAAGGTGCCTCCCGCTCAGCGGAACATGGCCGGCAGCCAGAGCGACAGCGCCGGCACATAGGTGACCAGCATCAGCACCGCCACGCTCGCCCCGAAGAACGGCCAGATGGTGCGCATCGCCTCGCGGATCGAAATGCCGCCCACCGCGCAGCCGACGAACAGCACCGTTCCGACCGGTGGCGTGTTCAGCCCGATGCCGGCATTCAGGATCATCACCACACCGAAATGCACCGGATCGATGCCGAAGGCCTTCACCACCGGCAGCAGCACCGGCGTGCAGATGATGATCATCGGCGCCATGTCCATGAAGGTGCCGAGGAACAGGAGCACGACATTGATCAGCAGCAGCACCATGATCGGGTCTTCGGAGATCGACCGGATCAGCGCGATGGTCGACTGCTGCACCTGGAGATAGGCCATCAGCCAGCCGAACGAGGCGGCGGCTCCGATCACCAGCAGCACCATGGCGGTGGTGCGCACCGCGCCCAGCGTCGCCTCGACGAAGCCCGCCCAATCCAGCTCGCGATAGACTAGCACCGCCACCAGCAGGGCGTAGAGCACGGCGATGCAGGAACTCTCCGTCGCGGTGAACACGCCCGAGCGCACGCCGCCGAAGATGATGCCGATCAGCAGCAGGCCGGGCAGCGAGGACAGGAAGAAGAAGCCCAGCCGCGCGAAGCCGGGAAACGGCTCGGAAGGATAGCCGCGCCGCTTCGCCACCCACCAGGCGGTGACCATCAGCGCCAGCGCCAGCAGCAGGCCCGGCACCACCCCGGCGGTGAACAGGTCCGCCACCGAGACATTGCCGCCCGCCGCGATGGAATAGAGGATCATGTTGTGCGAGGGCGGGATCATCAGCGCGATGATCGCCGCGTTCACCGTGACATTGACGGCGTAGTCGCGATCATAGCCGCGCTTGGCCATTTGTGGGATCATCAGCCCGCCGACCGCCGACGCATCCGCCACCGCCGAGCCGGAAATGCCGCCGAACAGCGTCGAGGCGACGATGTTCACCTGCCCCAGCCCGCCGCGCAGATGGCCGACCAGGCCGGCGGCGAAGCGGATGAGCCGCACGGCAATGCCGCCGCGCACCATCAGGTCGCCGGCGAAGATGAAGAACGGGATCGCCATCATCGCGAAGACGTTGATGCCGGAATTCAGCTGCTGGAACACCACGATGGCCGGCAGGCCCATATAGAGCACGGTGGCCAGCGACGAGATGCCGAGGCAGAAGGCGATGGGGGTGCCGATCGCCATCAGCGCGACGAAGCTGCCGAACAGGACGAAATGCGCCATCACACCACCTCCGGTGTCGCGGTGTCGGCGACGATCTCGACGCCGAGCATGGTATCGACGAGGCGTTCGGCGGCGAACAGCGCGATGAGGATTCCGCCCAGCACCAGCGGGAAGAAGTCCACCCCGCCCGGCCAGCCCAGCACGGGAATGGTCGCCGTCCAGGTGCCGATGGCGAGCTTGGCGCCGTACCAGGCCATGGCGACGCCGAAGGCGGCCACTAGGGTCAGGCTCACCAGATCCATCGCCTTCTGCGCCCAGGACGGCGAGACATGGTGGACCAGGTCGAGCCCGAGATGCACGCTGTCGCGCACCCCGACGGCGGCGCCGAGCAGAATGAACCAGCTCATGAACTGCAGCGACAGCGGCTCGGCCCAATTGGGCGTGTCGTTCAGCATGTAGCGGCCGAACACCTGCCAGCCAACAACGCCGGTCATGAACACCAGCAGGGCGCCGGCGATCCACAGCGACACCCGGGACAGCAGTCCCAATACCCGGCGGAGGAGGAGAAGCGACGGCATGGTGCCTCCGGTCTGATGCCCGCCGGCGGGCGCTTCGGCCCGCTCCGCGCCATTGGCGGAAGCGGACCAACCGGCCTTGACCGGGGTGAGCGGCGCGCTCATTGGACGGCCTGGATGCGGGTGACCAGATCCTTCATCTTCGGATCGGTGACGAAGCTGTCATAGACCGGCTTCATCGCCTCGATGAAGGGCGTCTTGTCGACGGTGAGAACCTTCACGCCGGCGTTGCGGACCTTCTCCTCCGACGCCTTCTCGCGCGCCAGCCACAATTCGCGCATCTTGCCGACCGAATCCCTGGCGGCCTGGCGCAGCAGCTTCTGGTCGTCGGGCGAGAGCTTGTCCCAGCTCACCTTAGAGATCACCAGCGCCTCGGGGGCCAGCGAATGCTCGGTCAGCGTGTAGTTCTTCGCCACCTCGAAATGGCGCGAGGATTCATAGGACGGCCAGTTGTTCTCGGCGCCATCGACCACGCCCGTCTCCAGCGAGGAATAGACCTCGCCGAACGGCATCGGCGTCGCATTGGCGCCGAACGCCTTCATCATCGCGATCCACAGGTCCGACTGCTGGACCCGGATCTTCATGCCCTTGAGATCGGCCACCGACTTGATCGGCTTCTTGGTGGTGTAGAAGCTGCGGGCGCCGGAATCGTAGAAGGCGAGGCCAACCAGGCCGTGCGGCTCGAAGGCGGCGAGGATCTCGTCGCCGATCGGACCGTCCACCACCTTGTGCATGTGATCGACGGAGCGGAACAGGAACGGCAGGCCGAGCACCTGGGTCTGCGGCACCAGATTGTTGAACGGCGCGGTGTTCACGCGGTTCATGTCGATGACGCCGAAGCGGGTCTGCTCGATGGTGTCCTTCTCGCTGCCGAGCGCGGCATTGTTGAACACCTGGATGTCGAGCCGGCCATTGCTGCGCTGCTTGACCAGCTCACCCATATATTTCACCGCCTCGACGGTGGGGTAGCCGTCGGGATGGATGTCGGCGGAGCGCAGCACCGTCTGGGCGCTGGCGCCCATCGGCGCCAGCATGACCGGGGCGAGCGCAAAGGCGCCGGCGACGCAAAGCATGCGTGCGAAGTTCATTGGCGTTGTCCTCCTAGGATCACAAGCGGCATTTTCTGCCGTCATTGGTGTTGTCGCCGCCGGGCGGCATACCATCACGCGGCGGCGGATCGCTCCGACGCACGCGCCTTGACGCGGAGGCCGAAGCCGCCGACGCCGGGAAACTCGATGCGGGCCTCGTCACCGATGCGCACATCGTGCACGCCGGTGGTCATGCCGGTAAGCACGATGTCGCCAGCCTTCAGCCGCCGTCCGCGGCTCGCAAGCTGGGCGATGAGGAAGGCGACGGATTCGTAGGGACCGCCGGCGACACGCGCCGCGCTGCCCTCCCCCACGCATTCGCCGCCGATCAAGGTGCGGGAAATCAGCCGCTCCCAATCGCCGTCGGCTGGCGGCGGGATCGCCGGGCCGATGAGGGCGCCGGCATTGTTGCCGTGATCGGAAATCACGGCACCGGGGCCGAGATCATTGATGCTGGCGAGCGGGCTGGAGGCGATCTCCGAGCCGGCATGCAGCGTGGCAAAGCCGGGAATCTCCGCCGCCGCCACCAGCCCTTCCGGCGCGTCCGCCGTGAGCCGCACCACGAATTCGGCTTCGATCGCGGCGAATCCGCCCCGATAGACGAACACCTCGACGCTGCCGCCGTCCTCGACCTGTTGCACCGCATCGGCGAAAACCGGCCCGACGAGGCGCGGCGCGTCGTAGCGTTCCCGAAACGCCGGAGGGATGCCCGCCACCTTCCAGCCGGCGAGGCGGCGTGGAGTCAGCCGCAACGTTTCCTCCTGCACCGCATAGGCCGCCGACAAACTGTCCGGCAGCACTCCCGGAAACCCCGCCAAGGCGCGCGCCTCGCGCCGCGCCGCGACAAATTCCTCTGCCGTGCTGGGCATTTGAGCCTTCCCGCAATGCTTTCTTCGTTTTTGGTATGGTAGATACTGCCTCTAGTATGGTAGAACGTCAAGCACCAATCGAAACCGCATCGGGAGTGGCTCAAGGTGAATGTGGAGGCCGGCGAGATTGCGGAGAGCAGCGCGCGTCGCATCGAGCGCGAGATCCGCAAGGCCATCATCACGCTGGATATCCAGCCCGGCTCGCCGCTGTCCGAGCAGGAGATCGCCGAGCGTTACGCGGTGTCGCGCCAGCCGGTGCGCGAGGCGTTCATCGCGCTGGCCCGTGCCGGCCTGGTCGAGATCCTGCCGCGGCGCGGCACGTTCGTGGTCAAGATCTCGCTCGACCGCATGCTGGAGGCCCGCTTCATCCGCGAAACGCTGGAGGCCGGCGTGGTGCGCCGCGCCTGCGAGCGCTTCGATGCCCGCGTGCGTACCCGTATCGACTTCTACCTCGACGCCCAGCAGGTCGCCGCCGAGGCCGGCCAGCATTATGAGTTCCAGCGCGCCGACGAGCGCTTCCACGCCGCCCTTGCCGAGGGCGCCGGCTGCCCGACCGCCTGGTCGGTGATCGATGACATCAAGGCGCATATGGACCGGGTGTGCCACCTGACCCTGCCTTCGGCGACGGCGCTGCCGCGGCTGGTCGAGCAGCATCGCGCCATCCTCGCCGGCATCGACGCGCGCGACCCCGACCGCGCCGAGGCGGAGCTGAAGACACACCTGTCGGAAATCCTGAAAGCCTTGCCGCAGGTGCGCGCGGCCCATTCCGACCTGTTCATCTGACCCATCGACAGGGCCGGCCAACGGTCCGACATGCCCCGGGAGAGAACCTATGGATATCCGTCACGCCATCCATCCGGATCAGGCCGAAGCGCTGGATACGGCCGGCCTGCGCCGACATTTTCTGATCGACACCGTGTTCGAGAGCGGCGCCGTCCGCGCCACCTATTCGCACTATGACCGCATGATCGTGCTCGGCATCGCCCCCGCCGCCGATGCGCTGACCCTGGACGCGGCGTTGGCGAAGGTCGCGGGTGCCGATTATTTTCTCGAACGGCGTGAACTCGGCGGCATCAATGTCGGCGCCGGGCCGTTGAAAGTGACCGCCGATGGCGAGGTCTTCGTCGTGGAGACGCAGGAAGCCCTCTATCTCGGCAGGGGCGCACGCGAGGTGAGCTTCGAGAACCTCGATTCCGCCCGGCCGGCCCGCTTCTACGCCAATTCCGCGCCGGCGCATCAACGCCATCCCAGCCGGGTGGTGCGTCAGGCCGAGGCGTCGCCGCAGCCGCTCGGCGCGCTGGAGACGTCCAACCAACGCACCATCTTCAAATATCTGCACCCCGGCGTGCTGCCGACCTGCCAGATCGTCATGGGGCTCACCCGGCTCGAGGGCGGCAGCGTGTGGAACACCATGCCGGCCCATACCCATGACCGGCGCATGGAATCCTATTTCTATTTCGAGGTGCCGAGGGACAGCTTCATACTGCACCTGATGGGCCGGCCGGAGGAGACCCGCCACCTGGTGGTGCGCAACCAGCAGGCGGTGCTGTCGCCGCCATGGTCGATCCACTCCGGCGCCGGCACCGGCTCCTATGCCTTCATCTGGGCGATGGCCGGGGACAACCAGTCCTTCGCCGACATGGATTTCGTGCCGATGGGAGAGCTGAAATGAGCCAGACGGCGCGAAACCTTACCGGCCTGTTCGACCTCGGCGGCAAGACCGCGCTGGTGACCGGCGCCCGCACCGGCATCGGCCGTGCGCTCGCCGAAACGCTGGCCGAAGCCGGCGCCGACATCATTGGCCTCGGATCGCGCGCCATGCCGGAAACCCGCCGCGCCGTGGAAAGCCGGGGCGCGCGCTTCCACGAGATCGTTCGCGATCTCGAAGCCGGCGGCGACTTCGCCGTGATGCTGGCAGGGATCGCCGAGGATTTCGGGGCGCCGGATATTCTCGTCAACAATGCCGGCATCATCCGCCGCGCCGACCTCATCGATTTCACCGAGGCGGACTGGGACGCGGTCATGGCGATCAATCTCAAGAGCGTGTTCTTTCTCTCCCAGTCGGTGGCGCGCGACTGGATCGCCCGCGAAATCCAGGGCCGCATCGTCAACATCGCCTCGTTGCTCTCCTTCCAGGGCGGCATTCGCGTGCCTTCCTACACCGCCAGCAAGCATGGCATTGTCGGCCTCACCCGGCTGATGGCCAACGAGCTCGCCGGCAAGGGCATCACCGTGAACGCGATCGCCCCCGGCTATATCGAGACCGACAACACCGAGGCGCTGCGTGCCGATCCGGTACGTAGCCGGCAAATTCTCGAACGCATCCCGGCCGGCCGCTGGGGTATGCCCGATGACCTGAAAACGGCCTTGCTGTTCCTCGCCGCCCCGGCATCCTCCTATGTGACGGGAGCGGTGGTGCCGGTCGATGGCGGCTGGCTCGCGCGCTGAGGCCGGTCATGGATGTGGAAACCTCAGCGCGGCTGATCGTCGACAGCCGCTGCGAGATCGGCGAATCCCCGCTGTGGGATGCCGGTCGGCAGGCCCTGTTCTGGGTCGATATTCCGGCTGGCACGGTGTTCCGTCTCGACATTGCCAGCGGCGCGATCCGCAGGTGGGATTTTCCGGCGCCGGTCGGCAGTCTCGGCCTCGCCCGCTCCGGCCGGCTGGTGGTGGCCGTCGGCGGCGAGGTTCGGCTGCTCGATGCCGAGACCGGCAAGCACAGGCTGCTGGCCGTACTCGAACCGCGTTTCCCGGAGTTCCGGCTGAATGACGGCAAGGTCGGTCCGGACGGCGCCTTCTGGGTCGGGTCCATGCACGATGTGGCCCCGGAGCGGCAACGGCCCGAAGCCGTTCTCTATCGCGTGACCGCCGATGGCCGCGTCGAGCGGAAGCTCGACGGCTTCAAGGTTTCCAACGGGTTGGCTTGGACCGGGGACGGGCGCGGCATGTTTCATACCGATTCCCGCGGCCCCTGGATCGACCGCTGGGATTTCGACCCGTCCAGCGGCGCGCTTTCCGCCCGTCGGCGCCTGCGCGAAATGTCCGAGGCCGAGGGCCGTCCGGATGGCGGCGCCTGCGGCCGCGACGGACTCTATTGGAGCTGCGGCGTCTCGGCCGGCTGCCTCAACGGCTTCGATGCCGACGGTCAACTGGTGCGCAGGATCGCGCTGCCGCTGCCGGCGCCGACCATGCCCTGCTTCGGCGGTTCGGGGCTGGGCACGCTCTACCTCACCAGCCTGCGCAAGGGGATATCTCCGCAGAAGCTGGCCGATGCGCCGGCCTCCGGCGGCGTGCTGGCGCTGGACATCGGCGTCGCCGGGGTGCCGATAACCCTGTTCGAGGATGCACCATGACCGAACCGACGGAGATCCGCCCGCTGCTGCTCACCGGCGCCTCCGGCGCGCTCGGTCGCGTGCTGGCGGCGAGGCTCGCGCGCGCCGATCGCCCGATGGTATTGAGCGATATCGTGGAGCCGGCTTACGATCTGCCGCCGAATAGTCGTTTTCAGGCCGCCGACCTCGCCGATCGCGAAGCGGTGGGCCGGCTCGGCACCGATTTCGCCGCGATCGTGCATTTCGGTGCAGCCTCGACCGAACAGGATTTCGACGCCATTCTCGGGCCGAACATCCTCGGCACGCATCACATATTCGACCTCGCCCGGGCCGGTCGGGCGCGGGTGATCTTCGCGTCCTCGAACCATGCCATCGGCTTTCACCGCCGCGGCGTGCTGCTGGACGAGGACTGCGACCTGCGCCCGGACGGCTATTACGGGCTGAGCAAGGCCTATGGCGAGTTGCTGGCTCGGCTTTACTGGGACAAGCACGGGCTGGAGAGCCTGTCGATCCGCATCGGCAGTTGTATCGAGCAACCAACCGATGTGCGCCATTTGTCGACGTGGCTGAGCCATTGTGATCTGGCAGGGATTATTGAGGGTGGCCTGGGGTGTTCGGCTCTTGGGTGCCGGATTGCGTGGGGTGTGTCGAGGAATGCGCGGTCGTGGTGGCGGCGCAACGAGGTGATCGGCGGCGAGCCGGTGGATGAGGCGGAAGCCTTTGCCGGGGTGGTAGTGTCTGGGGCGTCGGAAGCGGACCCGGTGTCGGCTCGCTACCAGGGGGGGACGTTCTGCGCCGCCGGCTATGACCGGGATGGGTTTGCGCCGGACGAGGTATTTGTCTGGCGCGGCGGGAGCGGGAAGGGCTAGGCGGCGGGGACTGTGGCCGGTG